>JAEYPM010000082.1 GCA_023410675.1 Bacillota bacterium | reverse complement strand
TTGTTGCATTAGTCGTACAAAATGTTGTAAAGCAGTTAAGTAGCCAAAAAACAAATATAAGTTATCCTGATTTGATTAATAAGACAATGGATGGCATTAAAGAAGAGGTAATTTCTAAAATGAGATTATTTGGTAGTTCAAATCGTGCATAGGTGGTGAAGTATATGGGAAAAGGAATAATTGTAGCAGGCAATTTACTTGTGGATTATGTAAAGATGACCGATACGTATCCTGATAAGGGGATGTTATGCAATATAAGCGATGTATCCCAATGTGTTGGTGGATGTGCCTCAAACACCTTGATTGATTTAGCCATTATTGATCAGGATATTCCCTTAAAGTGTATAGGAGCCGTTGGAGACGATAGTAACGGAGAGTATTTAATCCAGATGCTAAGTAAGTATCACATAGATACACAAGGTATCAAAGTCTATAAAAATGAAGTAACTTCCTTTACTGATGTAATGACAGTGATAGATACAGGAGAAAGAACATTTTTCCATGCAAGAGGTGCAAATGCTATTTTTAGTGACAAAGACATCGATTTTGATTACTTATCAGCAGACATTTTTCATATAGGTTACGCACTACTTCTTGATCAGTTTGACTCATATGATGAAGAGCATGGCACGATGATGGCAAAAACATTAGCCAGAGTACAAAGCATGGGAGTTAAGACATCTATGGATCTTGTTAGTGAGGATAGTGACAGGTTTGCAAAGGTTGTTAAACCAAGCCTAAAATATTGCAACTATTTTATTAGTAATGAGATAGAGGCTGGAAAAACGGTAGATATTTTACCTCGTGATCATGAAGGCAAGATAGATATAAAGAATATAGAGGAAATTTGCAAACAGATTTTAGACTTAGGGGTTAAAGATTTAGTGGTCATTCATGCACCAGAAGGTGGATGGGCAATGGGTAATGATGGAAGATTTTATTGCACACCTTCTTTAAAACTTCCTAAAGGATATATTAAAGGAAGTGTAGGAGCAGGAGATGCTTTTTGTGCAGGGATGCTTTATAGTCTTTATAAAAATCTTGATATAGAAAAAGGGCTTAAGATTGCAAGTGCAACAGCAGCATGTAATCTTTCCCATAGCAATTCCATATCAGGGATGAGACCTTTGAAAGAAGTTATGGAGATTTACAATTTATACCACCAATAAGAAATAGAATAAGAAATAGAATTAAGAAATACAATAAGAAACAGTGCAAGAAATAAAATATAACAAAAAAGTCAGAGAATAGATTAATTACTCAAAATAATAAGAAAAGAGCCAACATAAAAACAAACATGTTTTTGCCTGTTGTATAAAAAAACCAATAAAATAAAGGGAAATAAAATGTAAAAGTAGGTTGAAATAAAGTATCTTTAGTGATAAAATAAAATCAAGCAAAGAAAAAACAACAAAAAGCAACAAAAAACAAAAATCAGGAGGTAACATATGTTTGTTAATGAGTTTGAAGTAAGAAAACTAATGTGTGAGATTGGTAAACGTGTTTATAATAGAGGAATGGTTGCAGCAAATGATGGAAATTTTTCTTGTAAAATAGGCCCTAATGAAATTCTTTGCACACCAACAGGCGTAAGTAAAGGCTTTATGACACCAAACATGATTTGTAAAATCGACCTAAAAGGAAATGTTCTTCAGACAGATGGCGTGCATAAACCATCTTCAGAAATCAAAATGCACCTTCGTGTATATGAAAAAAGAGAAGATGTTAATGCAGTAATTCACGCACACCCAATGTATGCAACAGCACATGCTATTGCAGGTATACCACTTGATAAGCAAATTATGCCAGAAGCTACTATTTTCTTAGGTGAAGTACCTATTGCACCATATGGTCTTCCATCAACTATGGAAATTCCAGATGCAATTGAGCCATTCTTTGAAACACATGATGCTGTACTTCTTGCAAACCACGGAGCATTATCATGGGGCATTGACTTAATGGGTGCGTACTTCAAAATGGAAAGCTTGGAATTCTACGCAGAATTAGCTTACAGAGCACAAATGTTAGGTGGAGCTAAAGAACTTCCAAGACATGAAGTAAAACGTTTAGTTGAACTTAGAAAATCATTTAATGTACCTGGTAAATATCCTTGTATCTTAAAAGAAGGTACATGTACAAAACCAGATGGAGAAGCATGTACACATGATGAAAATTGCAAGAACAGAGTATGTGCTTGTAATGAAAATAAACCAGCAGCAAATGCTACAAGTCAATCAGACCTTATAGCACGTATTACAAAAGAAGTCATGGCACAACTTACGAAATAAGATGGGAGTGAGGTGCAGTGAAACGTTCGAAAAGAATGCAAGTGCTGGATAATCGCCCTGTAAATAAAGATGGTTTTATCGATGAATGGCCAGAAAAAGGTTTTGTGGCAATGCTTAGCCCTTATGATCCTTCTCCTTCCATAACTATTGAAAATGGTAAAGTAGTCGAAATGGATGGTAAAAAAAGAGAAGACTTTGACTTTATGGATTACTTTATTGCAGACCACTATATTGATGTTACAGTTGCAAAAGAAAGTATGGAAATACAAACAATCGATATAGCACGTATGCTTGTAGATATTCATGTACCAAGGGAAGAGATCATTAAGATTGCAAAAGGCTTTACACCAGCTAAACTTACAAGAGTGATGAGTCATCTGAATGTGGTAGAGATGATGATGGCTATGCAAAAAATGAGGTCAAGAAAACATCCAGCAAATCAAGCACATATTACAAATGCCAAAGACAATCCAGTATTAATTGCAGCAGATGCTGCAGAAGGGGCACTTAGAGGCTTTAGAGAAGAAGAGACAACAGTAGGTATTGCAAGATATGCTCCTTTTAATGCGATTGGTCTTTTGGTAGGTTCACAAATAGGAGCAAGGGGTGTTCTTACCCAGTGCTCGGTTGAAGAGGCTGTAGAACTTCAGCTTGGAATGAGAGGATTTACAACTTATGCAGAAACCATATCTGTATATGGTACTGAAAAAGTATTTATAGATGGTGATGATACACCTTATTCTAAAGCATTTTTAGCTTCAGCATATGCATCAAGAGGCCTAAAAATGAGATACACTTCAGGAACAGGTTCTGAAGTTTTAATGGGAAATGCAGAAAAGAAATCTATGCTTTATCTTGAAACAAGATGCCTTATGGTTACCAAGGGTGCTGGTGTTCAAGGGATACAAAATGGTTCAGTAAGCTGTGTAGGCATTACGGCTTCAGTTCCTTCTGGGGTAAGAGCAATACTGGCAGAAAACTTAATTGCTGCGATTTTAGATTTAGAAGTAGCATCAAGTAATGACCAAACCTTCTCACACTCAGATATTAGAAGAACAGCAAGGATGCTTATGCAAATGCTTCCAGGTACAGACTTTATTTTCTCAGGATATAGTGGTGTACCCAACAAGGATAATATGTTTGCAGGATCTAACTTTGATGCAGAAGACTTTGATGACTATAACGTTATTCAAAGGGATTTAAAAGTGGATGGCGGATTAAGACCTGTTAAAGAAGAAGAGGTTATCAAGGTAAGAAATAAAGCGGCAAAGGCAATGCAAGCAATATTTAAAGAACTAGGGTTCCCGGAAATTACAGATGAAGAAGTAGAGGCTGCTACTTACGCACACTCTAGTGATGATGTTCCTGACAGGGATGTTATAAAAGATTTAGCAGCTATTGATGAACTAATGAAAACAAATGTAACTGGCATTGATATTATTAAGGCACTTTATAAGAGTGGTTATGAGGATGTGGCAGAAAGTCTTTTAGAAATGTTTAAGCAACGTATGACAGGTGATTACCTTCATACAGCAGCCATACTTGATACAAGCTTTAAAGTACAAAGTGCTGTTAACTATAAGAATGATTACATGGGACCTGGCACAGGTTATCAAATAAGCAATCAAAGATGGGAAGAGATAAAAGCTATTCCACATATTATCTCTCCAGAGCAGTTGCAGTAGGAGGGAGAAAGAATATGGATGAAAAAATTATAGCAGATATAGTCAAACAGATTCTTAAGGACCTTCCCCATCAAGCCCCAAAATCAGATATGCCAGATGAAAATAAACAAACAAGTCATTACAAAAGTCCAAAAGAAGTTGGAATCGGTATTGGTCCTGCTTATGGAGATAAGATTCAGTACACCATCAATGGACTTCCTCATGATAAAGTTTTAAAAGAAATCATGGCAGGTATAGAAGAAGAGGGGATGATCCCAAAAGTCTATCGCATCATGCGTACTTCAGATGTTTCTTTTATGGGCAATGATGTAGCTAAGTTAGTAGGATCAGGTGTAGGGATTGGTCTTCAGTCAAAAGGAACAGCGGTTATTCATCAAAAGGATCTATATCCTTTAACCAATTTAGAGTTATTTCCACAGGCACCACTGCTTACTTTAGAAACCTATAGACAAATAGGAAAAAATGCAGCAAAGTATGCAAAAGGTGAACAAGTTATACCTATACCTATTCAAAATGATCCTATGTGTAGGCCAAAGTATCAGGTTAAATCAGCACTGATGCATACAATAGAAACAGAATTAGTAGTAGAACGAGGAGAACCGATCCTCATGACTACTTCGATGTAAGGAGGGTGAAAGAGATGGATTTATACCCATTAATCGAGAAATACCCTGAGCTTATTAGTAGTAAAACAGGAAAAAAACTTTCAGATGTAACAATGGAAAATATCATTAGTGGTAATCTTGGCATTAAGGATATTTCTATTTCAAGAGATACACTTATGTTGCAGGCTAAAGTGGCACTTGAGGATGGTAAACCTCAGCTTGCGGAAAACTTTGTAAGAGCTGCAGAACTCATAGATGTTCCAGATGATGTGATTTTGGACATTTATAACAGTCTAAGACCTTATCGCTCAACAGAGCAAGAGTTAAGCCAAATAGCTAAGAAACTTGAAGAGGAGTATAATGCACCGATTTGTGCAGAGCTGGTAAGAGAAACCTTAGCAGTTTACCAAAAAAGAAATATACTCCGCAAAGAGTAGGTGAAAGCCTTGAAAAAACTACTAGCAGGCATTGATATAGGCAATTCAACAACAGAGGTTTGTATCGCAGAAATAGATGCTAATGAGAATATTACCTTTAAAAGCAGTAGTCAGGCAATGACCACGGGTGCAAAAGGAACGATTAGCAATATAAGAGGGCTTAAGGAAGCATTACTGCTCGCTTTAGAAAAAGCAAAGCTTTCACTGAGTGACCTAGATAGGATATGTCTTAATGAAGCAGCTCCAGTTATTGGAGATACAGCAATGGAGACCATTACCGAAACAATTATCACGGATTCAACCATGATAGGACACGATCCAGATACGCCTAGTGGAGAAGGATTAGGTATAGGCGAAACCTTACTGATTACAGAGCTTTCAAGTGCTGATGAGAATAAAAATTATATCATTATTATCCCAAAGGGAATTGATTATGAGCGGGCTGCTAAGATCATAACAGAGTCTAAAAAGCATATTACAGGAGCTATTGTACAACAAGATGAAGCAGTGCTCATACAAAACAGAATACCTTTTAAGATTCCGATTGTTGATGAAGTCAGATATATTGAACGTATTCCAATAGGCATGCAAGCTGCAATAGAGGTTGCAACGTCTGGAAGTACAGTGCAAAGCTTATCTAATCCTTACAGCATTGCAAATATATTTAAGCTTACACATGAAGAAACAAGGCGTATTATCCCTATTGCAAAAAGTCTTATAGGGAACCGCTCGGCAGTAGTTGTCAGGACCCCTGATGGAGAGGTAAAAGAAAAAGTTCTTCCAGCTGGAAAATTAATTCTAACTGGAAAAGACCAAGGCAAAAGAGAAGTAGGTATTGATCAGGGCGGCGAAAACATTATGGCAGCTCTCTCCGAAGTTAATGATATCCAAAATATTGAGGGGGATGAAGGTAGTAACGTAGGCAGTATGCTGAAGCGAATGCGTAACGAACTTTACGAACTATCATCAAGTACCATGCAAAATATTAATATTAGGGATTTATTAGCAGTAGATGTACTTATTCCTATTGATGTTAAAGGAGCTTTAGCAGGAGAAGTAGCCCTTGAAAAAGCAGTTGCTTTAGCAGCCATGGTTAAAACAGATAAGTTGCCTATGCAGAAATTAGCACAGGCGTTAGAAAAGGAATTTAACATTGCTACAGAGGTTTCGGGTGTAGAAGCTGTGATGGCAAGTCTTGGAGCACTGACAACAAGGGGCAGCATGTTGCCACTGGCGATCTTAGATTTAGGTGGTGGTTCAACAGATGCAGCAATTATGACAGATAAAGGCGTGGTAAGAACAGTACACTTAGCTGGAGCAGGGAACTTTATTACAATGCTCATAGATACACAACTTGCCATAAACAATATGTCATTATCCGAAGACATTAAAAGATATCCTTTAGCCAAAGTTGAAAGCCTCTTTTATATACGTCTTGAAACAGGAGCAGTAAAGTTTTTTGAAGAGCCCCTTAGTCCAAAAGTATTTGGTAAGGTAGTTATTTGCAAAGAAAAAGAACTTATTCCTATAGATAGTAAGCACAGTCTGGAAAAGATAGTGATGACAAGAAAACTGGCAAAAAGAGAAGTCTTTGTTAAAAATGCAATCAGAGCATTAAAAAATGTAGCACCAAATGGTGATATAAGGGCAATTTCAAATGTTGTCTTAGTAGGCGGAAGTGCTTTAGATTTTGAAATACC
The DNA here is from genome assembly GCA_023410675.1 of Bacillota bacterium. GTDB lineage: Bacteria > Bacillota > Clostridia > Lachnospirales > Cellulosilyticaceae > JAEYPM01. The sequence goes on along the minus strand of JAEYPM010000082.1, from coordinate 29,536 downwards.
GAACATGATTTTAGAAGAGCTATCTTATTTTAATATTGTAGTTGGTAAGGGAGAAATCAGAGGCACTCAGGGGCCAAGAAATGCTGTTGCGACAGGACTTGTGCTTTCAAAGGTGGGACAAATATGATAAGACCTGAGATAGTCATTTTAACAAATAGCCCAGACAAAGAGGCGCTAAAAGAACTATTAGCAGGAATTGAAGAAGAAGGGGTCTTATACAGAGTAGTAGATGAAAAGCTAGACGAAAGTGAAAAGATTCTGGGATATAAGGCGGCAAACGTTTCTCAAATAGAGACAGGAATAGGACTTTATGAAAAAAATGCTGCTCTTTATATACAAAAGGTTCCTGAAAAGCCACTTTTGATAACGTTTAAGGCTCATAGGATATTAGGACAAAATGCAGCACGTTATGTAAAAGGAAATCCACTTATTGAAATATAGAGAAGCAACTAAAACATTTCATTTATCTAATAACTTAATGTTGATTCTCTCTGATGGGTCCACAAAGTATAACTGAAAGTTCAAAGTGTGGATTCTATATAAGGAGGAGACAAATGAATATCTATACAAAGACAGGAGATGGAGGAATAACCAGTCTATATTCAGGAGAACGTGTTCCAAAATCAGATCCAAGAATAGAAGTGCTTGGCAGTATTGATGAACTAACCAGTCACATTGGAGGATTAAAAGTAAGTTTACCCAATACACCAATAGCACAAGAACTAGAAAAGATTCAAAAAATATTAATACGCTTAATGGGTGATGTGGCATCAACGAAACCTGACACTTGGCAAGATAAAGAAGAAGCTATAAGACAGTTAGAAAACTCCATTGATAGATATATGGATGAAGTAGGCGGGTTTAAAGGTTTTATTTTACCAGGTGCTAATCCACTGTCTGCTAAGGCAGATATTGCAAGGACTGTAGCAAGAAGAGCAGATAGAGCACTTGCAAAGTGCGAAGGCATGGAAAAAGAAGTCAGACAGTATATCAACAGACTTGCAGATTACCTATATAGTGTTGCAAGGTATATAGACAAAGAATTTGCTAAGGTAGAGGAAAATATGAAAACGAAGCTTGTTAGCAAAGAAAATGATAGAAAAGAACAGGGTGTTAAAGAAAGGCAAATGATTAACCTAGATACATTATTAAACCTAGAATTTGCCAATCAAATTATAGAAAAAGTTAAAGAATACGCTGCTTATAAAGGCATAAATGTGGTGATAGCAGTTGTATCAAAAGAAGGAAATCCTATTAGCGTTCAAGCTATGGATGAGGCATTTGTGATTAGTTATGAATTAGCAATAAAAAAAGCATTTACTGCAGCAGCACTAAAGATGCCTACACATGAACTTGCACAGCTCACAGCTAAAGGAGCACAATTCGAAGGACTAGAAAATATGCTTGATGCAAAGATTGTGACTCTTGGAGGCGGTTATCCTATAAAGGTAAATGGCATTGTTATAGGAGCTGTGGGTGTAAGCGGAGGAGCCGCGACAGATGATATAGATTTTGCTAGATATGGTGCTCATTTTGCTTAGGAGGAGAGTGAAAAAATGAATGACACAGAATTAAAACAAGTTGTTGAAGAAGTTGTTAAAAATATGATTGGAAAAGTAGATGCAAAGGCAGATACAAAGGCAACAAAAGTTAAGCCTACAAGTCTTGGAGACGGTATATTTGAAGATATTGAAGAGGCAATAAAAAAGGCAAAAGAAGCTCAAATCGAACTTCATAAAATGCCTCTTGAGTTTAGAGAAAAGATTATTGCTCGTATTAGAGAAAAGATTTTAGAGAATAAAGAAGAGTTAGCACAGATGGCAGTTCATGAAACGGGTATGGGAAAGATTGGGCACAAGATACTCAAACATGAACTAGTAGCTAAAAAAACGCCAGGTACAGAATGTATAGAAGTAACAGCATGGAGTGGCGATCAAGGTCTTACACTTGTTGAAAGAGGACCATTTGGTGTTGTTGGAGCCATTACACCATCAACTAACCCATCAGAAACTGTTTTCTGTAATGCGATAGGCATGATTGCAGCAGGAAATACAGTAGTATTTAATTCACATCCAAATGCAGCTAAAACATCAAACTTTGCAGTGCAACTGGTGAATCAAGCGGCTAAGGAAGTTGGAGGCATTACGAACATTGTAACCAGTGTATTACTCCCAACTGCAGAAACAGGAAACGTTTTATTTAAACATCCTGACATACAGCTTTTAGTAGCTACAGGTGGTCCAGGAGTGGTTAAAGCGATTTTGCAAAGTGGTAAAAGAGGTATTGCAGCAGGTGCAGGTAATCCACCAGTTCTAGTTGATGAGACAGCTAATATAAGAAAAGCAGCAGAAGATATTATCAATGGTGCTACATTTGATAACAACTTACCATGTATTGCAGAAAAAGAAGTTATTGTAGTTAATGAAGTTGCTGATGAACTCATTCATTACATGCTTCAAGAAAATGACTGTTATATGCTAAAAGGCGAACAAATTGAAAAGCTTGCTAAAACTATATTAGTCGCAAAAAATGGAAAGCATATCATCAATAGAGATTATGTAGGAAGAGATGCAAGTGTTATTTTAAGAGGTATGGGAATAGAGGTACCTGAAAGCATAAGATGTATTATTTTTGAAGCACCAAAAGATCATATGCTCGTTGGTGAAGAGCTTATGATGCCTATTTTAGGAATTGTAAGAGTAAATAATGTGGATGAAGGTATCGAAGTTGCAAAACAATTAGAAGGTGGCAATAGGCACTCAGCACACATGCATTCATCAAACATCTACAACTTAACAAAATATGGTAAGGCTTTAGATACAGCCATCTTCGTGAAAAATGCACCTTCTTATGCAGGCATTGGTTTTGGTGGAGAAGGATTTACAACCTTTACTATAGCAAGTAAAACTGGTGAAGGACTCACCAACGCAGCAACATTTACTAAATCAAGAAGATGTGTTATGGCTGATGCACTATCCATTAGATAAGGAGGAGAAAAAAAGTGGATTCTTATAATATAGACAACATTGAAGCGATTGTCGCACAAGTGATAAAAAATTTACAAGGTGAAAGCAGCACGACTGCTAAAGAAGTGCCACAAAAAGGAAAAGCTGCTTATCTTATAGAAAAGCAAAAAATTCAAGTAAAAACCTATGACATTCCTAATATCAGTGATGATGAAGTCCTTGTAAGAGTAGAAGGATGCGGTGTATGTGGGACAGATGTTCATGAATATAAAAATGACCCATTTGGACTTATCCCTGCAGTACTTGGACATGAAGGAACAGGTGAGATTGTTAAAATTGGTAAAAACATTAAACAAGATATGCTTGGCAAACCTCTTAGAGTAGGTGACAAAGTCGTTACGTGTGTGACATTAACAGGTGATGATGAATATACAACACTTAAGCCAGAAAAAGCAAACTTAAGTGCAAACATGGATGTATATGGACTTTTACCAGATGATGATTATAGATTTAATGGTTGGTTTGGAGAATATATTGTGCTTAGAAAAGGTTCATCAATCTTTAATGTAAGTGACCTTTCTTTAGATGACAGAATCTTAGTAGAACCTTTTGCAGTAGCTATGCATGCAGTTGAACGTGCGAAAACAACAAATCTCTTAGGCTTTGCAAGTAAAGTGCTTATTCAAGGTTGCGGACCAATTGGTCTTACAGTAATTGCAGTCCTCCGTACTATGGGTATTGAAAATATCATTGCAGTGGATGGGGATGAAAAGAGATTGGCTCTTGCAAAAGAATTTGGTGTAGGATTAGCAGTTAACTTTAAAAATTATTCTAGCTTTGATGAAATGTTAACTTATGTTAACAAAGAAACAAATGGCGGTGTAGATTTTGCATTCCAATGTACAGGTGTTCCGTCAGCAGCTTCTAACATTTATAAATTTATTAAACGCGGCGGCGGTCTTTGTGAACTTGGTTTCTTTGTAGATAATGGAAATGCAACAATTAACCCACACTTTGACTTATGTAACAAGGAAATAACACTTGTAGGTTCTTGGGTATATACCTTTAGAGATTATGTTTCAACTTTTGACTTCTTAAAACGTGCAAAAGGTATTGGCCTTCCAACACACAAATTAATTACTCACAGATTTGGCTTAGATGAGCTAAACAAAGCAATGGAAGTAAATATGAAACAAGAGGGTGTAAAAATAGCCTACATTAATAAACAATAGAGGTGCTATATGGGAAAAGCAGTAGGACTATTAGAAGTATATGGACTTGCAACTGCCCTTTATGCAGCAGATGCAGCGTGCAAAGCATCAAATGTGACTATAGAGGCTATAGACAAGAATAAACCTGCAAATGCTGAAACCCTTCCTGTTCCACTTCTTATTATGATTAAGTTTAGAGGAAGTGTATCAGATGTTACGGCGGCCATTGATGCTGGTAAAAGAGCAGCTAATGAGGTATCCGGCTATTTAGCTGATAAAGTTATTCCGAGTCCAGATGAAGATTTAGAAAAGCTATTAAAATTAAACTGTTTATAAAACTAAAACAATAGGAGGATTTAGAAATGAAACAAGAAGCATTAGGTTTAGTGGAAACAAGAGGATTAGTAGCAGCAATTGAAGCAGCAGACGCAATGGTTAAAGCAGCAGATGTAACATTAGTTGGAACAGAAAAAATTGGTTCAGGGCTTATTACTGTAATGGTAAGAGGCGATGTAGGGGCTGTTAAAGCAGCGACCGAAGTGGGTGCAAGTGCAGCAACAAGACTTGGTGATTTAGTAGCAGTCCATGTAATCCCAAGACCTCATGGTGATGTAGAAAAGATTTTACCAGTTGTTAAATAATAAAGTCTGGTAAGAAAGGTGATTTCATGAAAGCTATAGGTGTTTTAGAGGTCGCAGCAAATGTGGCAGCAATAGAAGCTTTAGATGCTATGCTTAAGGCAGCAGATGTAAGTCTTGTGACAACTGAAAAGACATTAGGAGGCAGACTAGTATCTTTAGTGATTGAAGGTTCTGTATCTGATGTAAAAGAAGCACTAGAGCATGGGAAACAAGTAGCAGCAAAGTTAGGAACTGTGGCCGCTGCTATATCTATTAACAGTCCGCATGAAGAAGTACAAAAATTAGTCCTTCATAGTGCAAGAAAACTAAACAAGTAGGTGATCTACTCATGGCTGAAAGTAAACAAAAAGGCACGCTTAGTGCTAAAAAGGATGACTTAAAGAAAGAAGAACCAAAGCAAGTAGTCGTCCAAGAAGAAGTAACACAAGCTATTCAAAATAAACTATCACAACAAACAACTATTAAGGAGGAGAAAAAAATTATGAACAATCAAGCATTAGGAATGATCGAAACAAGAGGACTTGTAGCAGTAACAGAGGCAGCAGATGCTATGCTTAAAGCAGCAAATGTAGAGTTAGTGGGATCAGAAAAAATTGGTTCAGGTCTTGTAACTGTAATGGTAAGAGGAGACGTGGGTGCTGTTAAAGCAGCAGTAGAAGCAGGTGCAGCAGTTGCTTCAAGACTTGGAGAAGTTATTGCAACACATGTTATTCCAAGACCACATGCAGACATTGAAAAGATATTACCAAAATTCTAATTAAGAGGTGAAAACCTTGAATATAAATACAAAAGAATTAGAGCAGTTAATCATCAGGGCGGTATACAGAGAATTAAATAGGGGCAGTGCACCAAGCAGTGCCCCTTCTGCTAAAAACCTTGACACACAAATGGTAGTACCAGTAGGTATATCCGCAAGACATGTGCATGTATCTAAGGAGCACTTAGAGGTACTTTTTGGAAAAGGTGCTGAGCTTCATCCGAAAAAAGAACTGATGGGTGGCCAGTATGCAGCGGAGGAATTGGTGACTCTTGTTGGCATTAATTTAAGAGTTATTGAAAATGTGCGTATACTAGGGCCTGTAAGAAAAGAAACACAGGTAGAACTTGCACAGACAGATGCCATAAAGCTTGGCATTAAACCACCTATTCGTGAGTCAGGGAACATTAGAAATTCAGCACCAATTACAATCGTAGGGCCTAAAGGTGCTCTTTATCTGAGTGAAGGCTGCATTGTTGCTAAGAGACATATTCATATGAATGACAAAGATGCAGCATTATTTGGTCTTCAGGATAATGAGATTGTTTCTGTTGAAATAGGAGAAGAAAGAAAAGGACGTTTTGAAAACGTTCAGGTAAGAGTCCATCCAAGTTTTACACTAGAGATGCATATTGATACAGATGAGGCAAATGCCCTAGGGATTAAGCCAAATGAAAAAGCAGTGATTATAAAAAAATAAAGGTGATGCAAATATGACTATAGCAAAAGTAGTAGGCAGTATTGTTTCAACACGCAAGCATTCAGCTCTTGTAGGAAATAAATTTCTTATGGTAGAAACCCTGGAAGAAATGGGTCTGCAAAAAGAAAGATTTATTGCTATTGATACCGTTGGAGCAGGAATAGGCGAAATAGTACTCATCACAAGAGGTAGTAGTTCAAGATGCAGCATAGATAACATGAATGCCCCTATAGATGCCGCTATAGTTGGTATTGTTGATGATGAAAATCATTTAGGCATATAGTTATAGAATCCACACATAGAACTTTTTAGTTTTACTTTGTGGATTCATTGAAAGAAGAGGTGATGGGGATGAACGATGAAGCATTAACACAAGCAATTTTTGAAGCGGGCGTTATTGGAGCAGGGGGAGCAGGCTTTCCAACCCATATAAAGCTGGTCAAGGATATGCATTATCTTGTGATTAATGGAGCAGAATGTGAGCCTCTTATCTATACTGATTATGAAATTATGAAGCATTTTAGCATGGAGCTGATTATTGTTATCAGGGACATGCTAAAAGCCCTAAATATAAAAAAAGCTGTATGGGGCATTAAATCAAAACATAAAGAATTGATCAATGTCCTAACTTTAGCAACCGCATTAGATAAAAATATTAATATTTGTCCACTTGAAAATATTTATCCAGCTGGAGATGAAATAACACTTATTTATAAATGCACAGGAATAGTTATTCCAAAAGGAGAACTTCCATCAAGTAAGAAAGTGATAGAACTTAATGTGGAAACCCTTCTAAATATCTACAAATGTCTTTATGAAAATACGCCAGTAGTAGATAAATATGTGACCATAGCTGGTGCTGTTAAAGAGCCTAGAGTCTTAAAAGTGCCTGTAGGGACACCTATTCAAAATCTTATAGATGAAGTTTCGGTTACAATTAGTAACTATGATATATTACTGGGCGGACCTATGATGGGCAATTTTGTCTCACCTGATATCAAGGTTTCAAAAACAACAAAGGCTATTTTATTATTACCTAAAAATAGCGTACTCAGTGTTAAGAAAAAACAAATTGGACTAGATAGTGTAAAAAGAGCAATGTCGTCGTGCTCCCAGTGTCGTATGTGTACAGATTTATGTCCAAGAAATAAACTCGGTCATAAAATTGAGCCCCACAAGCTTATGAATGCATTTGCAAATGGGATTGTAGAAAACTCAGATAAGATTTATACAGCACTTGGTTGTTGTGGCTGCAATACGTGTTCTTATTACGCATGTCATCACGATTTAAATCCAGCTGAGCTTATGATGGCAACAAAAAAAGAATTAATGAAGCAAGGCATAAGACCAGAGATTGAAGAAAGCGTGCCACTAGCAAATCCACTGAGTGTAGAAGTGCCTGCAAGTAGGCTACTTTTTAAGCTAGGGTTAAAAGATTATGATGGACATGCCTATTTACAGAAACAGCCGATAACGACAGATATTGCTTTTGTTCCTATAAGTGCACATATAGGGAAGCCAGCTAATCCTATAGTAAAAGTAGGCGATAAAGTTACTAGAAAACAGAAAATTGCAGAGGCAAGTATAGGTGGGATTAGTGCATGTGTTCATAGCAGCATAGATGGCATTGTAAAAGTAATAACAGAAAAAGAAATTATTATCAAAGGGGGAGAATAAGCGTGAATGAACCAAAATCTTTAGGCGTAGCTGAATTTAGATCAGTGGCACTTGGTATCAAGGCAGCTGATGCAATGGTCAAGGCAGCTACTATTAAGCTAATGATCTCCCAAGTTGTGTGTCCAGGGAAATATATTATTTTATTTCAGGGCAAACTATCTTCTGTAAAAGCGGCATTAGAAGTAGCAACGCAATCCCCCTTTGATAGTGTCTTAGTAGATACCTATTTGCTTGGCAATCCAGATCCAAGTATTTTCCCCGCCATATATGGCGTAACAGAGAAAGGTGAGCCAGAAGCAGTAGGTATTATAGAAGGATATTCTGTAGCTTCTATTGTTGGCGTTTCAGATGAAATATTAAAAACCAGTCCAACAAGACTAATAGAAATTAGATTAGCAAGAGGAATGACGGGCAAATCATATGCACTCTTTAGTGGAGAACTAGCAGCTGTTGAGGCATCTATGGAGAAGGCAAAAAATATATTGACGGAAAACGGTATGTATCTCCAAAGTGCAGTAATTCCTAGTCCAGATCCCCAAATATGGGAAGTATTATAATAAAGAGTACCTGTGAAAATAAGAGAATGATCTTTTGTTTCGACAGGTATTTTTTTAGTCATTTTACTGAACACTATAGAGAAACTACGAGAGAACGTCACTTGTTTGGCTACTAAATGTTGTTTCTCTTAAGTGCATAGGTGGAGCATAACTTAGAAATAAAAATGTGAATGCTATAAAATGTGAATGCTATTCATAAACAAACACATATAAACAAAAATAATAAAGCAGCGGAGGTTACTATGATGAGGAAGGCATATATTGCAATTGACTTAGGAGCATCAAGTGGAAGGCTAATATTAGGAAGTATGAAAGAAGGCAAATTACTACTAGAAGAAATTCATCGCTTTCCGAATGAACCTGTGTACTTAGGGAATACTTTTTATTGGGACTTTATGCGTATTTTTCATGAAATTAAGCAAGGCTTTAAAAAAGCTGCCCTCCTAAAGGATGTGGAGATTGTTTCTATTGGTATTGATACTTGGGGTGTTGATGGAGCATGGCTTGATAAAGACGGCAAGCTATTAACCAATCCTATCCACTATCGAGACAAGAGAACCAGTGAAATTATGGAGGATTTTTATACTAAGATTACAGACAGTGAGCTTTATGACATTACAGGTATTCAGAAGATGAGCTTTAATACAGTTTATCAAATTTACCATGATTTTAGTACAAATGAGGTTGTTCGTGAATTTGGAGCTAAATGGTTGTTTACACCAGACCTTATTGCATACTTTTTAACAGGGAATACATTTAATGAATATACTATTGCGTCCACGGCAGCCATGTTAGATGCACAAAAGAGAACATACTCAGAAGAGTTATTTGAGAAGCTAGGCTTGCCAATAGAAAGAATGCAGAAAATAGTTATGCCTGGCACAGTTGTTGGCACCCTTACGAAACATATTCAGGAGGAAACAGGTCTTGGAGATGTACAAATAGTAGCAGTAGGAAGCCATGATACAGCATCAGCAGTAGCTGGAACACCTCTTGAATCAGAAAATGAAATTTACCTTTGCTGTGGTACATGGTGCCTTATGGGTATGGAATTAAATGATCCAATTCTTGAAGGAAAAGCAAAGGAACTGAACATTACAAATGAAGGCGGTGTAGAAGGAACGATCCGTTTCCTTAAAAATATTAATGGATTATGGTTCTTACAACAACTTCGTAAAGTATGGAATGAACGTGGACTAAACTTATCCTTTGTAGATATTATAGAAGCCGTTAAAAAATCAGAGAGTACGTTAAGTGTTGATGCTAAAGATGAGAGATTTTTAGCACCTTTAGACATGGAAAAAGAAATCATCGCTTATTGTAAAGAACATTATGACACGACCCTTACTGAAATAGGAGATATTGCAAAAGCTGCCTATGAAGGACTTGGACATTTATATAAAGAAATTTCAGGGCAGTTTGAAGAACTTACTGGAAAAAGTATAGAGACAATCAGAATGGTTGGCGGCGGCATACAAGACCAATACTTATGCCAAAAAGTAGCAGATATCACAGCGAAGAAAGTCGTTGCTGGTCCTATAGAAGCTTCTTGTATAGGCAATATGCTTATGCAGATGAAAGCATTAGGTGATATTCAGACACTTCAAGAGGGAAGAGAGATTGTTAAAACTTCCTTCGAGCAAAAAACATACCATAAAAAATGATACTCTAAATAACACTGTAAATAATACTGTAAATAATACTGTAAATAATACTATAAATAATACTATAACTATCAATACTATAAATAATACTAGTGCTAATAACAATGTTATAAATAATAATACTGCAAAAAATAGTGAGATAAGAAAGGTGGCATACAATCATGCAAAATAGTAATAAATTTGCTTGGACATGGAAAGTGAAAGAGGAGTGTTTAGAAGAGTATGTAAAAATGCATCTAGAACCATGGCAAGAGGTGCTAGAAGAACATTCAAAGGCAGGTATTAGAAATTATTCTATCTTTCAAAATGGCAATCAATTTTTCTATGTTTTTGAATGTGACGATACTCAGGCAGCTTTTGACTATATAGACAAAAGTGAAGCATGTAACAAATGGAATGCCATTACATCAAAAATGGTAGAAGGGTCATTTGACTTTTCACAGCCAGAACCTATAAGACCATTAAGAGAAATATTTTATTTAAAATAGAAGAACGTGTAAAGATATCCATATAGATAGATATTATATCCTATCATATGGATATTTTAGATAGAGTGTGCTATTTAAATTGTAGCTTAATCCATAAGGCTAAGGAATTATTTTATAGATCGTGGACATCAAGGTAGGCGGAGGCAAAAATATGTATAAGATTGTACTAATTGATGATGAAGATATAGTTAGAGAAGGCATGAGGGATTTAATACCTTGGGCTGAGCTAGGGTTAGAGATGGTAGGAGATGCCAGGGATGGTGAAGAAGGACTTAAGTTAATTGATGAACAGTTGCCACATATTGCATTTTTAGATATTAATATGCCTAAAGTAGATGGACTGAAAGTAGCACAAGTAGTAACAGAAAAATATCCGAGTATAAAGATCGTTTTGATAACAGGATATGAAGAATTTAGTTATGCTAGAGAAGCACTGAGATTAGGTGTAGAAGATTATATTTTAAAGCCTGTAACAAAACAGGAAGTTATAGAATTACTAGAAAAGTTAGTAGAAAAACTGAATAAAGAAAAACAAGAAGAACAAGTAAAAAAATACACCCAAAAGAAAATAAAGCAGTCCAATGAAATCTTATTGCAAAGATATATAGAAGAACTTGCCTTAAACGAAGTAGAAAATTCTTTAATTGAAAAAAGGTGCGAACTTCTTGGTATTCCTTTAAATATAGCTTTTTATAGTATTGCACTAATAGACTATGACCATTTTCTAAGTGGTGCATATGATAATGAAAATGAGATCACCTTTTTTGCTATACAAAATATTATTGATGAAATCCTTGATAAAAATAAGTGGGGCTATGCATTTAAAATCAACGGACTTAATGGCATGCTCTATTTTACCAATGAAACAGAGTATATCCATCAGAGTTATAAAGAGCATATAGAATATATTAAAGACATGATTACACAGCATCTGGGGATTACTGTTACCATAGGTTCAGGATGCATGGTTTCTTCTATTGATAAGATCTATTTATCCTATCAAAATGCTTATGAGGCACTCATGAGTAGATTTTTTTTAGGAAACAATCAAATTATTATGCATGAAAGTCATGATAAAATCCATAAAAGCATTAAAGCCAATGATTGGATAAAATGGGAGGAAAAATTAATAGGCTCTATAGATAATACTGATGCTTTTCAAAATGTCTTAGACGAAATATGTATGGAGATGGAGCATTCAAGAATGCCCATAGAAAAATACCAAGAAATATGGAAAATACTTGTTATTTCACTCTTTAAAAAGTTTGTTGAAATAGATGAGTCTATTATAGAGGTTTTTCCTGATACATTTAATGTTATAGAGGATTTATATTTAAAGAAAACCATAAAAGAAATAAGAGATTGGCTCATAAACGTATATAGCAAATGTAGCTATTATATCAAAGAACAAGTCTCACCAAATAAAAAGCATATAAAAAATGCCATACATTTTATAGAAGATCATTATCACTTGTCGGATCTTTCTATTAATATGGTGTGCAAGGAAATATTCATAAGTCCAAGTTATTTAAGTAGTATTTTTAAAAAAGCCACAGGCTATAGTTTTATCGAATATCTTACAAAATATAGGCTTGAAAAAGCAAAGGAATTACTCAAATATACTTCACTAAAGACTTATGAAATTGCAGAAAAAGTAGGTTATTTAGATCCACAGTATTTTAGTACGCTTTTTAAAAAACAGTTTCAAAAAACACCTTCAGAATATAGAAAGACTCAGACAGATAAATAGAGGTGACCTATGATAAAAAAGCATGGAGCTCAAAATATTCGTCATAAAATTTTTGCTCATTTTTTCATGCTCATAATAGCTATCATTATTATTTTAGATTTGTTTTTTATTATTAAATTTTCACAGGTAACTAAGAAAAATGCACATATTTATTCTTATGAAATTAGCAAGCAGGTTGGAAGAAATATTGAAAGCTATGTCAATCATATGAAAAAAGTATCATGGGTATTAGCACAGGATGAAGACATTCAAAATATTTTAAGAAGAGAGGAAACGACCCAATTGGTGTTAAAAAACAATTGGCTGGAAAGGTTCAAACTCAATGCTGACATGGCAAATGATATAGAGTCCATCATTATTTTTGGAGAAAATGGGACGACATTATTAGATAATGATCGTTACCGTATTAAAGATTATGCAGATATAAAACATATGAACTGGTATGATCAAGCAATTAAGAATCCAGGGAAAGCTATATTAACATCTTCTCATGTTCAAAACTATATCGTGGGCAATGGGAAATGGGTATTTTCTCTAAGTAGTGCAATTATTGATAAAGAGACAAATGAGTTACTGGGTGTGATGCTTATAGATATGAGCTATAAAAATCTATCAGATATCTGTAGTGAAATTACACTAGGCAATAGAGGGTATGTCTACATTATTAGTAAAAACAAAGATATTATCTATCATCCGAGTCAACAACTTATTTATTCTGGACTCAAGGAGGAAGAAGTTTTAAGTTTCAATCAGCAAACAGAAGGAAGCACTATTATCAAAGATAAACATGTTACAGTACACAATCTAGATAATATTGGTTGGAGTGTTGTTGCAGTATCTTATTTAGATGAGCTTTTAACTTCTGGAACAGAGATTATGCTCACCATTTTGGCTATGTCGATTTTATGTACAATCCTCGCCTATTTTATATCTCAAAGTATAGCCATGCAAATTTCTAAGCCTATTTTAGACCTTGAAAATATTATGCTTGAGGTAGAAAAAGGTGCTTTAGATATAGACATCCCCATAGATAGCGAAACAATAGAATTGCAAAGTTTATCAAGGTCTTTTAGCAAAATGCTTTTAGAGATAAGAAACCTCCTAGATAAAATAAAAGAAAATGAAAAGATGCTTAGGAAAAGTGAACTTATGATCTTGCAGGCACAAATTAATCCTCATTTTCTTTATAATGCATTAGACACGATTATTTGGCTGGCTGAGCGAGAAGAACACACAAAAGTTGTACACATGACCGCAGCACTAGCAAGGTATTTTAGGCTAAGCTTAAGCAAGGGTGCAGAGGTTATTTCTATTTTCTCTGAGATAGAACATGTAAAATACTACTTACTGATACAAAAGATACGTTATGAAAATAAACTTTCCTATAGTATGGATATAGACCCTAGTGTATATGATTACAAAATTGTCAAGATTACCTTACAACCTTTAGTAGAAAATGCCCTGTATCATGGGATAAAGGACTCGGAGACAGGGGGACATATTAAAATAAGTGCGACTAAAGAAGGAGAAGCTATTTATTTTATTGTAGAAGACAATGGAAAAGGTATGACAAAAGAGCAAATTGATCAGATACTTATAAATCCAACGACACTCTCATTAAAAAACGGAGGGGTGGCCGTTAAAAATGTCCATCAAAGACTTAAGGTATATTATGGAGAAGATTATGGTCTTCACTATGAAAGTAAACTTGGAACGTGGACAAAGGTATATGTTAAAATACCAGCACTTAAAGATTAAGAAACAAACAAATATAAACAGAGGAAACAAATATAAAAAAGGAAGGTTTAAACCCTATGAGGCAGTTTTATAAAAATAAGTCTTTGTTATGGATACTTACAGTTATAGTAATTGTTTTTTTAGTTTTATTGTTTATTAAAATAAACCATAAAGAACAATATAACATTGTGTTTATTTCTAAATCAATAAATCCAGATTTTGACTTTTGGGAAACAGTGAAGATGGGGATGGAACTTGCAGCAAAAGAAGAAAATGCCTTACTTGAAGTGAAAGGTCCTTATTATGAAAAGGATATAGATATACAAAAAACAATATTGGAGGAAACAATTGAGCAGCATCCAGACATTATTTTACTTGCAGCTGCAAATACAGAGGCGTTAGCTGGGCTTATTGAGAAGGCAAAGAAGGAAAAAATTACATTAGTGACAGTGGATTCTAAGACTGAAGGTGTAGAAGTAGTGAGTCACATTGGAACAAATAATATTGAAGCATCAGGAGCCCTAGCACGCTATGTTGCTCAAAATATAGCACAAGAGGGTGAGGTTATTATGATTAACTTTGTAGAAGGCGTGAGCACAGCAAAAGAGAGGGAAGAAGGATACAAGAAAGAAATGCAAAAATATCCCAAAATAAATGTATTACCAACAGTGTACTCTGATGGAACTGTAGAAGGTTCTTATAAGACTGCAAAAAACGTAATAAAAGATTATCCAAATGTTAAAGCTATAATAGGAGCAAACCAGCAGACAGCAGATGGTATATGTGATGCCATTTTTGAGCTTGGTATGAGCAGTGATATAAAAGTAGTCGGTTTTGATAGCTCGAAGACCATTATCTATGCATTAGAAAAAGAGATTATGGATGCTATTATTGTTCAAAAACCATTTAATATGGGCTATTTGTCAGTAAAGTGTGCGATAGAAGCTAAAAAGGGTAAAGCAGTTCCAAGCTTTTTAAACACAGGCTATAAATTTATTGATAAAGATAGTTTATATCTTACGGAAAACCAAAAATTGCTTTTTCCAATTATAAAATAGCTTATAGATGTGTATAGTTTTATGACTTTGTGGGAAAATAATCGTATTTTAAACTATTATCATTAAATAATCAACAAAAAAACCACACAATCACAGTAAAATAAAGATATGGTGCGGAAAAAATGAAAGTTAAAGGGGCATGTAAATTTGGAGGTGAAAAGCTTGAACGATAAAACGATATTGGTTATGGAAGACATAGATAAATTCTTTCCAGGAGTTCATGCACTAGATAAATGCAAATTTAATTTAAGAGCAGGGGAAGTCCATGCTTTAGTTGGTGAAAATGGTGCAGGGAAGTCTACACTTATGAAAGTTCTTACAGGTGTTCATAAAAAGGATGGCGGAAGTGTTATTTATAAAGGTAAAGAAATTGATTTAAATAATACAAAGGAAGCACAAGAACTAGGTATTTGTATTGTGCACCAAGAGCTTAACTTAATGCCACACTTAACTGTTGCACAAAATATGTTTATTGGACGTGAGTTCATGGGGAAAAACAAGGTATTTGTTAATGACCAAGAAGCCAATAAACGTGCTCAGAAGTTATTTGATTCTTTAAATCTTAAACTAGATCCAAAAGTTAAGGTTGGCAAATTGACAGTTGCTATGCAGCAAATGGTTGAAATAGCAAGAGCACTTTCGTTTGATTCATCAATATTAGTTATGGATGAACCGACTACAGCATTAACAGAGTCAGAGATTGATGAGCTCTTTAAGATGATTGAGCGACTTAAGGCAAAGGGTGTTGGCATTGTATATATTTCACACAGAATGGATGAAATCAAAAGAATTACTGATAGAATCACGGTTATGCGTGACGGAACTTATGTCAATACAGTAGTTACTAAGGATGTTGAAATTCAAGAGGTTATCAATATGATGGTAGGAAGAACCATCTATGAAACGGCTAATGAACATAATTATACAGATCATAGTAAGGTCGTATTAGAAGTTAAAAACCTTAAAAGAGGCGACGTAATAAAAGATGTAAGCTTCAAATTATATAAAGGTGAAATACTTGGATTTTCAGGACTTATGGGTGCTGGAAGAACAGAAGTAGCAAGAGCTATTTTTGGTGCAGATAAATATGATTCTGGAGAAATATATATTAATGGACAGAAAGCAACTATATTAAGACCAGAACATGCTGTTGCACATGGTATAGGTTATTTATCTGAAGATAGAAAACGTTATGGACTTACACTTGGTGAAACAGTAGAGCAAAATATAGCACTTGCTTCTGTTGATAGATACACAAATAAGTTTGGTTTTACCAACATGAACAGTGTTACAAAAACATCTGAAGAATATGTCAATAAACTAAGTATTAAGACACCAAGCACAAAGCAAAAAGTAAGAAACCTATCAGGTGGAAATCAACAAAAAGTAGTTGTTGCAAAATGGCTATTAAGAGATTGTGATATCTTAATATTTGATGAGCCTACTAAAGGGATAGACGTAGGAGCAAAAAGTGAAATATATAAGCTTCTATCAGAACTTGCAAAAGAAGGGAAATCAATCATCATGATTTCATCAGAGCTTCCAGAAATTTTACGTATGAGCAATAGAATTGTTGTTATGTGTGAAGGACGTATAACTGGAGAATTAGATATTAATAGTGCAAATCAAGAAACAATCATGCAATTTGCAACAAAGAGAGAAGCTTAAAAATATATATACTTTATGTAAGAAGGAGACAAAAAAATGGCAAAGACAGTAGATAACACGGCAGCAGAGCAGCAAACCGACTTAAAGAAAAAGCTTTTGAATCCTGCTAATCTTCAACAGTTTTTAGCTTTTGGTGCGCTGATTATTTTGCTTATTTTCTTTTCATTCGCTTCACCTTATTTCTTAACTTTTGATAACGTTGTATCCATTATGCTTTCTACATGTGTTAATGGTATTTTAGCACTTGGTATTTTATTTGTTATTGTAACAGGTGGTATTGACTTATCTATAGGTACTGTTATGACATTTTCATCGGTTATGGCAGGAGTAACAATTACAAATGCTGGACTACCCATGTGGCTTGGTATTATAGTTGGAATCCTTACAGGTACATTTTGTGGTTTTATTAGTGGATCACTTGTATCTAGATTGAAACTTCAACCTTTCATAGCTACTTTAGGAACAATGATGGTAACAAAGGGATTATCTTTAGTACTTTCAGGAACAAAACCTATTTATTTCAGTGATACACCAAGCTTTAGACAGATTACAGTAGGATCATTTTTGAAACTTGGAGAAAATGGAAGGTATAGCTTACCAAATGGTGTATTTATATTAATCTTTATGGCGATTATCGCAGGAATAGTACTCAACAAAACAAAACTGGGTAGATATACTTTTGCAATAGGAAGTAATGAAGAAGCTACAAGATTATCAGGTGTTAACGTAACAAAATGGAAAACTGCTATCTATGCACTTAATGGAGCCTTTGTAGGTGTTGCAGGTATTGTTATGGCAGCACGTCTTGACTCAGCACAACCAGCACTTGGAGCAGGTTATGAAATGGATGCTATAGCATCAGTTGTTATTGGTGGAACATCTATGGCTGGAGGAGAAGGAACTGTTCTTGGTACAGTAATTGGAGCATTTATTATTAGTACCTTAACAAATGGTCTTAAGGTTATGGGTGTAGCACAAGAATGGCAAATCGTTATTACAGGCTGTGTTTTAGTACTAGCCGTTTTACTTGATAAAATGCGTAAAAAAGGAAACAAAAATTAACCAATCATTATGGTTCTAGCTCAATATAAGTTTAAATAGCTTGTTTTGAGTTAAGGATAAATACTTATCATTTTACATCATGGAAGGAGTAACAAAATGAAAAAATCATTAGTATTAGGTCTTGCATTATCACTTGTTATGGGCCTTGGTGCTGGATGTACACCAAAAACTGAGCCAAGCCCAGAAGTAGAAAATACTACAACAGCTGCAGCTACAGAAGCACCAGCACCAACAGATACAGGATCAGAAAAAATATTTATTCCTCTGATATCTAAAGGATTCCAACATCAATTCTGGCAAGCAGTTAAATTAGGAGCTGAAAGAGCAGCTGCAGATTATGGCGTTGAGATTTCTTTTGAAGGTCCAGAGTCTGAGACACAAGTAGATAAACAGCTTGATATGTTACAAGCAGCTTTAGCTAAAAATCCTCAAGCTATTGCGTTAGCAGCATTAGACTCAAAAGCAGCTACACCATACCTTGAAAAAGCAGAAGCAGCAGGTATTCCTGTAGTAGGATTTGACTCAGGTGTTGATAGCCCAATCGTAAAAACAACTGCAGCAACAGACAACTATGCAGCAGCAGCATTAGCAGCTGATAAAATGGCTGAGCTTATTGGTGGAAAAGGTAAAGTTGGTGTAATCGTACACGACCAAACAAGTAAAACTGGTGTAGATAGACGTGATGGATTCGTTAATACAATTAAAGAAAAATACCCAGACATTGAAGTTGTAGGCATACAATATGGTGAAGGGGATCATGCAAAATCAACAGAAGCTGCAAAAGCTATTATGACAGCAAACCCAGATATCAAAGGTATGTTTGGTGCTAACGAAGGTTCAATAGCAGGTGTTATCAATGCTACAAAAGAGCTTAACAAAGTTGGCAACGTAGTTATTATTGGATTTGACTCAGGTAAATTACTTCTTGATGCTATCAAAAATGATATTGTAGCTGGTGCTGTATCACAGGATCCAGTAGGTATTGGATATAAAGCTGTAGAAGCAGCTTACAAAGCATACAAAGGTGAACAAAACCCAGAGTTTATCGATACTGGATTCAAATGGTTTGACAAATCAAACATGGAAGATCCAGCAATCAAAGAAGTTCTTTATGAATAAAATTAATTAGTATAGATATAAAAAGACGTGCTGTAAACTAAATGAACTTAGTTTACAGCACCTTTTTAAGTCACTCCAATGCATAATCTACTTAAAGTGATACATAATATAAGTTATATGATGATTAAAAGAGGAAGTAATCATGAAAAAATACGAAGTATTGAACTATATTATTATTGGTTTACTGGTATTATGCATAGTCAAAATAAATAGTATATATTCATCACATACACAAGTGATACAAATACAAAAGCCACAAACACCTACACCAGAAAGAATATATATTCCTTTAATAGCCAAAAGTGAGGATAGGTTCTGGGATGCTGTTCAGTTAGGGGCAGAAAGAGCAGCCAATGACTATAGATTGCAGATAACATTTGAGGCTCCTCCATCTGAACGTGATATTCAGGTTCAAGATCAACTCATTGAAGAAGCCATAATTAGAAATCCCCAGGCACTTGCTATAGCAGCCATTGACGCAAAAGGAGTCGTACCTTTCGTTGAAGAAGCAACCAGTAAAGGTATTCCCGTTATTGCATTTGATTCAGGAATTGACTCTGATTTGGTCAAAACAACTGTTTCAACTGATAATTATGCGGCTGGTCAGTTAGCAGCACATAAAATGGCATCCCTTATAAAAAATGAAGGGAAAGTTGCACTTATTGTACCTGATAACACCAGTGAGACAAGTATCAACCGAACAAAAGGGTTTGTAGATACCATAGCTGAAAGTTATCCCAATATTGAGGTTGTAGCAGTAAAGTATGGAGAAGGGGATGTGCAAAAATCAGCAGAAGCAGCCAAAGAGATTATAGCAGAACATCCAGACATTAAAGGTATTTTTGCAGCTAATGAAGGATCAACTCAAGGGCTTGTTATTGCAGCAAATGAACTTGGACTTGATGGCAATAAGATTAAACTGATTGGTTTTGATGCGGGAAGACCACTTCTTTATGCAATAAAAAATGGTGTAGTAGCAGGAGCTATTACACAAGATCCAGTTACTATAGGGTATAGGGCTGTAGTAGCAACTTATAGAATATATAAAGGAGAAAGTGTGCCAGTACGTATTGATACAGGCTTTAGATGGTATGATAGAACCAACATGGACAATTTAGATTTAAAAGCCGTCCTTTATGAATAAATAAGCAAACATCTATTGACAAAGAAATAGAAATTAGATATAGTAAGGATAGAGAGCGAAACGTTTCGCTTTTGGTTTACTTATACACACCGATTTTACTAACATTTGACTAGGAATAGAGACAAAATGGACAGAAACAGGAGATGAAAATATGCCACTCGTTACATCACAGAAATTACTAGAAAACGCTCAAAAAGAAAAGTATGCTGTTGGGGCATTTAATGTAGAAAATATGGAAATGGTACTTGCAGCAATAGAAGCAGCCCAAGAACTTGGGGCACCCATTATCCTTCAAACCACACCTTCAACAGTAAAATATGCAAACTTAAAACAGTTTTATTCCAGCGTAAAAACCGCAGCAGAAGACGCAACAGTGCCTGTGGCACTGCATTTAGATCATGGAAGTAGTTTTGAGTTAGCTATGCAAGCACTTCGAGAAGGCTATACTTCTTTAATGATTGACGGCTCACACCTTGACTTTGAAGGAAATATTGAGCTCACTAAAAGAGTTGTTGATGCAGCTATGCCAAATAATATCCCAGTAGAGGGTGAGCTTGGAAAAGTAGGCGGAAAAGAAGATGATTTAGTTGTTAAGGATGCTGCATACACAGATCCAAAACAAGCGAAAGAATTTGTAGATAGAACAGGTATTACATCTTTTGCAGTGGCTATAGGAACTGCACATGGGTTTTATAAAGGAATACCTCAGTTAGATATAGATAGGCTCATTGAAATTCGAAAATTAGTAGATATTCCTCTTGTTTTGCATGGTGCATCAGGACTTTTAGACCGTGATGTGATAAAATGTATTGAAGAAGGAATCTGCAAAATTAATTTTGCTACAGAGCTAAGAGTTGCTTTTAGTAATGGGGTGAAATCAGTTTTGAGATCAGACCCTGAAGTATTTGATCCAAAGGTATACCTAAAAGCAGCTAAAGAAAATGTAAAACAACTTGTAAAGAATCGAATGACTGTTTGTGGATGCCAAGGGAAATATTAAATAGTGGAGTGAGGGAGATTGGCAGCTACAATTAAGGATATAGCGAAAAAGACGGGACTTGGCCTGGCTACCATTTCTAAGTATCTAAATGGTGGAAATGTACGCATAGAAAATAGAATAGCTATTGAAGAGGCAATTAAAGAACTGGATTTTAGAGTTAATGAATTTGCCAGAGGACTGAAAACAAGTAAATCTAAGACAATCGGGGTTATTATTCCTGAGCTAAGTAACTTGTTTTGTACACATATTATTACAATCATTGAGGATATTTTAAGGCAAAAAGGATATGCTATTATTGTATGTGATTGTAGAACTGATGAAAAGCTTGAATATGAAGCAACAGAGTTCTTAGTAAATAAAATGGTAGATGGCATCATTAGTATGCCTGTATCAAGAGATGGAACGTATTTAGAATTGCCACTTGCAAAAGGCATACCTGTCGTTCTCATTGATAGGAAGGTAGAAGGTTATAGTGTAGATGCAGTAGTCGTAGACAACGTTTCTGCTTCCGAAAATGCTATCGATCACTTCATGAAAAATGGACATAAAAATATAGGAATTATATGTGGACCTAAATATGTATTTACTTCTGAACAAAGACTTTTAGGATATAACCAAGCTTTTGTAAAAAGAGGGA
Source organism: Bacillota bacterium (assembly GCA_023410675.1). Classification (GTDB taxonomy): domain Bacteria; phylum Bacillota; class Clostridia; order Lachnospirales; family Cellulosilyticaceae; genus JAEYPM01. The sequence continues at coordinate 7,700 of JAEYPM010000082.1, read as the reverse complement.
TACTTCCTAAGGAAAGCCTCATTACCTATGGTGCATATACAGTAGAAAGTGGCTATGAATGTTTGAAGAAACTCTTAAATGAAAATAAGGACATGTCAGCCGTTTTTATCACAAACTATGAAATGACTTTGGGAGCAATAATAGCAATTAATGAACTTGCTATCAAGATCCCAGAGCAGCTATCAATTATTGGCTTTGACAATATGCAACTTTCAAAAGTGGTTCAGCCAAAGCTTACCATTGTTTCTCAGCCTATTGCACAGATAGCAGAACATGTGGCAAATATCATGCTGAAAAGGCTTTGCTGCTCCGACATAGATGGCGTAGCAACCATTAATCTCTCTACTGAATTAATCATGGGAGACTCTGTACAAAACAAATATTAATAAACTGATTAAGATAAATATTAATATATTGATAAAAATTAAGGGAACGTTTTTAAAAAATATTGCTGTAATTTTTGACAAAAAAACGAAACGTTTCGCCAATAAATATAAATAGTACTTATTCTTACTTTAATATAGTGAAGAATTATACAAAGCAAAAGGAGCACGTCATGCAAAAATACTTACTTGGAATTGACATAGGAACTTCATCTTGTAAGGTAGCTCTGTTTAACACAAATGGAGAAGTCATTAGACAGGGATCAGGTAATTATAAAGTCTATTATCCACATAAAGGATGGGCGGAGCAAAATCCAGAAGAATGGTGGGAGAGTGTATGTAACACAACAAAAACACTTCTTGAACATGCACAGATTAATCCCAAAGATATTAGTGGTATTGGTATCGATGGTCAGAGTTGGTCAGCTATTCCTATAGATTATAATGGGAAAGTGCTAGATAATACCCCTATTTGGATGGATACAAGAGCAAAAGATATTTGTGATGAAATAAAGGCGAATATAGATGAAGAGGAGTTATTTGCTATATCGGGAAATCCTCTTGAACCTTCTTATTCGCTACCTAAAATTTTGTGGTACAAAAAGCATAAGCCTGATATGTACAGCAAAATTTATAAGATATTGCAATCAAATAGCTATATTGCATTTAAACTTACAGGTAAGATAACACAAGATAAATCTCAAGGCTATGGGTATCAATGTTTTAATATGCATACAGGAACATGGGATGATAACCTATGTGAGAAAGTGGGCATTGATAGGAATATGTTGCCAGATATTTATGAATGTCATCAGGTAATTGGGACAGTGAGCATGCAAGCTTCAAGAGAAACAGGTCTTCATGTTGGAATACCTGTTGTAGCAGGAGGATTAGATGCAGCTTGTGGCACTTTAGGTGTTGGCGTTATAAATAATGGACAGACCCAAGAGCAAGGCGGACAAGCAGGCGGGATGAGCATCTGTATGGATCAGTACCACGCAGATAAAAGACTGATTTTATCCTATCACGTGGTTCCAGATAAATGGCTTCTACAAGGAGGCACTGTTGGCGGTGGAGGCACTGTTAAATGGTTTGAAGAACAATTTGGAGAAGCAGAAAGGATTGCAGCAAAGCTAAAGGGCACACATTCATTTGAAGAAATGAGTACTCTAGCAGGTAGCATAACCCATGGCTCTGAAGGTCTTATTTTCCTGCCATACATGCAAGGAGAAAGATCACCACTATGGGATACAAAAGCAAAAGGTGTCTATTTTGGTCTTGATTATTCTAAGACAAGGGCACATATGATTCGTTCAACTTTTGAAGGCGTTGCTTACTCACTAAGACATAACTTAGAGATAGCAGAAAAGATTGGAGCTAAGACAAATGTACTTCATGCTATGGGCGGTGCTGCAAATAGCAAAGTATGGACACAAATCAAGGCAGATGTGACAGGTAAACACATTGATACTTATGCATCAGATACAGCAACTACACTAGGAGCAGCTATGCTAGCAGGCGTTGGTGTAGGCATCTATAACGATTTTGAGGAAGCAGTCAATAAAACAGTACATGTTAGGTATAGCTATGAACCCAATATGAAAAAGCATGAGGACTACCAAAAGTATTATGATATTTATTTAGAGCTATATGATAAGCTTAAAGATACTATGAAAAAGCTATAGCTATAAATTTATTATATGAGGAGGACTAATATGAAGGCAGCAGTGTTATTCAATAATGAGGACATAAGATATGAGGATTTTAAGACGCCAGATGTAAAACCAGGACATGTCAAAGTAAAGGTTAAGGTGAGCGGTATATGCGGCTCAGATGTACCAAGAGTTTTAGGTAATGGGGCTCATTATTATCCGATTGTACTTGGCCATGAGTTTTCTGGAGACGTTGTAGAAGTCGGAGAGGGTGTAACGAAACTAAAGGTAGGCGACAGAGTATCTGGTGCACCGCTTCTTCCATGCCATACCTGTGAAGATTGTCAAAGTGGTCATCATGCATTATGTAAAAACTATAGTTTTATTGGTTCAAGAGAGCAAGGAAGCTTTGCAGAATATGTTGTCCTTCCTGAAGCAAATGCTATCAAATTTGATGAAAGTATTCCTTATGAGCAAGGAGCTATGTTTGAACCTTCAACAGTAGCCATACATGGTATTATGTGCAATGACTACAAAGGTGGAGAATATGTGGCTATATTAGGTGGCGGGACAATAGGCCTTTTTACTGCACAATGGGCACGCATTTTTGGAGCTAAGAAAGTTGTAGTTTTTGATATTAGTGATGAAAGATTAGCTCTTGCAAAAAAACTTGGAGCGGATGAGACAGTTAATACACTTTCCCCAGATTTTATGGAAAAGGCTAAAGAACTCACTAAGGGAAAAGGCTTTAAATATATTTTTGAAACAGCAGGTGTGACAGATACCATGAAAATGTCTTTTGAACTTGCTTCAAACAAAGCAAATATTTGTTTTATCGGTACTCCAACTAAGGAAATTACTTTTACACCAAAGTTATTTGAAAATATGAATAGAAAAGAATTTAAATTAACAGGTTCTTGGATGTCTTATAGTGCACCATATCCAGGAAAAGAATGGGAGCTTACTGCTCATTATTTTGCAACAGGCCAGTTAAGATTTGATGAGGGACTTATTTTTAAGAAATTTGCTATGAAGGATACTATGGAAGCCTTTAATTTATATAAAGAACCACAGAAGGTAAAAGGTAAGATTTTATTAGTCAATGAGTAAGGAGCACTTAGGTATGATAACAACAGTAACTTTAAATACAGCTATTGATAAGCTTTATATAGTTGATGAATATATCCCCTATGAAGTGATGCGTGTCAAAGAGTGCACTTATACGCCAGGTGGTAAAGGCCTTAATGTTTCAAAGGTTCTGCATCTTTTAAATGAAAAGGTGGTTGCAACAGGATTTATTGGCGGCTATGCAGGAGAATGGATACTAGAAGCATTAAGTAGCATGGGTATTCATCATCAATTTGTAAAAACAGAAGGCGAGACAAGAAGTTGTATTAATATTAAAGAGCTATCTACTGGGAAGCACACTGAGTTTTTAGAACCAGGACCTTCTTTGGATCAAAGCTATGAGGTGCTATTTTTAGAGACGTTTTCAACGATCATCAAAGATAGCAAGGTAGTAACAGTATCAGGAAGTATTCCAAAGGGTATTAACCAAGACATATATAGTAAGATAATTACATTATGTAAAGAAAACAACAAAAAGATTCTGGTAGATACAAGTGGTACTCTTTTAGAGACTGTAATCGAAAATGGTCCCACTTTAGTTAAACCTAATATAGATGAATTAAAGGCTATTGTAAAAGAAAAGATAGATACTGTAGAAGATATTATTAAAGCAGCAGAATTCATCAGGCAAAAAGGTGTATCTATTGTTGCAGTATCTTTAGGAAAAGATGGTGTCCTAGTTGTATGTGATGAAGGTGTTTATCACGGCATGCCACCTAAGATACAAGCTGTAAATACTGTAGGATGTGGCGATTCTATGCTTGCTGGCTTTGCAGCAGGAATATCTAAAGAAGAAGGCATTGAGAATACAATAAAAAATGCAGTAGCTGTATCTGCAGCTAATGCACTAACAAGCCAAACAGGATATTTTGAAATAGATGATTATAAAAGATTACTCGATCAAGTAGTCATAAAAAAACTATAAGGAGAGATGAAAAATGACAAGCTATGTAGACCCAAAATTAGTACCTAAACGTAAACTTTATACAGGAGAAGAAATACCTGCTATGGGTATGGGAACCTTTGGTTCTGATAGGTTCACAGCGGAGCAAGTATCTAATGCTGTTGCTGGAGCTATTAGAGCAGGGTATAGACTATTTGACTGTGCCTCTGTATATGGAAATGAGTATTTAATAGGAGAAGTATTTTCTAACGCCTTCAAAAACGGCGAGGTAAAACGCGAAGAATTATTTATTACATCAAAAGTTTGGAATGATATGCATGGCGAAGGAGATGTTCTTCTTTCAGTGGCTAAGTCTTTAAAGGACTTAAAACTCGATTATATTGATCTTTACTTTGTACACTGGCCATTTCCAAATTATCATGCACCTGGATGTGATGTAGATTCAAGAAGCAAAGATGCTGTTCCATATATTCATGAAAACTTTATGAAAACTTGGAGACAGATGGAGAGACTTGTTGATGCAGGACTTGTTAGAAGTATAGGAACTTCTAATATGACTATACCAAAACTTGAGCTTCTTCTAAGAGACTGCAGAATTAAACCTGTTGCAAACGAAATGGAACTTCACCCATGTTTCCAACAACCAGAGCTTTATGATTTCTGCGTAAAAAATGAAATACAACCAATAGGCTTCTGTCCAATAGGCTCACCAACACGTCCAGATAGAGATAAAACAGAAGAGGATGTTGCAGATATAGAAGAACCAGTTGTTCAAGAAATAGCTAAAAATCATGGTATTCATCCAGCAGTAGTATGCCTAAAATGGGCAGTACAACGTGGGCAAATTCCAATACCATTCTCTATCTATGAAGATCAATATGTAAGCAACTTAAAATCAGCAGTAGAAGATCCACTTACAGAAGAAGAAATGGAAAAACTTAAAACTGTAGATAGAAACTGCCGTTTAATTAAAGGACATGTATTCTTGTGGGAAGGTGCAAAAGACTGGACTGCACTATGGGATGTAGACGGTACGATTACAAAATAAATATATAGTAGAACAACAAAATGGATGCAAAGCCTTAGTGATAGGCTAGCATCCATTTTTTGATTGCTAACATAAATATTATCAATTCCAGTGAGCCTGTAAAAGTTTTGCTATTGTCAGATGTTTAGAGTGGGAGTAGTACCACCAGTATCATGCCTTTATAGGGCTTAATCAAGCCTAGATCTAAGATGATGGGACTGGATTCATATTTGAATGGATTTATTGTAGAAAAATGTAGCATTATATACTTTTATCTGTAATATAGGGGCAATAGTGATAAAAATGTATTTATATAGAAAAAATGTGTTGTCTCAGGATGTTTAAAATGTTATAATATTTTTCAATTGTAAAAATATTATAACGGGGGGGAATATTTTGAAGAAAACAAAAAACATACTAAGTTTATTTCTAGTTCTGACTATAGTTCTAACAACATTGCCAGCACAACTCTTTGCGACAGAAACATTACCTAAACAAGCACCGATGCAGAAAGTAGATGTACTAAATACAAAGACGACAACCTCTGCTGGAATAGAAGTTAATCAACCTGTTATCTATAAAGGTAATGGATTTGAAGCAGAGTTTGTAGTAAATAGTAAATGGCAAGGAGCTTTTAATGGAGAGATAAAGCTTACAAATACAGGAAGCAAGACAATAGAAAATTGGCTATTAGAACTTGATTTTGCTCATGAGATTACAAACATATGGAATGCTGATATTATAGAGCATAAAGATCATACATATAGGATTAAAAATAAAGGCTGGAATGCTGATATTTATCCAGGTCAGACAGTTACCATAGGATTTGGGGCTAATTATGATGATATTATCAGTGCTCCGACTAGTTATAAGTTTCCTATAGCAAGCATAGAGGTCAATCAAGAGGATTATGCTATAGACTTTAAGGTGATTAGTGACTGGGGACAGGCCTTTAATGCTCAAATTACTATAAAAAACAATTCAGAAAAAACTATTGAAGACTGGACTTTAGAATTCGATTTTGATAGAAGAATACAGCAGTTTTGGACAGCTCAAATAGAAAGTCATGAAGAAAGTCATTATGTTATAAAAAATGCAGGCTATAATGCAAATGTTATGCCAGGTCAAACATTAGAACTTGGTTTTTCAGGTATACCGGGTAATGTATATAGTAAACCAAGTGGCTATAAATTAATCCATATAGGCCTTGGAGAAGATAAAGAACCTGAGGACGAAGATGAGTATAAAGATACAGATCAAGATTATCTTGAAGATGTACTTGAAAAGGAACTAGGAACTGATCCTAAAGATAAAGACACCGATAAAGATGGACTAGAAGATGGATATGAGTACTATGAACTAGAAACAGATCCATTAAAACAAGATACGGATGGTAACGGCATATCTGATGCGGATGAAGATTTTGATAAAGATGGACTTACTAATCTAGAAGAGCAAGAAGCACATACAGATCCATATTATGAAGATACCGATAATGATGGGATTAATGATGGGGATGAAGTAAAGAAATATAATACAGATCCTTTAGTATTTAATGAGATAGACTATGAATTAGATTCAGATAACGACGATTTACCAGATGGCATAGAAATAAGAATGGGAACAGACCCACATAATGAAGATACAGATAGTGATGGCTTACCTGATGGGTATGAGTTTACTGCCATAGGAACAGATCCATTAAAACAAGATACAGATGATAATGGCATATCCGATGCAGATGAAGATTTTGATGAAGATGGTTTAACTAATATTGAAGAATATCAGCTTAAGACAAAACCAAATAGTAAGGACACAGACCTAGATGGTTTATTAGATGGTGAAGAAGTCAATAGGTATAAAACAGACCCACTTGAGTATGATACAGACAAAGACACCATTGGGGATGCAGATGAGATTAAGATAGGACTTGATCCACTAAATCCAAGAACACATGGTATTCCAGATAATGAATACATGTTTGAGCAAAGTATAGCTGAAGAAAATTTAGCAGGTATTAATACAGAAGATAATCCATATATCTTGGACATAGATGTACTTGCATCAGGAAATGCACAGGATAAAGTGATGGTGCAAACAAGCACTTATTCAAAATCACTTTTAGGAAATGATGCTATTGTAGGTAAGGCTATTCAGATAGGGTATGCAGAAGGTAAAATCAAGGAAGGAACACTTTCTTTTAAGCTAGAAGAGGACTTAGTTCATGATGGACTATATGAACAGCTTGATGGATTAAAAAATTACTATACATTTACATACAGTGATGAAGGAAATGTTCCGGTTCCAGTGCCAACGGAATATGATGAGGGGTCAAACACCTTAAGAGCAAATATAAAAGAGCAAGGCACTTATTTTATTATGGATTTAACAAAGCTATATACAGGCCTGGGGATATTGGATGTTCAGCAGATAACTCCAAAAGTGTATGCAGCAGCAAGGCAATTAAGTATGCCACAAATGGTACAAGAGGACATAGTTAGTGGCAATACAAATAAAATAATAGACTTAGTTTTGGTCATTGATACAAACTATACAATAGAATCTTATATGCCTATTATTAGAGAGAGTCTTTCTGATATTATGCA
>JAEYPM010000065.1 GCA_023410675.1 Bacillota bacterium | reverse complement strand
AACGTATGAATTACTCCATACGCTGGTTACTGACTAAGTGGCTTCCCTACCTTTACCACTACAGGACTTTCACCTGTTAGCATTTGCCAGCTTCGCTGGACGCACACATCAATACAACCGTCTCAACGTGTGTTGTATGTGGAAACATATCCACTGGCTGCACCTTTTCCACTGCATACCCTTGACTAGTAAGGAAAGCAAGATCTCTTGCAAGTGTAGCTGGGTCGCAAGATACATAAATCATCTTGCTTGGTGCCATGCTGATGATGGTTTCAAGGAGCTTTTGGTCACAGCCTTTTCTTGGTGGGTCAACCACAATCATGTCAGCTTTTACGCCTTGTTTGTATAAACGAGGGATAACTTCTTCAGCATGCCCCTCAAAAAATTCAGCATTTGAAACTGCATTAAGAGCGGCATTTTCTCTTGCGTTACCTATAGCCTCAGGGACAACCTCCACCCCATAAATTTTTTTTGCTTTTTGTGCTAGAAAAAGAGAAATAGTCCCTATGCCGCAGTATGCATCCCATACCGTTTCCTCACCTTTAAGCTCTGCATATTCTAATACTTTATCATAAAGGACTTTTGTCTGAAGTGGATTGACCTGAAAGAAAGATAGTGGGGATATTTTAAATTTCAAATCACCTATCAAATCAATAATATAGTCCTCACCATATAATACAGTAATTGTATCTCCTAGAATGACATTGGTATTGTCTTTGTTGTGGTTTAGAACAATACTTGATATCCCTTCTATATCTCTTAAGGCTACAATGAGTTTATCATCATGAGGTAATCTGTCCCCATTAATGACTAGGCATACCATGATTCCTTCTTTATAAAAGGCGGTTTTGGTAACTAAGTGCCTAATTAGTCCTTTATGCTCATTTTCATCATAAACAGAGACATTATATTTTTCTATAAAAGTCTTAACTACTTGAATAATCTCTTTATTTTTCTTATCTTGTATCATGCACATGTCAATAGGAATGATGCGGTGGCTATGATTGGCATAAAAGCCTATTTTCACTTTGCCATCCTCCATAGTTATAGGAAACTGTGCCTTGTTTCGATAATAATAAGGTTCCTGCATGCCTAAAGTTGGATGCACAAAGACATCCTTTAATCCCCCAATACGTGTAAGAGCGGCTTTAACCTTGTCTTTTTTCCATACTAACTGTTCTTCATAGTCTACATGTTGTAACTGGCAACCTCCACATATATGAGCAGATGGGCACCTAGGGTCTTGCCTTTTGGGTGAAGGAGAAATAAGACGTATGAGTTTGCCATAGGCATAGTTTTTTTTGACTTTGAGGATTTTAACCTCAATCTCATCTCCTGTTATAGCCTGAGGAACAAATACTGTAAAATCACTGATTTTCCCTATTCCTTCACCTTGTGAACCAATATCCACAATGGTCATGGTATATTGCTCATTTTTAGTAATTGGTATCTTCATATCAAGCTCCTAGTTTAAGTGTTTTGGATAACTTTTTTTACCCTGTAACAAAGTTTTGATTGCTTGTGCAATCTCTTTTTCATCAAACTGTTCTATATTATAGACAACTTTTCTTTGAATATAACGTTCTAGTAAAGAAGTTTCACTTGTGTTAATATTGTTATTTATTTCTCTTTTTTCATTTTGCATATAAACCCCTCCATTTAGTGTATTTCTGCATTCTCATTCCACGCACATACTGTATACTGACAGATACAATTTTTGCATTTGACAAAGGATGGCTCTGCCTGAGCATCACTTTGCCCTTCTAGCATCTTCCTCATTTCACTTAGAATGCTCACTAATTCTTTTCTTAATGCTCTTGTATTTTTCACTTTAAAAGTTTTATTTGCATACACAAGTTTTCCATAGGGTGGCTTTTTGCCATACACCTCCTCTATGATAAGAAAATAAGCGACTAACTGCATAAGATCCCCCTGGTGCGGCTCATCTTCTTTTAATGTAGCACTTTTAATTTCAAAGGGAATATAACGACCAAAAAACCATGTTTTAAAAATAAAATCAGGCTTCCCTTGCAAATTGCTTCTTGGAGCAAAAAGAAGCTTAGCCCCTCTTTCATCTGAATAGATCATCTGTGCAAATTTTTGCCCCTTAACTCTTTTATGGGTAACTGTCATAGGTGGCTTAAGTGCATAGAGTATAGCTATTAAAATAACACATAGCGTGACTAATTGTGTGATATAATCCATGAACCCACCATCCATAAAATAAATATAACAATTGCTATGATAAGCAGAATCCGTATAAATGTTTGTATACGGTATGCTCTATAATACCTTTTATGAAATAGCCTACCTTTTTCAAAATGAGATAAATGACTACTTGTATCAATACCAAGTTCTTTGTATCTTTTATTTAGTTCTGTAGTGCCATAGTATCTTTTGTAATACCATTGATAAGGACAATAACAGTATCTGTTGATTTCATTTGCTGATATCTTAGGATTATCATTTTTCATAATGTTGTTTTTCTAATATTTCGGTTTAATATTTTGTGATAACCTGCATAAGGCTCATGCTCTTTAGCGTCCTGAAGCATTTCTTCTATCATCTTTAGCTTAGCATCTGTATTATCAGCTAAATGTACAATCATAGCTTCAATACACTTAGGGCGTTTCGGTGATGCAAATTCATATTCTCCATGGTGGGAAAGAATAATGTGCTTAATAAGCATAAGCAATTCTCTTGGGAAGTCTTCTATTTTTTTAGCAAAATCAGATACTATTTCAGCTCCCATGACAATATGACCTAACATTTGCCCTTCATCTGTATAATCATTTTTTGGAAAATCAGAAAGCTCATAAATCTTACCTATATCATGGAGCAAACAGCCTGCAATAACCAAATCTTTATTCACGCCATAATACTTATCTGAAAGATATGCACCAAGTTTTGTAACACTAACGGTATGCTCTAAAAGTCCTCCTAAATAAGCATGATGAACACTTTTTGCTGCACTGTGTTGTAAGAACACTTTGTAAATCTCTTCATTGTAAAAAATTTCTTCTAACAGTTTCTTAATAAACGTATGCTCTATATCATCTATAAATTGAAACAGTTCCTTTTCTAATACAGACATATCTTTTTCTGTATGCGGTATCAAGTCATTTAGATTGTAAGTGCCTTCCTTTGCCCGATCAATTTTGTTAATACTAAGCTGAAGAACATCTTGATATAAAAGGGTTTCCCCTTCCACATCTACGACATCATCTATTTCAAATTCACCTATCCCACCATGCAAATTCCATATCTTCCCATCTATTACCCCTGTTCTATCCTGCAGTTTAACGCTGCAATAGTCTTTGCCATTTTTGTTCTTTAATATCTGCTTATATCTGCAAATGCACTGAAGCTTTACATTTGGTCTTGGTGTTAATTCTATTATTAAGGACATGTTCTCTCTCCTTAGCGGTATTGTATCCTAATAGTACCAAAATTTTGCATAGGTTTCAATGCCCGGATCTTTGTTTGCAAAAAGATCGTTTTAGATGATTAAATCTTGATTTGTCTTTTTCTCCCAATCACTGCTCCTATAACAAGTACTATTGTTGCAGCCAAATAAAAGATAGGCATTCCACTTTCAATTGAACCTTCTACTACTCCTATAAAGTCAAATACCGAAACATTATTCATTATTCCTACAAACATCATCACAAGGTAAACAACCTCAAATGTTTTACTTGTACCAGTCCATATTCCAAGAGTGATTGAGAGTGTAGGTATAAAAGCAGCACCGATAAACCATGCAATAATTCCAAAAGTATCTCCTGAGATAAATAGCTTAATAAGCAACCCACTCCCTGTCAATAGGGTAATGATAAAGCCTGACATCCAAGTTGATGGAAACTGCCTGTGAACTGGGTATGGACTAGAAAATACAATTTGATTTGTACAATTCCTCATTTCTCTAACGCCAAGTGAAGACCAAATGAGTAGAGGCCAGCACCATGAAAGTGGCCCAAAGTAAGTCATCGCTTCTTCAATTCCTGCTATAATACATCCTACAATCAAGCCTATCTGCACAACATACCACCACCACTTAAGACCTTTTAATGATAGTTTTAGTTCAGATAAGACTAATCCAATAAAGCTAAACTTAAAACTAACAGGGGTGAGTTTAGAAGCATCGTATTTTTCAATTTCTCTTGTCTTGTATTCATTTTTATTACGTTTCGTCAATTTCTTTTTGATACGCTCCATGAAACCTAACTTTCCCGCTCCTAAAGTGCCATCAAATCCCCTAAAAAATAGTGCAGCCAAAATTACTAATATGAAGGCAGTTACGATCCAAAAAAAACGACCTATAATGATATCTAAGGTCCAGTTTACACCATCCCACGCAAAAGTTTTTAAGGGTTCTTCCAGTGAAATAAAGCCATCCGCCTTCTCTACTACCTTCCCTGGAAAAAGCTGAGTAAAACCTTCAATCATACTATCATAAAATATCTCTGATCCCATGGGACTCGTAATGGTTACTTTAAAATTTTGAATATTAACGATCTGAGAACTTGAATAAGAAATTAATGCACCCCAAATAAAGAAAAATATAATGTTGCCGAAGCCACCCTTTAAAAATTCAATTGATTCAAATAAAATTGCTAAGGCTGCCACAATAGCCATTGAAGGAAGAACAACAAATATAAAGGGAGCAATCAAATCAGTATAATTAAGAGCGTAATCTTCACCGCGAATAATCTGCATTACAATTGCTACAACAAATGTGATAAAAACTAATAGTACTAATACTATAAAATTACTAAGGAACTTGCCAGTTAAATACGCCATTTTCTCCTAGAAGACCAACTACTCCTGGTTCTAACTCTAAGTTAAAATTCTTCACCCCCCAGAAGTCATTTTTATATTGTTTTCCAACATCTTTTAATGTAAGTTTCATAAAATAATTGCCTCCTCAAATTTGCATAACATAAAATTATTAGATATTTACTAAAGTCACAAATATGAATTCTGTATACGAGCACTAAAAATTAAGAAATCGATCCATTATTTTAGCTGATACTGTTGTACATATCATAAATGTGACTAATAAAATTCCAATGCCAACATAGTTCCATTGTCCACCCTCAAAAATTGGAATGATAATAGAAATATCTGAATCATACAAAACAGATTGATCTTTACTTAACAGTGTCATTATCATCTTAAATGTTAAAGAAATGAACGCTAAAATAATCATCATAATAAAGCTGATGGATAGTAAGCTAATTGTTCTATTTTGATAAAATAATGTTTGTGTACACACAACGGAAAAGCTTATGATTGAAAAACTTAGGAGAACAGAGATAATAGTAATTAGTCCGTTTTCATGAATAATATTTATGAGCTCTGTTATAAATATTTTTCCTTCATCAAAGCTATTAAGGACTATGATCCTTATCATTAAACTAAAGAAGATATTAATCAAAGTATTGACCAATACATCAACTATAATCCAAATGTATTTTACAGTCATACGCACTGAGCCTTTGATTGGAAGAAGATGTATCCACCTACTTTGGCTACTATATTGTTCCCTAAGCAAATCTATCACTGCAATGGATAGCAAAGCAAAAATTGTACTACCATTACATAGGTAAAATCCCTCATAGGGTGCTACAGTCCCATTTTTTAATTCTATAACACCCGTAAGTAAAATATTGAGGAATAACATCAGTGATAAATAACCTACTATGTATTTTAGTCGTTTAGATATTTGCAACTGCATAAGTGTCCTCATCATCAAACACCTCCTTAAATAGCTCTTCAACAGTTTTACCTTCTGACATCTTCACGTCTTCAACATTTATTTGCTTAAGAATTCTACCTTCGTGCATCATAATCACTTCATCAAAAATTTTCCCCATATCTTTTAGTAAATGCGTAGCAATGACTATTGAACAATTTTCATCAATATGACCCAGTAGTAATTCTATAATTTTATCCCTTACAGAAACGTCGACTGCCGCTAAGGGCTCATCAAATAAATACAAATTTGCTTTCCTAGATAATGTCAATAATACTGCTAATATTTCAAGCTTTCCTATAGATAGTTCACTTATTCTTGTCTTAAGATCCAAGCCATATATACCTAGACTGGCTTCTATCTTTTCTGCATTAAACCCATGAAAACTTGAGTGATACACTTTGATACAATCTTTAATCGTCATCCATTTTTCAAAATTATGCTGACTTGTGTGGTATGACACTTGATGTTTTGTATCAACGCACAGAGGCTTGCCACAAACAAGGACTTTTCCGCTATTGAACCTTGTCATACCAGAAATAGAATTTAATAGCGTCGTTTTCCCAGATGCATTTGATCCTATGAGCCCAATGATTTGCCCATATCCAATTTCAAGATCAATATTGTCTAAAATAGTTTTATTAAAATGTTTTTTAGTTAGTCCTTTAATACTTAATACTGTATCCATGATCTTAAACCCCCAATTTTTTCTTTATGATTTGCTCAATCTCTGTATTTGAGCAGCCATAACTCTTCATTTTATTAACATATTTTGCTGTTTCTTCTTTCAGCATTTCTTCTTTAATGCTCATTATTCTTTGCTCATCATCTATAATGTAATTCCCCGAACCTCTTTCACTCCTTATAATTCCTTCATCTTCTAACATTTGATAGGCTTTTTGAACAGTATTTGGATTAATTTGAAAAGTTTTAGCAAGATCGCGTACTGATGGTAATTTCTCACCAGGTTTTTTCTGTCCTGTGATTAATTCAATCTTTATATACTCACTTATTTGAATAAATAATGGGCTATTTCCATTCAATATCATGTTCATTTTCTCACCTTCGTGTCGTATTATGATTTTCCTCTCACTTCATATAATAAGCTTCTCTATATAATAAATCCGAAAATAACAAAAGTGTATTATTCGATTAATACAATGTGTGTTAATCGAATAATACACTTATTAATATTTTTTGTCAATCTATTTTTTAAGAAAAAAATAAGGAGATAGGTGATTGGTTTACATATTTTCCCCTAAAATTTATAAGGACATAGTAACCAAAGTTACTATGTCTTTATAAATTGTTATTATTTTAAGAGGGTAGCAGTTCCTCGATGGATGCTTGTGGCATTTCTCTAAGCTTAACTTTTATAATCTTTTTCGTATTTTCTCTTGCAATCTTTACTTCTACTGAATCGCCAACCTTTTTCTTGCTGATAAGTTCTTTTAACTGTTCCATGCTCGTAATAGGCGTATTATCAAATGCTAAAATAATATCATGATCTTTAATCCCTGCTAACTGAGCACTTCCTCCTGGTGTAACCTCAATAATATATACACCTATAGGCAATTCATAAAAGTCACTAAGTTCTGATGTAATATCTCTTCCTGTGATACCTAGTGCTGGTCTTTGGATCTTTCCACTAACCATCAGTTCATTTACAATTTCTTTTACATCATTGACAGGTATGGCAAAACCTATACCTTCAATATCTACATCCATTAACTTAACAGTATTGATCCCAATAACTTCTCCTGTTGGTCCAACAAGTGCACCTCCACTATTTCCTGGGTTGATTGCTGCATCTGTTTGAATAAGGTTAAGTTTTTTATCAGGAAGTGATAACTGTCTATTTAATGCACTAATTACACCTACTGTAACTGTATTGTTATATGCTTCATCAATTGGAGTTCCAATCGCAATGGCTAGATCCCCTACACTTAATTGGTCACTGTCTCCTAAAGGAGCAATCTTAATATCCTTTATTGCTTCAACTGGGATATCAGCCTTTTCTACTGAGATAACAGCTATATCTGTTGCTGTATCAAGCCCTACAGTTGTTGCTTCCACAGTTGTATTTCCTAAAAAGCATACAGCTAAAGTATTTGCCTTTTCAATAACATGTGCATTGGTCATAATATATATTTTATTAGTATCTTCTTTAAATATGACACCTGAACCTAATCCAGATTCAGTAAACTGTCCTCCCCATGTCTCTATGACACGGTGATTTTTAATAGACACTACAGAAGGTCCAACATTTTTTGCAATTTCTGCTATAGATGTATTGGCTGTTACTGGAGCCACTTTAATAATATTTTGATCGTTTTGATTGTTTTTTGCAATCTGATCTTCTACTTTACTGTCTACTAATCCTTCAGCTTGATTTGTTTTACTAAGATAAGTATTGACATATGGTGTTGCAATAGCAAAACTAGTACCTATTGCTGCACCCCCTACAATACTTATAACAAGTAGTGCCACAATAAATCTTCCAAAGGAAAAATGCTCTTTTTTAGTCTTTTGCATGTTTAGTACTGGATCTTTTTTATCTTCATATTTTTCTTCATTATCAAAAAAAGTGAGTTGATCTTTGGCATATTCCCCAGGTTGATCTAAAGGCACATTATCATACTGTCTATCTTCCATGAATATTGCCTCCTTCATAACCTATTGCTGATAATAAGAGTATAACCGTATTTTTTGAAATTAATATGACGAGATTGTTAAAAATAATTGTTTTAAAATTAAACAAATTATGTCTACAGTCATATTATGAGTACTTTAAAGTGTTTATTATCCTTTTTGTAAAGAAAAATAAAACTCTACTGTTTTTTCTTCTTTCCCTTCCTCAGACATCACGCCTATCTTTTCTTCATGTCTATTTATAATTTCTTTAACAATAACAAGTCCAAGTCCTGTTCCTGTTTTATCTTTATTTCTTGAATAATCCCCTTTATAAAAACGATCCCAAATTACAAGCTGCTCTTCTTTAGATAAATAAGAGCCCGTATTTATAATATGCACCCAAATCTTGCCTTGTTTTGTGTAAGTTTGAATTTCTATCATCCCATTTTCATTAACAAACTTAACAGCATTATCCACTAGATTCTGCAAGACCCTTATAATCATTTCTTTATCTGCATAGGCATAGACATGTTTCTCATCCAAATCAAGCTTAAACATTACTTCCTTTTCATTTGCTCTTGCTTCAAAATTGGTAACGCAATCTTTGATAAGGGCATTTAAGTTAAATTTATATTTGTGCAAAGGTGTATCTTTTTGTTCCATTATATTAAGCTCTAAAATATCATTGGTCATATTGACCATGCGCTTTGACTCACTAAGTACCTTCTTTAAATACCTTTCTTGCTGATCACAAGGGATTGTTCCATCTAAAATTGCAGTAATAAATCCTTGTATAGAAGTTAAAGGGGAACGCAAATCATGAGAAATATTACCTATAAACACTTTTCTCTTTTCTTCTATTTTGTCAAGTTCTGTAGCCATATAGTTAAGGGATTCTCCAAGTTGTGCAATCTCATCATTGCCTTTTACTATTACTCTTTTATCAAACTGACCACTAGCAATCTGCTTTGCTATATCATTCATTTCTTGAAGTGGTTTTGTCATTTGCCTTGAGATAAAGTAAATCCATACAAATACAAGCAAGATAGTAATACCAACTACTTGAAGTGTAATATCTGTGACTTCATCAATGGTTTTTAATATTTCTGGCATAGGTGTATGAATAAAAAGTGCGTAGCGAACTTCACCAAATATTATGATAGGATATCCTATTGTAATAACAGGGGTAGTGAAATATTCCTGAAATCCATCTCTTATCTTGATAATGTTACCATCTAATACAGTTTGAACAATTACCCTTTGAGGAATTGTTTTGGCAGCCGGGACATTACTATTTTCTGATACAATAGTAAACATATAGTTGCTGTCAACTAGCCATGTTGTTGCCTCAAGATAGCTATCTAGTACCTTTATTTTGTAGTTCAAATTATTGAATACCCTATTCGTATCTACGCCAGGAATTGCTGCTTGTACAAAATCACTTGCTATGTTCTCTGCCTGTTTTACCATAATCTCCTGAGTATAGTTAACAAAGTAAGACTTAAAGGCATTTGAAAATATCACAAAGAAGACAACAAACGTAATAATAAGAATGCCTAAATATACAAAAAATAATTTACTAAATAAAGATGGAAATATAATTAACTCTTTTATTTTTCGAACTTGTAGCCTACTCCCCATACGGTTTTTATGCTCCATGTATGATCACCCTCAAACTTATCTCTTAGTCTTTTGATATGGACATCCACCGTTCTCGTATCACCAGCAAAATCAAAACCCCATATTTTATCTAGTAACTGTTCTCTAGTAAATACTTGTTTAGGATGACTTGCTAAAAAATATAATACTTCAAGTTCTTTTGGTGGCAGTTCAAGAATACTTCCTTGATAAGTAACAGAATAGTTATCCTTATCAATAATAAGATCATCTAATACAATTCTGTTCTTGTCTTTTTTCTCTGATTGCCTTGAGAATGTTCTTCTAAGAACAGCCTTTACTCTAGCTATAAGTTCTTTAGGATCAAATGGTTTGACGATATAGTCATCTGCTCCTAATTCAAGTCCTAGCACCTTATCAAATGTCTCACCTTTTGCAGTAAGCATAATAATAGGTACTTGATACTCTTTCCTGATTTCTCTGCAAACATCATATCCGTCTGCTTCTGGCAGCATGACATCTAGCAAAATCAAATCTGCCTTAAATTCTTTATAAGATTCAATAGCTTCTCTTCCTGTTTCTGCAGTTTTTGTTTCATAACCTTCTTTGTTAA
Source organism: Bacillota bacterium (assembly GCA_023410675.1). Classification (GTDB taxonomy): domain Bacteria; phylum Bacillota; class Clostridia; order Lachnospirales; family Cellulosilyticaceae; genus JAEYPM01. The sequence goes on along the minus strand of JAEYPM010000065.1, from coordinate 44,561 downwards.
GATACAAAGATATAAGCTCTGCAATATTCGTATCATCATCTACTACAAGTACTTTTGTCTTTCCCATATCCTATCCCCCTCCTATTTTATTTCCACAATCGTAACACCCATTTCACCTTCACCGTATGTTCCTGGTCTAAAGGTGGCTGCATGAGGATGCCTTTTTAGCATAGTTCCTATTGCTTGCCTTAAAGCACCAGTTCCTTTACCATGAATAATTGTTACCTTGTTAAGACCTGAAAGATAGGCATCATCCAGATACTTATCCACAATACTAATAGCTTCATCAGAAAGCATACCCCGAACATCTATTTCAGGAGATATTGTCATCGTTTTTGCTAGCTTATAGCTTACACTTTGACCTAAAGCTTTTTTCTTCCCCTTTTTTGTTTCTTCAGTTGTTTCTGTATCAACCCCTTGTAGATTTGATAGATGAGCCTTGATTGGCAAAACGCCTATTCGTACCATAACATTTTGATTACTGTCTGGCATTTCTACAACTATTCCTTTTTGCATCAAGTTTGTCACCATAACTTCTTGCCCTAATGTCACTTCTTTTAAGCTTCTTTGTTTTGCTTGTCTCACTCCTGCTACTTTTTGTACATGCTTTGTTTGTGCAGTCAGTGTTTCCTTAACGCCTTGCTTTACATCTTGAAGTGATTTTTCATCTATAACAACCTGAGCTTTTCTTGCTGCTTGTCTTACTTCCTTTAACATCCTATCTGTTTCTTCTTCTACTGTCTTAAGCATAGCCTGAGCTCTTGCTTCCGCTCTTTCTAGCACTTTTTTCTTTGCTTTTTCTAATTTTCTTTGTTCTTTCTTTATTTCTTCCTTAAGTCTTTCTGCTTCATTTCTGTAAGAACTAGCCTTCTCTTTCTCTACTTCGGCAATCCTTTTACTTTGCTCTAGATCAACCAAAATATCTTCCATTTTCACATTCTCTTTTTTCAAAAATTCCTTTGCATCTTCAATAAGGTACAAAGCTAAGCCTAGCTTTTGTGAAATAGCAAAGGCATTGCTCTTGCCTGGAATACCAATAAGAAGTTTATAGGTAGGTCTTAGGGAAGCAATGTCAAATTCACAGCTTGCGTTTTCAACGCCTTCTGTAGAAAGAGCATATAATTTTAGTTCACTGTAGTGTGTTGTTGCTACTGTTCGAATCCTTTGTTTTCTAAGATGCTCCAAAATAGCCATTGCCAGTGCCGCTCCTTCCACAGGATCCGTACCAGAACCCAATTCATCAAGCAAAACAAGGGAATTGGTTGTCATATGATTTAAAATGCTTACTATATTGGTCATATGTGATGAAAAGGTACTTAAACTTTGCTCAATGCTTTGCTCATCGCCAAGGTCTGCAAACACTTCATCAAAAACTGCCATTTCACTTCCTTCTGAAGCTGGAATCTGCATACCAGATTGCATCATCAACGTAAAAAGTCCTATGGTTTTAAGGGTTACTGTTTTTCCTCCAGTATTTGGCCCTGTAATCAGTAAAGAGGTAAATTGATCGCCTACATAAATATTTATAGGAACTACTGAATTTTTATCTAACAAAGGATGTCTTGCATTTCTAAGGTTAATATAGCCTTTATCATTGATTTTTGGCTCTCTTGCATCTATTTTAAGGGCAAATTCAGAGCGTGCAAATATGACATCTAACTGAACTAATGTATCATAGCTTGTCTTTAGCTCATCAATAATAGGAACTATAAGCATGGTTAGCATAGCCAGTATCTTTTGAATTTCTTCATGTTCTTTATGTTCAAGCCCCTTTAGCTGATTGTTTAATTCCACCACCTGCATTGGTTCCATAAAAACAGTCGCACCTGTTGCCGATTGATCATGAACAATCCCCTTAAATTGACCTTTATGCTCAATTTTAATTGGCAAACAATATCTGTCTTGTCTTATGGTAATAACAGGTTCTTGAAGAATATCTTGATAACTATGTGAATGAAGGATCCCTTGAAGTGTTTCTTTAATCTTTGCATTTACAGTTTTAATTTGCTTTCTAATTTGAAATAGTTCAGGTGTCGCGTCATCTGCAAAAGAATCAGGCCCCATAATACATTTATCAATTTGTTTTTCAATACTAGGATAAGCTACTATCTGTTCAAAGTAGGGATCAATCATAGGATAAGGGATAGTGTTCTTATCATCTTCCTTATGATATTTTTTAGCTTTTGCACATACTTTAAGCACACTTCTAATATCTAATAGCTCACTGCTATTTAATAGTGCACCCATTTTTGCCCTTTTTAATATTGATCTTATCTCTCTAAGGCCAGATAAAGGAAGCACACCTTTTTTTACACTCATACTCAGTGCCTGGGCAGTTTCTTTCTGAAGAATATTGACTTCTTTGATATCCTTTCTTGGAATCATTTCATCTATAGCTGATTTTGCTGCTTCTGATACAGCATGATTTTTTAACAAATCTTTTATTTTATGAAATTCTAATTTAGTTAATACTTTCTGATTCATATGCGACCTCTTTTTATTAGCATTTCTATGAATAAATAAATGATAATTCTATATTTATTATCTCATAAATTCTTTGTTTTGCAACATAATCCGTTGTATAATAGTGAAATATAATAATAAAATCCCTGAATTTTATAAACCGTTCAGGGATTTTATTATTAAGGTTGACTGAATAACTAAATATCGATAACGCGTATACTTTTTACATAATTTCTTCTATAATAGTTGCTATTTAAACTGCTGATCATAACACCTCTTGTAGCATCTGCATGCAAAAATTTGTCTTGTCCTACATAAATACCTACATGAGAAATATTTCCTCTGTTAATGCCGCTTGTATCAAAGAATATCAAATCACCTGGCATAAGTTGGGACTTTGCAATAGTTTTACCTTCTTTTGCCTGCATATAAGATACTCTGCTCATTGAAATATTGAAGGTCTTATAGACTTGCTGCGTAAAGCCAGAACAGTCTACCCCTTTTGTTAGGTTGTTACCTCCCCATATATACGGCGTCCCTATGAACTGTTTGCCATAGTCTACTATTTCTTCTCCTATGACTTTACTATATGGAATAAGTTCTTCACAATCTACATCTACATACTTTTTATATATCCAGCCATCTCCTAAAGGTAGGCGTATTTTATACCAATCGCGATTTTTCCCTATAACACGAACCTCAGAGCTACCTATTTGTTTTATTACGGGTGCACCTATATTAGGGTATTTTCTTATATTAACTTTGGTACCAAGTACCATGCCAACCATACCTTTGCTCGTAGGAAATATATTTATTTTTGAATTTGACTTTGTATTAGCATAGACTTGCATCATAGAGAGAATAAAAAAACATCCTATGATGACACACATCTTTAGCTTTTTCATAAATGCCTCCTAAATGTTACTATTTAAACAGTCATCTATATTATGGAGACATTTCAAAATTATTATACATTAGTTTTAAAAATAATTTTATTCTTACCAGCTATAATAGTGCAGTTGCCCTTGGGTTTGCAAATCTAAAAAGTTATTTTGTCTTAGAGCTTCATATAAGACAATGTTTACAGAGTTTGATAAGTTTAGTGACCGTGCTTCATCTTTCATAGGAATGCGTATGCATGTTTCTTTATACTTAAGTAAGATATCTTCTGGTATTCCAGCTGTCTCCTTGCCAAACATGATATAGGCCCTTTGCTCATAATGAACCTCTGTATAAATTTGCTTTGATTTTGTCGTTGCCATATAAATTTTAGGGTAACCATTTTCCTTTAAAAAAGCTTCAAAGCTTTGGTAAGTTTTTACAGTGACTAGATGCCAATAGTCAAGCCCAGCCCTTCTAATACTCTTTTCATCTAAAGAAAATCCTAAGGGCTCAATAAGGTGCAGGACACTCCCTGTCGCAGCACATGTCCTTGCAATATTCCCTGTATTTTGTGGAATCTCTGGCTCATGTAAAACAATATTCATAATAAAATCTCCTTATGTCTTTATATCTCTATGTCTTTATAAGCTTATGTCCTTGCCCAATAGTGAAACAACATAGCTATATAACTTATTGCATCATGAAGTGTTGTTTCTCTACCTAAAAAACCTGCTAGCTCTTTAGCTTTGCAAAAGCTTCTGCAAAGGCATTGCTTAGTGGTTCTTCATTTTCCTTATTTATTTTTTTGATATATTTTTGGATATCTTTCTTATTAATTTTGTCATTTGTTTGTTTATGTGTCTTCTCAAAAACAGATACCTTTTGCCTAAATGTACATGTTGTGCAAACATAAGTTGCACCTTGTCCACTTCCTCTAATCTCTAGTTTTTTATGACACTGTGGACATCTAGTATGTGTATATTTGCTAACGGTTTCTTTATGAGAACAGCTTTTATCTTGGCATACATACATTATGCCATGTTTCCCTTTGACCTCAAGCATATGCTTATTACACTTAGGACAACGTTTGCCCGTCATGTTATCATGTACATAGTTGTCGGCACTTAACTGAACTTTATCCACCAGCTCCTTTGAATACGCTTTAATAGCATCAATAAACTGCTTAGGATCTTCTTTCCCTTGACTGATTTTTTCTAGTTGCTCTTCCCATTTTGCTGTCATAAGTGGCGATCTTAGTTCATTGGGCAACAACTGAATAAGTTGTCTTCCTTTTGAAGTCGGATGGATATCTTTTCCCTCTTTTTCTATATAGAACATATTGTAAAGTTTTTCAATAATATCTGCTCTTGTAGCTACTGTTCCTATACCACCTGTTTCTCCTAAAGTTTTAGCTGACTGTTTATCCATCTGAACATACTTTGGTGGATTCTCCATAGCAGATAAAAGCGTTGCTTCATTAAAATAAGGAAGTGTCTTTGTCATTTCTTTGTTTAGCTGAAAACGTACTATTTTTAATCTATCTCCTTTTGAAAAATCAGGTAATGTTTCCTCTTCTCCAAGGTCATCTTCATCGTCTTCATCTTCCTTAGCATATAACTCTTTAAATCCAAAATTGCTCACTCTCTTTCCTGATGCTATAAACAGCTCATTTACTATAAGTGCTTTGATCTTTACATCAATGTACTCTAGTGGTGAGAAAAACACACTAAGAAATCGCTTGATCACTAAATCATATATTTTTCTTTCTTCTATGCTTAAGTTTGCAAGATTTGGTCTTTCTTCCGTTGGTATAATAGCATGGTGATCAGAAACCTTCTTATTATCTACAAAACCTTTATGTGCCTTTATGCCTTTAGATATTATCTGTTTTGCATAAACAGCATAATTACCAAAGGATACTGCCTGTAATCTATCTTTTAATGTAGGCACCAAGTCCTCTGATAAATATCTTGAATCTGTTCTTGGATAAGTTAATATCTTGTGATTTTCATATAACCGCTGTATCAGTGAAAGTGTTTGCTTAGGGCTATATCCATAAAGCCTATTTGCATCTCTTTGAAGCTCTGTTAAGTCATAAAGAGGGGATGGATACTGTTTTTTAGGTGTCTCTTTCACTTCTATAACTTCTGCAGCTTTTCCATCAATCTTCTTAATGATCTGATTGGCTTTTTCCTCTTCAAAAATAGATGAACCATTTTCTCCTTGCCATTTTAATTTAAAGCCTTTACATAAAGCTGAAATCGTAAAATAAGGTTTAGGAACAAAGCTTTTTATTTCATCTTCTCTACTTACAATCATGGCTAATGCAGCAGACTGTACCCTCCCAGCTGAAAGCTGTGCATTATACTTACAAGTAAGAGCCCTTGTTATATTAAGTCCTACAAGCCAGTCTCCTTCAGCTCTACACAAGGCAGCTTTATATAAATGCTCATACGCCTTTGCAGGTTTAAGATTCTTAAAGCCTTCCTGTATCGCTTTATCTGTAACAGATGAAATCCATAGACGATCCATTGGTTTTTTTACACCTGCTTTATCTATGATCCATCGTGCAACAAGTTCTCCTTCTCTTCCTGCATCTGTAGCTATAATGATCTTTTCCACGTCTTTTCTAAAAAGAAGCTCTTTAATCGTATGAAACTGCTTTTTGGTTTCTTTTATAACAACTAATTTCATTTCTTTTGGAAGCATAGGCAAAGTATCCATACGCCATGTTTTGTATTTTTCATCATAATCTTCAGGATCTGCTAGTGTAACAAGATGTCCTAATGCCCATGTTACAATATAATCATTTCCTTCCAAATATCCCTGATGCGATGTTTTACATTTTAATACACGTGCAATATCTTTTCCTACACTTGGTTTTTCTGCAAGCACCAATTTTTTAGCCATATATGAATCCTCTTCTACTTATTTTCTTTTATCTAACTCCGCTTCTACGTCTTGCCATGTTACCTCTTTTTCAGCCATTAACACTGTTAAATGATACATAAGATCTGATATTTCAAAGGCAAGTTCTTTTTTGTCATCTTCTTTTGCTGCAATAATGGTTTCTGTACATTCTTCTCCCACTTTCTTAAGGATTTTATTAATTCCTTTATCAAATAAGTAATTTGTATAAGATCCATTTTTAGGATTTAGTTTTCTATCCATCACAGTATCATAGAGCCTTGTAAGCATATTATTTGCTACTACATTTGTTTTTATTTCTGTTTGACCAGTTTCTTGTATTTGATCTTTAAGTTCTCTATAAAAACAGCTAGAATTACCTGTATGACAAGATACACCATTAACTTGCTCGATTTGAAGGAGTAATGTATCGCCATCACAGTCTATACTTATAGACTTTAAGTATTGAAAATTTCCTGAAGTCTCACCTTTAAGCCAAAGCTCTTTTCTTGAACGACTGTAATAATAGATCTTTCCTGTTTCAAGGGTTTTGGTTAATGCCTCTTTGTTCATATAAGCAAGCATTCTCACTTTTTTCGAATGAGCATCTTGAGCAATAACAGGAACTAGCCCGCTTGCATCATACTTTACTTGTGATAATAGTTCTTCTTTGGTCATGATAACCTCCTACGTATATATTATAGCCTAACAGGTACATTATTTTCTTTTAAGTATCTTTTTAAATCTGATATTTCAAGCTCTTTAAAGTGAAATAAAGAAGCTGCAAGTGCTGCATCTGCCTTTCCCTCATTAAAAGCCTCCAAAAAGTGTTCTTTATTTCCTGCTCCGCCTGATGCAATAACTGGTATATTAACTGATTCACTAATAAGCCTTGTGACTTCCAAATCATATCCAGCTTTTGTTCCATCACAGTCCATACTTGTCAAAAGAATTTCTCCAGCTCCAAGCTGCTCACATTTTTTAGCCCACTCTATCGCATCCAGTCCAGTAGGTACACGTCCACCATTAATATAGACCTCATAGCCTTGCTGCTTGTCTTTTCTTTTTACATCTATGGCAACTACAATACACTGGCTTCCAAAACGTTCTGCTCCCTTATTAATAAGCGTAGGATCCTTAACTGCTGCTGAGTTGATAGATATTTTGTCCGCCCCAGCATTTAATATGTTTCTTATGTCTTCTATATTTCTAATCCCGCCGCCCACAGTAAATGGAATAAATACCTCACTGGCTGTTTTTTCAACCACATCAAGTATAATATTACGCTCATCTGAAGAAGCTGTAATATCTAGGAAAACAACTTCATCAGCCCCTTGATCACTATAGGCTCTTGCAATCTTTACAGGATCTCCTGCATCAATGAGATTAACAAAGTTGACACCTTTTACAACTCTTCCTGCTTTTACATCAAGACAAGGAATGATTCTTTTGCTTAACATGATATTTCTCCCTTCGATCTCTTTCTATACAATACCTCTCATTAAGCTTTCGATGCTCCCTAAATAAAGTGCTACTTAAATAAAGCTAATGCTTCTTTTAAATCAATAGCTCCAATATAAAGTGCTTTTCCTATAATCGCACCATGTGCACCAATAGAAGCAACTTGTTTTAAATCCTCTATAGAGGATACCCCACCAGATGCAATAATATCTAGGCCTGTTTCTTTAATCAGTTTACTTGTCTCCAAAATATTAGGTCCTTGCATCATACCGTCTTTTGCAATATCTGTATAGATGATCGTTGTAACGCCCACTTCTTTAAGCTCTCTGCAAAATTCGAGTGCAGATAGACTTGTTACCTCAAGCCATCCTTCAATAGCAACCATGCCATTTTTGGCATCTACACCAATTACAATTTTAGAAGGTCCAAAGGTTTCTATAGCCTCTTTTACAAGGTTTTTATTTTTAACTGCAGCACTGCCAAGAATAACTCTTGCAACACCCATATCCAGCTTTTTCTTAATATCTTCAAGGCTTCTGATACCACCTCCAAGTTCTACAGGTATCTTAATTGCTTCTACTATTTCTCTTATAGCTTGATCATTGATACCTTTTCCTTCTTTTGCACCATCTAAGTCAACTAAGTGCAAGTACTCCCCGCCAAGGCTTTCCCACTTCTTAGCCATTTGTGCAGGATGATCTGCGTATACAGTAACTTCATTATAATCTCCTTGAAGGAGTCTTACACACTTTCCATCTTTTAAATCAATCGCCGGATATAATTTCATCCTTTTATCCCTCCAAAATTCTTTAACATAAGAAGTCCAATATCATGGCTCTTTTCTGGGTGAAATTGTAGACCAAATACATTGTCTTTTTGCACTGACACACCAATTTTTTCTCCATAGGTTGTATAACTACTTACTACATCAGCCTTGGTTTGTAAATGATAAGAATGGACAAAGTAAACATAGCTCCCATTTGGCACACCCAAAAACAAAGGCTCAGGCTTTGTAATCTCTAAAGTATTCCAACCCATATGCGGTACTTTAAGGTCTTTTGTTCTAAACCGAATAACCTCACCCTCCACAAGTCCTAGTCCTTCATACACACCATTTTCATAACTTTTATCAAATAATAGCTGCATACCAAGACAAATGCCTAAGAAAGGTTTCCCTTGTTTTACAGTCTGATAGATGCACTGTGTAAGTTCTGCACGCTTCAGTTCATTAATAGCATCTCTAAATGCTCCTACTCCAGGAAGTACAACATGTGAAGCACTTTCAATAACTTTTTTATCTGATGTTACTATTGCATCAAAGCCTAAAGATAGACATGCTTTATAAACACTTTTTAAATTTCCCATTCCATAATCTATAATTGCTATTTTTGTCATAAATTACACCTCTAGCATTCCTTTTGTGGAAGGTACCCCTTTGATTCTACTATGAATACTCATAGCCTCCATCATGGCTCTCGCAAAAGCTTTACACATTCCTTCTACAATATGGTGATTGTTTTTGCCTTTAAGAACCTGTATGTGCATATTAATCCCGCCGTGGATGCATAGAGCTCTAAAAAATTCTTCTACCATTTCTGTATCAAACGTCCCTATTTTATCTGTTGTAAAAGGCGTATCTATCTCTAAATAAGGTCTTCCTGATAAATCTATAGCACATAGAATGAGTGCTTCTTCCATAGGAACAATGGCGTGTGCATATCTGGTAATGCACTCTTTACTGCCAAGTGCCTCTTTGATGGCTTGCCCAAGTGCAATACCAACATCTTCTACTGTATGGTGGCAATCCACCTCTAAATCACCTTTTGCTTCAATTGTTAAATCACTAAGGCTATGTTTTCCTATATGTGTCAGCATATGATCAAAGAACCCTATGCCCGTATTAATCTCTGTTTTCCCTTCTCCATCTATGTTAAGCGTCAGTTTAATGTCTGTTTCATTAGTTGTCCTTTTTATATGTGCACTTCTTTTTTTTGCATCCACCATCTATCACATCCTTTATTATTTGATATCGTTTTGTCTTACCTTAACAGAAAGTGCATGTGCAAAAAGGCCTTCACTTTCAGCAATTCTTATGGTTTGATCAGCCACCTTCATTAATGACTCTTTAGTAAACGAAAGTAAGCTACTCTTTTTCACAAAATCATCAACCCCAAGTGGTGAGAAAAATCTGGCTGTTCCACTTGTTGGAAGCACATGGCTTGGTCCTGCAACATAGTCTCCAACAGACTCTGGTGTATAGTGTCCTAAGAATACTGCACCTGCATGGGTAATAGATGCTAATAAATTAAAAGGATCAGCCACTGAAAGTTCTAAGTGTTCTGGTGCTATCGTATTAGATAAAACACACGCTTTTTCAAGAGTTTCTTCTATAATGATCCTGCAATATTTGCTTAAAGATGCAGCAATAATTTCTTTTCTAGGAAGCTCTTTGCAAAATCTTTCTATCTCTTCTTGCACCTTTATTGCTAACTCTTTATCTGTTGTTATGAGTACTGCTGATGCAAGCTCATCATGCTCTGCTTGAGATAAAAAGTCCGCTGCAACATAAGTAGGATTTGCCGTACTATCTGCTATAATAAGAATTTCGCTTGGACCTGCTATAGAGTCTATATTCACATAGCCATAGACTTCTCTTTTAGCTAGTGCTACATAAATATTTCCTGGTCCAACAATCTTATCTACTTTAGGTATGGTCTCCGTTCCAAAAGCAAGTGCAGCAACAGCTTGTGCACCACCTATTTTATATACCTCATCTACGCCAGCAAGATAAGCTGCTGCAAGCACTTCTTCTTTAACTGAGCCATCCTTTAAAGCAGGTGTTGCCATTACTATTTTTTTAACACCAGCTACTTTTGCAGGCATTATATTCATTAGGACTGTAGATGGATAAGCCGCCTTACCACCAGGCACATAAACCCCAACTTTTTCAATAGGTATCACACGTTGCCCAAGTATTTCTCCGTTTTCGTTAATATCAATCCATGTATTTTGTTTTTGTTTTTGATGAAATGCCTCCACCCTATCTCTTGAAAGAGTCATCGCTTCTTTTAGTTTTTCGTCTAAGCTATCGTAAGCCTTTTTTAGTTCTTCTTTTTTGACTTTAAGGTTCTCTAAAGTAATACTCCCACAATCCCATTGATTTGTATATTTTAATAAAGCCTGATCTCCGTTTAGACGAACATCTTCAACTATTTTTTTGACAGCTTCAGCGTATTCTCCTGTATCCATACTGCCTCTTATTTCTAATGTCTCTAAAAAAGCCTTTTTTTCTTCATTGCTTTCAATAATCTGAACCATTTTATAAATCGCCTCCTAATACTTCCTGTATTTGTTTAAGAAGAGTCTGAATTTCTTCGTGTTTTACTTTCATACTTGCAGTGTTGACAATAACTCTTGCAGAAAGATCTGTTATTTCTTCTAAAACAAAAAGTCCATTCTCCTTAAGTGTTGCACCACTCTCAACAATATCAACGATTACATCAGATAAATGAACAATAGGTCCAAGCTCTACAGAACCATTAAGCTTGATAATCTCAACAGGCTTATTTCTTTTTTCAAAATAGGTCTTAGCTATATAAGGGTACTTGGTTGCTACACGAAGGAATTTTCCGTTATCTAGTAGTTCTTTTTTATCAGGCTGACCTGCCACCACCATTTTGCATGCTCCAAATCCTAAATCAAGCACTTCATAAACATTTCTATTTTCTTCTAATATAGTGTCTTTCCCTACTATCCCAATGTCCGCAGCCCCATAATCTACATACGTAGGCACATCTGATGCTTTTGATAAGAAAAATTTATAATTTCCTAAATCACTTGTAAAAAGAAGCTTACGGCTTTGTCCTTCCATTTCCTTACAAGTAATACCCAGTTGTTTTAATATCTCCATGGTTTTTTTTGCAAGTCTTCCTTTTGCTAGTGCAAATGTAATTTGATTCATCCTTCGTCCACCTTACCCTTCTAAACCTAATAGCTCAGTTACCGTTGTTATATCTTTTTGCCCCTCAGCAATGCTGTAAACTTCTACTTCATCATTTTCTTTAAAATATAAGACGCCCCCTAGTTGCTCTTCTTTCGCATAGTTAAATGCTTCTTCTAAGCTATCAAACAAGCTATTTTCTACAACCACATCGTCTTTTCTTAGTTCATCTGCAACCTTTAATGCTATACTTCTTACTGAAGACTGATAAGCAATAAGTGTCCGTTTACTATTTGAATAATTAATGACTTTATCTTGTTCTAACTTTAAAAGAAGCAAATTAATGTTAATACCAAAACCTACAGCGGGTAAATCCTTACCAAACTGACACAAAAGCTTATCATATCTACCGCCTTCTATGATGGCACTGCCAACGCCATTAGTAAAAAGTTGAAACATAACGCCTGTATAATACTGAGCATAGGAGAGGATACTAAAGTCAAAGAGAATGTGCTCTGCTTCACCATATTCTTCAAGCATTGTATATATTTCTTCTAAGTACTCTAAGGTTTTCCTAGTATTTTCACAGCTCACTTTCTCTTTAGTTTTTCTTAATAGTTCTATGCCTCCTGCACACTGCATGAGCTCTAATACCATATTAAGTGTTTCTTTATCTGTGCTTGCTGTCTCTAAAGTCATTTTAAGACTAACTGCATCCTTATTTTCAATAGCTTCATAAATTTTCTCTTTATCCTGCTCACTCATTCCAAAATCACTCAGCATACACTCTAAGAATGCAGCACTACTCATATGCAATTTAAAATCTGTAAGGCCAGCTTCTTTTAAAGAAGCTATTGCCACCTTAATAATCTCCGCATCAGCTTCTATGCTACTTTTCCCTATAAGCTCTACACCAGCCTGAGTAAATTCATGCATCTTCCCTTGGTATCTTTCAGGATATCTAAAGCTATTTGAAACGTATGCGTATCTTTGCGGAAGTCTAAGTGAACTGTTTTGTGTACACACAACACGTGCTATTGCACAAGTCATATCACTTCTAAGTGCCACAAGTTCGCCTTGTCTATTGATAAATTTGTAAAGATCACCTCTTTGGAAACTATCTTCTCCAAGCATAAATACATCGAGGTATTCAAAAGTAGGTGTCTCAATAAGATTGTATCCATAGCAATGAAACACTTTCTTAATTTTATTTTGTATACTCTCTTTATGTTTTGCTTGATCCCACAAATAGTCTTTAACTCCTTCTGGGATATGAAGGCTATAATTTTTCATATTGGTCACCGTTCTCCTTTTTACTTTAACAAGTTAAAGTTGTAAAATTATAAATTAATAAAGTTAGTATAAAACGATTATCTAGAAAAATCAAGTATTTTTCTCTTTAATCTAAAAGTTCTGCTGTTTCATAAATATTTCTACTAAGGAAAAGCAAAATGAATGCTAAGGTAAAATTTACGACAATAGTTGGTAATAATTGTAAGAAGGTGCTTGTTGTATCTCCTGTAATTAAGACAATTAACATTAATAATACAGAAGATGGAATGCCTCCACAAATAACAATAACCAATCTTAAAAGTCCTGCAATAATCATATTACTTTGAGACCCTACAAGCCTTTGAGATAATAGTGTTGCATACAAAAACAAAAGAGAGTAGCTTGCATAGAGTAGATATAAGATCATCATATCTGTTAGTTGCGGTTTGTTCATAACAAATATCACTAAAAATGTTAATCCTCCTGATACTAGGGATTTACAATAGGCCATCAGTGTATTATAAAAACCTTTTTTAAAAGAACTCTGTGGAATAAGATAAATAAAGGGCTTTTTAAAATCCTTCATATAACTTTCTCCACTTCCAAAGCTAAGATTAACAAATATCATAAGAACAACAAGCTGCACAGTATCCATGCCTAAAAGCGACATTATTGCTACATAGATAGGATTAATAAAATAAATGATATAACTCATATTAATACCTACCTTTTTCAATTCAAGTACTTGCCTTGACCACAGTGCCTTTGCACCATTTCCAAATTCTATCTTAGCCTTTCTTACCTTCTTGGCAAAAAAAGCACTTGCATCCTGTTTGCCCTCTTTAGCCCTATCTTTAAAATCCTGAGCAGTCTGTGCATCTGTTAAGACTTTCTCGTAAAAATCACTTTGCGAAGTATAAATGAGAAAAGTTATGGTCACAGTTAACCCAAACTGTAATAGAATTGCCAAAAACATGCCAAAAGCATAATCACCTCTGATGGCTGATACGATCCCCCACTTGACCCAACCAAATATGGGAAGCATATTGTAATAAGGACTTTTAAAAAACACCTGTGCCCCCTGCTTGATATCATGTCCCGCAAAGCTATAACATCTTATAAAAATAATACCAAGCAAAACTAAAACAAATAATGCTCCTCTTTTCATATAACTAATCATTTTGGGAAATTTTATGCTGACAAGATATCCATAATAATACAATAAAATAAGATTAGCCATAAAAATAATAAAGATAATACTTGTAATAAAATAGACTACAACCGGCACACCAGCTCCGCCTACTAAAGGTATATTAATAATCACATAAATAGCCATAAATATAGCTCCTATAAAGGAACTAAATACACCATATAATAAGATCTTTCTTGGTAGAATAGGTCCAGTAAAAAGTAGATTCACATCAGACATATAAAAAATACCTGCGTTTGATGTAAGAATTGTAGACAAAATAAAATAACCGTATCCTAAACTAACACTACCAATGATAGTATCTAAATAGGGAGACGGATTTAGGTTTCTTTCTGCGAAATAAGTTGCAATAATAGGTATACACATACACCCCAAAGCAAAGATAGTAAGTATGGCTGCCATAGGCCTATGAAACATTCTTTTAATAGTATTTATATAGGTGCATTTTAAAAGATAACAAAGGGCTTTCATTACTTGATCCCTCCACTAGTGATCTCTAAAAACATTTTTTTTAAATTTTTGTCTTGCTTAACAAATTCTTCCTTTCGTAATAAAGTAGCAATCCTTCCTTTATTCATAATATATACCTTATCCCATATATCCTCAAATAGGTCGATGATATGTGTACTAATAAATATTGTCTTATGATTGTTTTTCAAATTAAGCAAAAGTTCTATTAGATTTTCTATTGCTTTGGGATCAAGTCCAATCATTGGCTCATCAAACAATATGACCTCTGGGTCTGTCATTAGTGCAAGGCAAATACTTACCTTTTGCATCATCCCCTTAGATAGTTCCCTTGCAAGCTTATTCTTTTGATCCATAAGCTCTAGTTTATCTAAATATATGTTTGCTCTTTCTATAGCTTCACTTCCTAAATCATAAGCTTTAGCTATGAAATGAATATGTTCTTCTACTGTAAGTAAATCATATAAGGAAGGGCTTTCTGCTACATACCCAAATAGTCTTTTTGCTTCTAAGCTCTTATTGGGATAATTACAGATGGTTATCATTCCTTCATAATTTAATAGTCCAGTTATACTTTTAACTGTTGTTGATTTCCCCGCTCCATTAGGTCCTAATAAAAGCGTAATCTCCCCTGGAAAAATATCCATTGAAATATTATCTACCGCTATTTGTTTTCTATATTTCTTAGTAAAATTCTCTATGTGAATCATTATTTATTCTCCTAATATTATTTTTAGCTGTATCATCGCCAAGAATCATAGCTTTTTGATACCAGCTAATTGCCTGCTCAATATCTTTCTCAACGCCTTCTCCATTTTCATATAAGTATCCTATATTGTTCATAGCCCCTTTATGATTAAGCTGTGCTGCCCTCATATACCACTTTAGTGCCTCAAAAATATTTTTATCTACCCCACGGCCATTTTCATACATATAGCCAACTTGAAACATGGAATCCATATGTCCAAGTAAGGCAGCTCTTTTATACCATTTAAAAGCCTTTTTATAATCTCTTATAAGTGGATTGGATTTATAGTAAAACTGAGCCCTATCACAAATTTCCTCAATATCTTTATGGGTATATTCCTTCTTTACTTTTATTTTTCTTGCCACTTTTTTATTTTCTCTAGAAATGCTATTTTGTGGCACTACTTTTTTTTCTATAGAGGTTTCCTTTAACTTTTCATAATGTTCTACTTCACTTTGCACTTGTACTTTCTTAACAATGGTATGCCATAGCTCAATGCACTCCCCTGCTGCGTGTTTATCTATAAGATAGTCGTTGTGCATAATTTGAATGTAGTTTTTTTTAAACAATTCATATTCGTTAGGACTTAAATCACTAAGTTTTTGGTAAAGCCCTACCTCCATTCCTCTTAATAGCAGATTGGTAAACCTAATCTCCATAGGGAAAAAGTCTTTGATAAAAGCAATAAGACGTTGCTTGTCTAAAAGTAGCTCATCTCCATAAGTATTTTTAAGTTCAATAACTTTGTATATCATCTTTTTACTCATATAAACCACCCTTTACTAAAGTCTATATACCATAGCAAAAGCAATATCATCTCCACTGCCCTCTTTTGAGGTTTCATCAAGCCACTCTGTTAGATGTTCATTGATAAAATCAGCACCTTCTTTTCTTAATAGATTAAGATAGTCTGCACCAATCTGCAAAAAATCTTGCGTTCTCGTAAAGCTATTCATATAACCATCTGTACTCACTAAAAAGAGTTCTGGTAATTCCATTCCCTCTTGAATCTTTACAAGTCTATTTTTAAAATACTTCCAGCAATTTTCCATACACAAAGAATCGGTGGCTACACCAAGTACAGTCTCTGGCTTAATAAAATGATCTGTTTCACCCTCTTTAGAAGTGACAAGTATATCTCCATCTCCAAGCTGCATACCAAAAATAAAGGCTTTAGTAATTAGAAGGGTCAAAAGTGTGGCTCCATATAGCATAAAAAGTTCTTTATCCGTACTTACTGGCTCTCTTTGTGCTTTTTGGTGTATCCTCCTTATTTCTTCTTTCCAAAGCCTTTCTATTTTTTTAGGTAATGCTACATCTTTAGTTTGCCTAATACTATTATATAAATCCTTTTTTCCCCTTTGGTTACTTATATTTTTATATAAAGAGGCTACAACTTCTAAAGCGGCCTTCGCACCTTCATCACTATATTTACACTTTTTACTCCCATGTCCATCAGATATAATACATAGAAGGCCAAGTCCTTCAATATGTTGCAAAAATAGAGCATCCTGACACGGCATATCATTTCTAATATGTGCCGTGCCTCGAATATATGTACCAATAGCTTCCCACATCTATTTTTCTCCTTACCAAATATCACTATCTTCATTTGAGACAGTGGGGATCGTATTAATGTCTACCATACAAAGTGGTGCATTTTCTGATGCCGGCTTGCTATTCGGTGTGGATACCTGCTTGGCAACAGTTGAGGCCCATTTAATGTATTTCACAAGTGCTTGAGGGTTGTTTGCCTGAAGTACTGGGAGTTCCTTGTTATTGACAAAATCCCTTAGTACTTCTAAATCTGCATCTTGTCCAATTGCAATAGCAATTTTGACCGCCTTTTTTCCCCATGGTAATGCTAATAAGTTTTCTAAGTTTTTTCTATACTGATCTGTAGGTTGTCCATCAGATAATAGAACAAGAACTGGTGGCAGTGCTCGCTCTGGCATAGGGGGCATATGGAGCTGTTCACTAACGAGTTCAAAGGCTTTACCCATATCAGTTACCCCATCTGCTTGTAAATCAATCCATTCAAACTCTTCGATCGGTTTTGGATTTGCTATATGCCAACTCGCTCCTTGAGAAAATTTAACTGCTCTTATTAGAAGCTGGGCATTTGGATTTTCTTCTGCTGCTTGGCACATGTCAGGAATCGTTTGCCTAATAGCATAGTTTAAGGATTGAATTTTTTCCCCCATCATAGAGCCTGAGCAATCTACGATCCATATAAAATGAAGTGGTCTTGATGACATTTCTCCGCCTGGTCTTTTAAATGTACTTGTCATATTATCCTCCTTAATTGTCTTGTAGTTGTGCTATAATACCATTAATATTTATTTTCATGCCACTAATAAGTGGTACATTTCTACCTGGTTCGATTAAGACAATACTACCATCTGGTTTTGTTAAGCTCCAGTTATCTTTACTTACATTTTTAAGGCCCCATTTATTTGGGTCATTTGGGTGTCTCGATACCTGTGCAATCTCTGTTTTTAAGTCAAAATCATTGTTAAGGTGATGCTTATAAATTTTAGTATTCTGATTAAGCATAATAGAAAAGCTACTTATCACTAACCGAGGGGGTAAATGTATGGCACTTGCACAGCTCCAACAAATATGCTCCTTGCCTTGATCATATTTTAGAGCGTCATAAAAGTTTTCTGCTCCACACTTTTGGCACTGAATAATACTATCTCTTAACTGAATAAAGGCTCTTTTCCATTGATTTTCTACTATACGTTTATTTGGATGATGCATCCCTTCGGTGAATGCTCTAATAAACAAATCTTTAACAAATTCAGGATAAATCTTCCAGTAAATGATTGCATTATCTTGATAGCCCATGACAGGTCTATTGCTATCATTATGAGGATCCCAAATAAAAACTGGTTTTTGCCCATATATTTTATGCTTTGCCGCTATATCAAAACATTTAATGTCTGCTTCTTTCTTTCCTTCTAGTGGATGATGAAGCATAAACATATAAAACAAAAGAATGGCTAATGAAAATAAATCTGTTGCTGTGGAAGGATCTCTTTTCCCTGTAACGATCTCTGGAGCCATAAATCCTAAGGTTCCTTGAATATTTGAACTGGTTTTCCCATTGATGGTGACATTGTCATTGTCGCAAATAATAATATCGCCATTCTCTGGATTAAAGAAAGTATTCCCAAACGAAATATCTTGATAACTATAGCCTTTAGAATGAAGCTTTTGGAAGCAATCGGCTAAATTATATCCCGCAGTACATAAGGCATAAAATGTAGGCTCAGCTCGCCTTTTCATAAGATCCACAATGCTTTTATACTGGTCTTGTCTAAGCTCCATGACATAACCAAATGACTTTTTATCTTCTATAATGTCAATAGGCCATAAAAACCTACTATCAGGTTTTTGGCTTTCAATTAGTTTATCTAGGATAGCTCTTTGATTGGAAGTCGCCATATGGTGATGATACCATTTTAGTGCAAATCTTTTATTGTCACATAAAACTTCATAGACTTCTCCTTGGCCACCACTTCCTAGTAATCTTACTACCTTATATGCTACATGATTGACTGAAACTAATGTATGACCTTCTTGCAGCATAGAAATCATCGTCTAGATGCCCCCTTTCTTTTTGTCTTCTCAAATATCTCTAGGTACTTATTAAACGCTTCTTGAATCTGCTCCTTAGTTGGAGCTATCTTTCCATAATGTGCCTTATTAAAGATTTCTACTACATTTCTAATATCAATTGAGTGATTTCTATATAATCTTTTTGCATAAGTCTCTGGTGTTTCATAAGTCAGTTTGGCTAGATATATCTTATGAAATAATGTAAGCATTCTATTAAAAATAGCATCCGCCGCCTCAAGCGTGGTGATTTTAAAAACCTTCTTTCGCCAGAAGCTTTCACTCATACTGAGAACAACTAGTTTCAAAATGATAAAAAGCATCAAGCTAAGTACAAACAAAATGATCGTAAATAGGATTGTATTATTATTAATATACTTTGCAATTTCTATTCCATCAAGATCATCTTCATCCATACCTTGTAGCATGGTGTTATCATCAGAAACTCGTGTAGGCTCAAATACCATCCACCCATACCCAGAGATGTATATTTCAGGGAAAGCATGCCCATGTTTTTCTCTAACTACATATTCTTGTTTTCCTTCGTCATACTCAATACACCTATATCCTTCTACATATCTTGCTGGAAGACCATTTGCTCTTGCGAGTACAACCATAGCTGAAGCAAATTGAACACATACTCCTCTTCTGCTTCTAAAAAGAAAATAGTCAATATAATCTTTTTTTCTTACTATCGGGGCCTTCATATCATATCTATACCCCTCCTTATAGAAAAACTCTTCTATTGCCATGGCTTTGTCATAGTCACTTGTAAGACGCTGTGTAATTGTTTTTGCCAACTTATAAGTTCTTTTTGTTGTTGTTTCTGGAAGGCTTGTATAGTTATTATAGGCATTAACAGATTCCTTTCTATACTCCGTTATTAGCTGCTTTACTTCTTCATCTTTACTATTATTATAAACAAAATCAAGAAGCTGTTTATACCTATCTTTGTCTAATGTTTTTATAAACTGAAACGATCTTTCCTCTGGCTCTAATATCTGCTCTTGATATGTGATATTATACTTTTCATAGCGACTAAGTAAGGGGTGATTTCTTATACTAAATACCAGTCTATCATTATAGTATATTTTATCATTTTTATCCTGTATCGTAATATTAATAATTCCAGGTACCGACACCAATGATTGAAACTCATAATTTTTTGTTGTGATTGCCATCTCATTCATCTGATATTCTTTAGCGAATGGATACTCTTCTAACATTTGCGTATATGTTTTTAGTTCATCCGAAAGTAAATCTTTATTCATATTTTCTAATAGTGCTAGTAAATCAACGGTTTTTAAGTTTAATGTTTGAAGCTGCTGCTTATATTCATCCGATAAGCGATAATCCTGATTAAAATCTTTATTCTCTGTAATCCACTTATTGTTTTTATATTGATCCCATGTTTGAATCCTAAGATATAAAGGATGATCTGCCTTTACTCTAAATACTTCTCGCTCACTAACATTAGCAGATATCATATTAACCTCTGACATTTCTTTTAGAAGAGCAGTATTGAAAAAAGAGTCAGACGATTTAATATATCTATTGTATAATTCTTCAAACATATTACTCTCTATATTCAAGTTTGGTCTTGGTACTATAAGAGAGACACTGGATACAGCAACAGCAAACAATAAGACAGCCTGCATATACGCTTTATAATTTTGATAGTTTCTAATATAAGGGGCTTGGTGGATATACTCAATGTAAAGTGCTAAAAACAAGAGAATAAAAAATATAAAATGAGCATCAATAATATTTGATTGCACTCTTGACACAATAATTGTTGCAATAAGTGATAAAACAACTAACATATACAGTCTAATTCTTATTACTGTAAAATAATAAATACTTGAACCATAAAATGCACATAACACAATAATGGTTGTAACCATATAAAGGGACAGTGCATCTTCCCAGCTTTCAATACTTGTTAGCCAAAAGTAATATGGGACCCCTTGAATTTGACTTGCTAACCCATTAATCCCTTGTACAAAAATATACATAATAAACATAAATACTATATAATAAATACTTGCTAATTTGCCTTTGTTTCTGATATAGTTACAAAATATAAATATTAATATACATAATAAGCTAGTTAAAGGCCATGATAAAATAACTGGCATTGAAAAAAAGGCAC
Source organism: Bacillota bacterium (assembly GCA_023410675.1). Taxonomy (GTDB): domain Bacteria; phylum Bacillota; class Clostridia; order Lachnospirales; family Cellulosilyticaceae; genus JAEYPM01. The sequence continues at coordinate 23,437 of JAEYPM010000065.1, read as the reverse complement.
CTAAAATCCATGTCACAAGATTAAACGCTAAACATATTGGTATTATTTGTTTTTTAATAGGCTGCATCATATTTATCATCTATTACGTCCTCACATGTTTACATAGGAATTCGATGGATTTCATTTTGCTTATTTATAATCCATACTGGATTTTCAAACGAATTAGTTAGGCCAATGTTTTCTCCATCGCCTGCAATTATTTGATATATCTGTTTATTCTGCTTTTCACTTTTACTTAACATGGTATAACAATAATCCTCTATAGTCGATGAAAATAAAAATATATTAAGCGTTTCTCTTACGGTATCATGAAAATCCAAATTGATACTTTTAATAGTTGGACTATCTTGATTACTAACCCTAAATTCGTACTGTGCTAACCTAACTTTGAGTGCATCAAACTCCGTCATATTCTCTATCTTATGTAATAGCCATTCTCCCTTTTCATAATAAACGATCTGCACAGGTATATCATTACTTATGAGTGCATGAACTATAGATAAAATGCTTTCTAAAAGCCGTTCTTGAATAAAAAGACTTTCCTTTGCATAAGGACTTAAACATAATAATTTATTGTTACTAAAATAATCTACATTTTCTCTAACCATTAATGAGTCTTTTTTTGCAGATAATTTCCAGTTAACCTTTGATAAGGCATCTCCTGGTCTATAATCTCTAAAATCATACCCTGGTTGTCCCCCAAAAAAACTTGCTTTACTATTCTCATCATCTTGTCCTTCACCTTCACTAGATACCTGAGTCATAAATAGTTCATTTGACAAATCCACATGAAAAATTTTTGGCATAACCACAACTTCTGTTTGTAATTTCTTTGCTTCTTCTTCACCTACAACTAAGGTATTAGACCATCCAAAATAGCTTTTTAATATTACCTTTTGAACACCGATTTGAGCTACCCCCCTTATCTTCGCAAGATATTCGAAGGATATTTCTTGTGTTTGCTTGGCTGCTAAAGTTACTCTTATGACAGGACTTCCTTCTATTTCACACTGTGGGGGACAAATCCAATGAATATCAACAAATGATGTGGGTAAAAACGATTGATTGGCTATTTTGATCTTTGAAGTAATTTTTCCCCCTTTATCAATTTCTGCATGTGAAAAAGAGACGGCAACTACAATACTATTTTTGGTAAAATATTTCCACACAAAAGAAAAAATAGCACCAAAAACAAAGACTTGTAGCATTGTTATTCCATATTCTATACTGACAACAAACATAATCCCTATAAATATTAATAGGATCCATATATAGCTAACTATTGCTTTCATAAATCCACCACTTGCATATCAACTGGAACCTTTATAGTTTTTACTATATTTGCTATCATTTGTTCTTGCGAAATCTCTTTATTTTTTGCCGAAGCACCAACAACAATCCTATGTGCTAATACAGGTATTGCCATCTGCTGAATATCATCTGGCAAAACATATTCACGCCCTTTAATAAAAGCAAGTGCTTTTGCTGCTCTTATAAGATTTAATGTTCCCCTCGGACTCACGCCTAAAGTAATATCTGGGTGATTCCTTGTGCTATGAACAATATTAATAATATACGCCTTAAGGCAATTATCTATTTTAATTTGCTTAACATCATTTTGCCATTCTATAATTTGATCAATATCCACTAAAGGCTTCAGAGCAAAAAGTGGGCTTTCTAATTCATAGGAATCTGCAATTGTTAATTCATCTTGTTTGGTTGGGTACCCAATAGATAACTTTAAAAAAAACCTATCCATTTGTGCTTCAGGTAAATGGTATGTCCCATAATTTTCAATTGGATTTTGAGTCGCTAAAACCATAAATGGACTAGGCAATGCATAAGTAACCCCATCTACAGTTACTTGTGATTCTTCCATAATTTCAAGAAGACTTGATTGCGTTCTTGGTGAAGCTCTGTTAATCTCATCAGCTAAAAGAAAATTACACATTGCAATCCCTTGTTTATATTCAAATGTACGGGTTGCTTGATTAAACATTGAAAATCCTGTTATATCAGAAGGCATAACATCTGGTGTAAACTGTATTCTTCGAAACATTCCATTTACTGTACGTGCAAGTGTTGCCACCATCTGTGTTTTCCCAACTCCTGGCACATCCTCTATTAAAACATGTCCTTCACTTAATAATGCCACTATAAGTCTTTGAAGCACGCTCTTTTTTCCCTTAATAACAACTTCCATATGTTTAATAATATCGTCAATCGGTTGATTCATCTATTTTTCTCCCCCTGTATGATGCTTCTTGATATTAATTATAGCATACCTTTTTTGACATTTTATATTATTGTACCATTTTCTCTAATATTTTTTCTTTAAGTTGTTGCACTTCCTCATCGTCCGTACTGATGTCTAACGAATTTTGCACATTGGATAATGCTTTATCATATTCTCCTGATGCAAAATATACAGTTGCCTTTAGATAATATACTTTCCGATCAAAAAGGGGCATCAATTCTTTGACCTGGTCAAAACATTGCAAGGCTTCATCATATCTACCTAATTCTCTTAATACAATGCCCATATCTTCAATATATCCAAAATTATCATCACAGTAAAAGATAGCTTGTCTATAATTTTCAAGTGCCTTTAAATAGTCTTTTTGACTATCATAGGCTCGTGCCTTATAATACCATGCTCTATGATAAGTTGTTTCATTTTCTAGTACTTGATTATAACATTTTATGGCTTCTTCATATTGTGATAAACTAGTTAGTGCCCTCCCTTTATTGCACAAATAAAAATAATCCTTACCTAACTCATATGTACATGCCTTTTCGAAGCACTGAATAGCTTCTTCATATTTTCCCATTTCACTAAGGCATTGGCCCTTTCTATTCCATATGTAAGCCTTTTTAGGTTCTATTTCTAAGGCTTTATCTAAATATATTAATGCCATTTCATAGGATTCATTAGTATATAAGTTTCGAGCATGAGATGTTAAAAAAATATAGGCATAGGGTAACTTACCTAACTTCTTTATGCTATCTATATATTTTAGTGATGCACCCGCAAAACATGATACTGAATCATCAGTTTGTCCTAGACTTTCTAGTGCACAAGCTTTGTTATGATAGGCCCAAACACTATTAGGCTCTATTTGCATAGCTTCATCATAACACGCAACTGCTTTTTCAAATTGCCCTAATGAATTAAGTATATCGCCTTTTCTGTTCCAATTATCTGCACAATTTGGATTAAATTCTAGCTTTTTATCATATAATTGTAAGATATTAGTATCATCTTCAAATCCAAATAACTCTTCCACTTCTTTTAATAGAGCTTCTTCATTTTTCTTTTCTATTTGCACAATCTTATCAATGTACTTCAAGAAAATATGTCTCTTATCTAAGTCAATTAAAATATCAAACATATCAAAAACAATCGTTGATTGACACCACATATTCTTTTCACCAAAATATTCTATCAACTCTTGATACACATCATAACTTTTATCTTTGTTATCGTCAAAATTGATTATCTTTAGTAGTATGTTTGTGGTTATTACCATAAATAGTTTTATATTATCCGCCTTTTTTATCAGACAATCATATTCCTCAATATACTTTTTAATTCTTTTTAGTACATCAAAATAGACTATTGGCTGCTTTGTTAAACTTTGGTATGTTTTAGCGGCACTTATTAAATTAGATTCTCTTAAGACATATATGAGTGCTAATTTTTTTGTTTCAGTATCATGAGGCACTTGTTTTAAAGCATTATAGAGACACGCTTCAGCTCTCCATGTATAGCCACATGTCAATGAATAATATGCCTCATCCCTTAAACTAATAAAGGAACTTATTTCATCATTAGATAATCCCTCAAAATTAGGAATATCATAATTTAGATTCTTTCCTATTTGAATCATATAAACAATATGACAATACTTATTTTTTAAATTTTTATTAACTAAAGTACTTATCCATGCACATAGTGATAATTTCTCTTCCATTAATAGCCATATTTCATGTGGGAGAGCATGGTTAGTACATAAGCTCATACAAAGAAGTTCATAGAAACCTCTCTCTAAAACAATATGACGAAATATATTACTCGTGAACAAAGACTTCCATTCTTCAATATTTACTCTCCTTGCATAATCATTATAAATGATATTCATCTCTTGTAAAAATTGACTGATCAGTGTTTCTTGGCTAACTCTATTTTCACTATTTACTTGGTCTATGCTTACTACATTTTCTTCGCTCATCTTTCTCATCAATCCCCTTCTCGTAAACTTATTTCAATGAAATTGTCTATAATATATTATCATATTGTATACAACTAAAAGTATAAAAATAAAGCTTAGTCAAAGCACATGCCATGCATTTGTCCAAGCTTTATTTTTATGTCTGTATTAAGAAAAAGGCCAAATTTTAGGATATTGCTTTGAGCTTCCCATCAAGAAGCTCTTAATAATATTATTGGGTTGATACAATTCCTTAGGCACAACTATATCCTCATTTACTATCTCTGCAAATGTATCGTTTTCTTCTTTAATAAGTAGTTTACACTTATTATGTAATTCAGTAGTCTCTATATTAAACTCTATATGTTCTAAAAGTGGGCCGCCCACTAACATACCAACTCCATATTTTCTTGGAACACCATTCCACCAAAATGAGTCTATTGGATGTTTATCTGTCATATTATCTGTATGTGAAACAATCCTTGAACGAATATAATTTTCTAATATGTATATATCACCATAAAATGGGTTAATGACTTCGCTAACATTCTTAAAGAGTCTGAGTAATGCTGTTTTCCATCCTGGCATATTTAATATTTCTGTATCAATTGCAATTGAAAAATGTCCAAACCTATAGCCATGTTTATCACGACCTATTTCTTTAGGAATAGTCAAATTTACTGAGTCTACAGGCCTTGCAGGGTACCATACTAAACCCTCATGAATATTTTCAGCAATATACGTAGCAAATGAAGCGATGCTTTCATACTTCTCTTTAGGTGGCTCAAACGCTCCATATCGTTTTGGCATAATTTCTGGCATAATCCTATCGATTTGGCCAAGTAACAGTTTTAGGTTCTCTATATGTAATACATCCTGATGATTAAACCACCATGAAAGCTTGATAACTGAAAATCTTGATTCATTTTTATAGGGTAATATTCTTCTAAGGCCTACTGGTAATAATACTTCCTCAGTATGCACATTTTCAACGACACCAAGTCCATTCTTAGCAATAGCTGCTGCAAGTTCCAATAACTGATAAAACATTTCTTCATCATCTGTAGCTGGTTCTAGGGTACAATCAATAACATATTGAATGCCTGGAAAAGCTTTGCTTACTTGAAAAGGTACTTCTTGATCACTTATAGGTACTTCATTACTTACTACTATCTGATGAGTGCCTAACGGAAGCATAATTCCCCAATTACAAATTTGAATATTAAAGTCGGACGCTAAGTCTTTAAAATTTTGCTTATTTACTGTATATATTCTCAATTGATAACCCATAACAGCCCCCTAATAATTTTCTATTTCAATTATATCTTATCTTTTTATTTTTTTCCATGATTTTAGGAACTTTCTATAAAATATGATATATTATATATAAATTTTTCCTCTATTTCTTAGGTACTTTATGGTAAATTCAATAATTACTTGCATCTTAAAATGTAATATTATATAATCAATTCGTAACAAATATTTAATAATTACGAAATATTTTAGTGTAAGTAACTAATAACCTCAAATAATAAAGGAGGAAAAATCATGAAAATAAATAAAAGATTATCTAAAATTAATTTATCTGTTGTTGCTTCATTTGTAATACTAGCAACTTATGCAAATACTTTTGCTGCTTATAGACCAACAAGTTATAAAACTAAAGCTCCATCTACTTCTGTTTACAAGAAGAACGCAACTACTACTTCTAACCCAAGCACTACGACCAATACTACAGTAGGTCCCACTACTAATTCAGTTAGCAGCTATGAAAATAAAGTACTGGAGTTAGTTAATGCTGAAAGAAAAAAAGCTGGTCTTTCTACACTAAAAATGAATGAATCCCTTAGAAATGTAGCGAGGACTAAATCTCAAGATATGCAAACAAAAAAGTATTTTTCTCATACAAGCCCAACTTATGGATCACCTTTTGACATGATGAAAAAATTTGGCATAAGTTATACTATGGCTGGTGAAAATATCGCCATGGGCCAAAAAACTCCTGAAGCTGTTGTAACAGCATGGATGAATAGCCCTGGGCATAGAGCAAATATATTAAAAGCACAATATACTGAAATTGGTGTAGGTTATGTTGCTAGTGGAAATTACTGGACACAAATGTTTATCAAAAAATAATGAGTTTATAGATTATAGCTTAATATTCAAAAGCGAATTCTATAATTATTTAACTAATAAGGCTGCTTCTTCATAGACCTATCGTTCTATAAGAAAACAGCCTTTGTATTTTATTTTACACAGTATTCTTTTAAGTACGCTTCCATTTTTTCTTTCATAGCATCATCAATCACTATTTTACCATCAACAGATGTATTGTGCAAAGTATCAATTATATCGCGAACAGTAACGATAGGGTATGTTTTGATGCCGAATTCTTGTTCGATCTCTTGTATGGCTGTCTGATTTTTTTGGCCTCTTTCCATACGATCTACAGAAATAATAAGACCTGCTATATTTACATTTGCAGCAGCTTTTAAGATTGGAAAACATTCTCTAATAGCTGTTCCAGCTGTAATAACATCTTCTATAATAAGAACATTATCACCATCTTTTAATTTATAACCTACCATGGATCCACCTTCTCCATGATCTTTTTCTTCTTTTCTATTAAAACAATAATTTAGGTTTTGATCATATTTGTTTGATAAAGCAATCGCTGTTGCTACTGATAAAGGAATTCCTTTATATGCTGGTCCAAATAATGCATGTATCTCTTCGTTAATATTTTCTTTAATACACGCAGCATAGAACTCACCAAGTTTAGCAGCTTGATATCCTGTTTTATAATTGCCTGTATTAACAAAATAAGGGGTTTTTCTGCCACTTTTCGTTATAAAATCACCAAAGGTTAAAACACCTGAGCGTACCATAAATTCTATAAATTCTTTTTTATAGCTCATTTTCCCATCCTTTCTATTTCTCTTTTTACTCTGCAAAAGCATCTCTAATTTCAGCAAGATTACTAAAACCGTATTTTCCCATATATTCTATCAGTTCTTCTTTTATTTTTATTGGTGCTGTAGGATCAGCAAAAGCAGCTGTTCCTATAGATACTGCATTAGCACCTGCCATAATGAACTCAGCAACGTCTTCCCCTGTCATAATGCCACCAAGTCCAATAATTGGAATTTTTACAGCTTTTCTTACCTGATATACCATTCTTACAGCAACTGGCTTTATCGCTGGCCCTGAAAAACCTCCAACCTTATTGTATAATATAGGTCTTTTTTTATGCACATCAATCTTCATCCCTAAAAGTGTATTAATGAGAGAAATAGCATCAGCACCTTCTCCTTCCACTGCTTTTGCTATAGAGGCAATGTCTGTAACATTAGGTGAAAGTTTAATGATAATCGGCTTTTTAGAAATCTTTTTTACTTCTTTTGTAACTTTTGCTGCCATTGCTGCCTCTGTTCCAAATCCAATACCACCTTGTTTTACATTTGGACAAGAAATGTTGATTTCTAGCATGGCAACATGTGTATCATTTAATCTTTCTACAACAGTGCAATAATCTTCTATTGTGCGTCCTGCTACATTGACAATAATTTTTGTATCAAACTTTTCTAAATAAGGGAGCTCTTCTTTAATAAAATATTCTATACCAGGGTTTTGAAGCCCAACAGAATTGAGCATCCCCCCATAAACTTCAGCAATTCTAGGGGTCCTATTTCCATCCCACGGTATGCTTGCTACACCTTTAGTAATCATAGCTCCTAGCTCCGATAAGTCATAAAATGCACCGCTTTCATGGGCTGAAAAAGTTCCTGATGCAGTAGTAATAGGATTTTTTAAAGTGATTCCTGCAATAGTAACACTTAAGTCTAAACCATTCTTACTCTTCATCAAAGATCACCTCAGTTCCTAAAAATACTGGTCCATCTACGCATACTTTTTTATGCTCATATCCTTTTTGGGCATCTGTCTTCGTTTTACACACACAACCAACACATGCCCCATAGCCACAGCCCATTCTTTCTTCCATAGATAATTGGATGGGCACATTAAGCTCTTCACAATAATCAGCTAATGCCTTAAGCATGACCTTAGGGCCACAACTATAGAAGTAATCACCTGTTATTTTTTCTTGTTGAATGAGCTCAATAACATTGCCTTTAAAGCCTTCATTCCCACTATCTGTTGCTACATATACTTTAGCACCAGCTTTTTCAAGTTCTTCTTTTAAGAATGACTCTTCTCTAAATCCTATCACAGCTATTTTCGGGCATTCTAATCTCTTAGCAAGTTCCACTAAAGGAGGCACACCTATTCCACCACCTACTAAAACTGCTGTTTGAGCAGGCATAGGTGTAAATCCTTTGCCTTGAGGCGTACTCACCTTAAGGGTCTCTTTTTCTTTTAATAGACTAAACTCTTTTGTTCCCTCTCCTACAACACCATATACTAAGGTAATTGAGTCTTCTCCTATTTCACAAATACTAATAGGTCTTGGTAAAAGTGTATGTTTTGAGCGAGGGTATAAGTTAACAAATTGACCACAACTGGCACACTCTGCTACTTCCTTAGCCTTTAAAATCATTTTATAAATTCCTTTAGCTATTTCGGTATTCAAGAGAATTTCTGCCTCAACGATCTTTTTATTCATCACCATTTGCTCCCATGTCATAGATATCTACTTGCGTGGTTGTAATTTGGTTTTCCACAATATCAGCCATAGCCCCTAATGTATCTAAAGATGTGATAATCTGAAGCCCTGCTTCAATGGCTGCTCTTCTTATTTTAAATCCATCTCTTTTTGAATCATTCCCTTTGGTGGGTGTATTAACAACTAAGTTAATGGCTCCACTTCTAATGGTATCAAGTATCTCTTCACTTCCTGAAGAAAGCTTTGGTACAATTCTAGTATCAATGCCATTTTCTATAAGCTTTTTACCTGTTCCCTCAGTTGCTACAAATTGGTATCCTAGTTTTGCAAAACGTTTTGCATAGGCAACAAATTCATCTTGATCATATTTTTGAATCGTTGCAAAAATAATGCCCGATTTTTTAGGCAGTTTCTTAGATGCTGCAATAAATCCTTTATAAAGTGCTTCTTGTACTGTCTTTCCAACGCCTAATACCTCTCCTGTAGACTTCATCTCAGGTCCAAGGCTTACCTCTACTCTAGGCAGTTTTTCAGTGGAAAATACAGGTACTTTTACAGCATAGAAGTTTTGAGGTTCATTATAGAGTCCTTTTCCATAGCCCATATCCTTGATCTTTTCACCAAGCATTACCCTAGCAGCTATATCTATAATTGGCACATTCGTTACTTTTGAAATATAAGGAACTGTTCTACTTGAGCGTGGATTAACTTCTATAATATAAAGATCATTTTTGTATTCAATATATTGAATATTAATCATACCAAGTACTTTTAGTTCTTTTGCAAGAAGCTGTGTACAAGTAACAATCTTGTCTTTGATTGCTTGAGGAATATTGACACTTGGATAGATACTTGTGCTATCTCCTGAATGGATACCTGCTCTCTCAAGGTGCTCCATGATACCTGGTATTAAGATGTCTTCTCCATCACAAATTGCATCAACCTCGATTTCACGTCCCATGAGGTATCTATCAATAAGTACTGGATTTTCAGCATCTCTTTCAAATGCATTTTCAAGATATTTTCTTAACTGCTCTTCTTCATAAGTAATCTCCATGCCCTGTCCGCCAAGTACATAGGAAGGTCTAACAAGTACTGGATATTCAAGCTGCTCCGCTACTTCTAATCCTTCTTCTATAGACCATATTGCTTTTCCTTTTGGTCTCTTTATATGAAGTTTCTCAAGAACTTCATCAAATTTTTCTCTATCTTCAGCTGCATCTACTTGTTTTGGATGTGTTCCTAAAACAGGAATATTCATCTTGTCACAAAATTTAGCTAGCTTAATAGCCGTCTGTCCACCAAACTGCAATATAACACCCAGTGGTTTTTCCTTCAAGTAAATATGATAAAAGTCTTCATCTGTAAGCGGTTCAAAATAAAGTTTATCGGATATATTAAAGTCTGTACTTACAGTTTCTGGATTGTTGTTTACAATAATTGTTTCAATGCCACGTTTTCTAAGTGCCATAATTGCATGTACAGAACAGTAGTCAAATTCTATTCCTTGACCAATTCTAATTGGTCCTGAACCAATAACCATAATTTTTTGCTTATCACTCACTTCCACCTCATCAACTTCATCATAAGTAGAGTAGTAATAAGGAGATTGTGCTTCAAATTCACCAGCACATGTATCAACCATTTTATAAACAGGTACAATATTCCATCTAAATCTTGTCTCTCTGATATCTTCTTCCTCAACTCCTATAAAATCAGCAATTGCCTTATCAGCAAAACCTCTTCTTTTTAACTTTCTAAGATAACTTGGTGTCAGTTCATCAAAATTCATTTCTGAAAGCTTTTCTTCTTGCTCAACAATCCATTTAAACTTCTTCACGTAGAAGATATCCATACCTGTTATTTTACATACTTGCTCTTCTCTGTAGTGTCTTCTAAGCATTTCTGCTAAAGCAAAAATTCTTTCATCATCTGCTATAACTACTTTTTCCTTTAACTCATCTAAAGAGCAGTCTTGTAGTTTTTTATGAAGGAAGCTGAATTGTCCAATTTCTAGGGATCTAAGTCCTTTTAAGAAGGCACTTTCAAAGTTATTTCCTATGGACATGATCTCTCCTGTTGCCATCATTTTTGTTCCTAAGGTACGCTTTGCTGTATAAAATTTGTCAAAAGGCCATTTTGGTATCTTAACAACTACATAGTCTATAGTTGGTTCGAAACAAGCATAAGTTTTTCCAGTTACGACGTTTTCAATTTCATCAAGCCCATAACCTAGAGCTATTTTAGCTGTTACACGTGCAATTGGATAACCAGTAGCCTTAGAAGCTAATGCTGAAGATCTACTAACACGTGGGTTAATCTCAATAACTGCATATTCAAAGCTTTCAGGATTTAGTGCTAACTGTACATTACAACCTCCTCTTATATCACAGGCTGTAATAATATCAAGAGAAGCCTTTCTAAGCATTTGATACTCTTTATCTGTAAGTGTTTGGCAAGGTGCCACAACAATACTATCTCCTGTATGAATACCAACTGGATCAATATTCTCCATACTACAAACAGTGATTACCGTGCCATATTGATCACGCATGACTTCATATTCTATTTCTTTCCATCCTTTTATGCACTTTTCAATCAGAACTTGACCTACTCGTGATAACTGAAGGCCGTTTGCACAAATCTCTCTAAGCTCTTCTTCCGTTTCTGCAATACCCCCACCTGTACCACCTAAGGTATAAGCAGGTCTTACAACTGCAGGATAACCAATGACTTTTGCAAAGGCTACAGCTTCCTCTACTGATTCTACTGTTTTACTTTCAATAACAGGCTGATTAATGCGGTTCATAAGGGCTCTAAACCCTTCTCTGTCTTCCCCTTCCTTTATTGCAGAAACCTGTGTTCCTATTACTCTTACATTGTATTTATCTAAGATTCCTTTATCGTGTAGTTCTACAGAAAGGTTAAGACCTGTCTGTCCGCCCACACCTGCTAATAAACTGTCTAGTCTTTCCTTTGCTATAACCTTTTCTAAAAACTCAACTGTAAGTGGTTCTATATATACCTTATCCGCTACCTCTCTATCTGTCATAATAGTAGCAGGATTACTGTTTACAAGTACAACCTCTATCCCCTCTTCTCGTATTGCTTGACATGCTTGGGTTCCAGAGTAGTCAAATTCTGCTGCTTGACCAATAATGATCGGTCCAGAGCCAATGACTAATACTTTCTTAATACTTAAATCTCTTGGCATTATAGTTTTCCTCCTTGCATAACTTTAATGAACTCATCAAAAATGTAATCTGTATCCGTAGGTCCAGGGCAAGCCTCTGGATGAAACTGTACGCTATAAATATTTAAGGCCTCAATATACATTCCTTCTATAGTTTGATCATTAACATTTACATGAGTTACCTCTGCTCCTTGTGGTAACATCTTTACTACGTACTCATGGTTTTGTGAGGTAATAAAAACTCTATTTTTCCTAAAGTCTTTAACAGGATGATTAGCCCCATGATGCCCAAATTTTAATTTTGCAGTTGTTCCTCCTAGTGCTAATGCTATAAGCTGATGCCCAAGACATATAGCAGTGATTGGTTTTTTACCAATGATTTCTTTTATAGTCTCTGCCACTTGAGGGATGTCCGTTGGATCTCCAGGTCCATTTGATATAAATACCCCATCTGGGTTGACACTGAGTATTTCACTTGCTGAGGTAAATGCAGGAAATACTGTTAATTTACATCCTTTATTCACAAAAGAACGTATAATATTCTGTTTTATGCCACAGTCAAGAATTGCTACATGAATCCCTTTACCCTTATGTGCATGTTTTTCTGTTGATGTTACTTCTGCTACAGCATTTCGGTTAGAAAATGCATCAATCTTCAGTTTCACTTGACTTGGAGAAAGTTCTCTTACAGCTATAATCCCTCTCATTGTTCCATACTCTCTTAAAACTCTAGTAAGTGCTCTTGTGTCTATGCCTTCAAGTCCTATTATCTTTTGAGACTTAAGATAGCCATCAATCGTTAATTCACATCTAAAATTGTTAGGAAAGTCGCATTTTTCTCTAACAATAAAGGCTCTAACATTTGCCTTACTAGATTCCATATCTTCAAGATTAATCCCATAATTTCCTATCAGTGGATAAGTCATAACAACCATTTGTCCATAAAATGATGGATCTGTTAAAGTTTCTTGGTAGCCTGTCATTCCTGTCGTAAATACAACTTCGCCAACTGTTTCTTTTAAATATCCAAAGGCTTTGCCTTCAAAGACCATTCCATTTTCTAAAATTAATTGTGCCTTCACGCGCTCATCACTCCTTGCAAATCATCTCTCATAGCCAATACAGCTTTTCTTGCTGCTGATCCATATTCCTTTTCAGAAGTTTCCTTATCTTTTTGGTAAGCTGCAATAATTCCTCTTGATGAGTTGACAATAATACCTATGCCATCTTGATCAAAATAACCTTTAAGGTCTTCCCCTTTTCCTCCTTGTGCACCATATCCAGGTACAAGGAAAAAGGTATGTGGCATTCTTTTCCTAAGTTCTATTCCTTGCTCTTTATAGGTTGCTCCAACAACTGCACCTATTTTGCTATAGCCACTACTTCCCATTGCAAGCTCTCCCCATTTACTTACCAAATCAGCTGTCTTATCATATACTGGAATCCCATTTACTAATAAATCTTGAAGCTCGGTTCCACTTGGGTTACTTGTTTTAACTAAGATAAAAAGTCCTCTATCATACTTATTACATGCCTCAATAAAAGGTGAAATACCATCAAAACCCATATAAGGATTGATCGTTACAGCATCTTCTTGCCATAAATCGAAATGAATCCCCTCTATTTCTACTCCTGCTATATGCCCTGCATATGCGGCTGCTGTCGAAGCAATATCTCCTCTTTTTACGTCTCCTATAACAATAAGTCCTTTTGACTTTGCATAGTCAATGGTTTGCATGTATGCTCTTATACCCTCAAGTCCATATTGCTCATACATCGCAACCTGAGGCTTTACAGCTGGAATAAGATCGAAGGTTGCATCAATAATTTCCTTATTGAACTTAAAGTACATCTCAGCTACAGCTTTTGGTGTTTTCCCGAAGGTTTCAAACATCTCTTCCTTAATAAAAGAAGGAATCATACTAATAGTAGGATCTAAGCCAACTACAGTTGGATTAGCTGTCTCTTTTATTTTTTGAATAAGCCTATCTATCATGCTCTATCTTCCTTTCATTTGGCTAATTATAGTTTAATACCATTTGAATTTTTATTCAAGAACTTTATAATTATGCTTTACGGTAAATTATTTTTCCATCTGCTAAAGTCATTTCTACACTGCCATAAACCTTCATACCTGCAAAAGGTGTATTTTTAGCCTTACTTACAAAAGTATCAGGATCTATTTCATATTCTTTGCTAATATCGATAATAGCTATATCTGCAACTTTCCCCACTTCTAAGCTTCCCTTATCAATTCCTAAAATTTGTGCTGGTCTTGTACTCATTTTGTCGACTAGCTCTTTAGGAGAAAGAATACCTGTTTTAACAAGGTGTGTATAGCATAGTGCAAAGCTTGTTTCTAATCCAACGATGCCAAATGGTGCTTTTTCAAATTCTACATTTTTCTCATCATAGTGATGGGGTGCATGATCTGTAGCAATAACATCAATAATACCTTCCTTTAATGCACTCTTCATCGCTTCAACATCTTCTTTGGTTCTAAGCGGAGGATTCATCTTCTTATTTGTGTCATAATCCCCTATAATGCTATCATCAAGTATAAAATAATGCGGTGCAGTTTCTGCTGTTATAGATGCTCCCCATGTTTTTGCCATCTTAATAAGTTCAATACTTCCTTTTGTACTAATATGGCACAAGTGAAGTTTTGCTCCTGTATATCTAGCTAAAATACAATCTCTTGCTACAATGATTTCTTCAGCTTCTCTTCCTATTCCCTTGATTCCAAAAAGCTGTGCATTTTCTCCTGCGTTCATAGCTCCTTTTGCTAAGCTATGATCTTCTGTATGAGAAAGTACAGGTAAGTTAAAGGGCATAACATATTGCATTGCTTTTTTCATCAGTGAAGCATCCATGACTGACTTTCCATCTTCACTAATACCACAAATACCATGCTTCGCCATTTTCCCAATATTTGCAAGTGTTTCTCCTTGTTGCCCTTTAGTAATAGCTCCTACTGGTAATACATGGACTCCGTTTGCTCTAGATGCCATCGTATGAATATATTCTACCACACACTCATTATCTATAGGTGGATTTGTATTAGGCATACAACAAATAGTTGTAAATCCGCCTTTTGCCGCAGCCTCACAGCCGCTTTTAATATCTTCCTTATGTTCAAAACCTGGCTCTCTTAAATGAACATGCATATCTATAAGCCCAGGCACAACCCATTTGCCCTCACAATTAATCATTTCATCTGGCGTTCCTATATTGTCTGTAGTGATAGCCTTAATTAGTCCGTCTTCTATCCATATGTCTTTTTGTTCATAGTGATTTGTTTTAGGATTAATCAGTAATCCTCCTTTTAAGCATATTAGCATGATCTTGATCTCCTTTCCTCAAGCAGTTTAAGTATTGCCATTCTTACTGCAACGCCATTTGTGACTTGCTCATTGATTACACTCGAGCTACTATCTACTAATTCAGGTGTAAGCTCTACCCCCCTATTCACTGGGGCCGGGTGCATCAAGAGTGCATCTTTTTTTGCATCTTGAAATAATTCTGTATCTATTCCATAAAGCTGAGCATACTCTCTAAGGTTAGGGAATAGTCCTCCTTTTTGCCTTTCAAGCTGTATTCTAAGTCCTATAACAACATCAGCCTCTTTAATAGCTGATTGGATATCTGTGGTTACGATAGCTCCTATTGACTCCATACTTTTTGCTATAAGCGTCCCTGGTCCAGCCAGTGTCACATGAGCTCCTAGCTTTGTCAGTGCAAAGACATCTGAACGTGCTACCCTACTATGGGCTATATCCCCTACTATTGCTACGTTTAAGTCTTTGAATCCGCCTTTTTTTTCATAAATAGTATATATATCAAGAAGTGCCTGAGTAGGATGTTCATTGACGCCATCTCCAGCGTTAATAACAGATGCCTTTACATTTTTTGCAAGTAAGTGAGCTGCTCCACTCATGCTATGTCTAATGACCATAAACTCAATACCCATTCGATTAAGAGTAATTCCAGTATCCACTAAGGTCTCCCCTTTTTGCACACTGCTTGTAGCGATCCCTAGGTCTACTACATTAGCTCCTAAGTACATCCCTGCCATTGTGAAAGCTATACGTGTCCTTGTACTATTTTCATAAAAGAGTGTAATAAGACTTTTATTCGCAAGATCATTTTCTCTTTGACTGACATCATTTACTTTTGGTTTCATCTCCTTAGCAAGTTCTAATATAGACATTATTTCACTTACTTCTAGGTCTCTAATTCCTAATAAGTCTTTGCTTTTTAGCATCGTGCACCATCCTCGCTCTTATATTTATGCAAAATAAAAGGCAATAAAAAGATTATATACTCTTTTCATCGCCTAAATAAAATCTATCAGGTAAAAATACAAATGCCAATAAATCTATGCTTTTTCTCATGTTTTGGCATAATATTACATCAGTTATTCGATTAGATTGAGCCTTACGCGTGCTATTCACACATACTAAATTTTTCATTTTATTCTCCTTTTTGACCTCACGGGATCACCTTAAAGGTTAATATTCTACTTGATTTCTGTGTAATATGTTATCACAGTTTTTTTATAGTGTCAATCACAGGAGGCAAACTATTTTTGAATAATTATTAGAATATTTTCTAATAGTACTAGAAAAAAATAATTGTATGGTATATAATAGAACATATGTTCGATATATCGCTGAGATTATTATATTATTAAATGTGATTATTACATTATTAAAAAGAATTGTTGCTTTTTCTGTATGCAACATTAGGAGGTGCAAAAGTAAATGGATATTAAACAAAAACTTGAAATATTAGCTGGTGCTGCTAAATATGATGTATCTTGTTCGTCTTCAGGTTCTAATCGCAGTCCTAAGCCAAATAGTTTAGGATCAACGAGTCCAGCTGGTATTTGTCACACTTTTACCCCTGATGGAAGGTGTGTCTCTCTTTTTAAAATTCTACTTACAAATTATTGTATCTATGACTGTGCGTACTGCTTAAATAGAAGGTCCAACCAAGTTACACGTGCTGCTTTTACGCCACAAGAAGTGATTGATCTAACTATAAATTTTTATAGAAGAAATTATATTGAAGGACTATTTTTAAGCTCTGCAATTGTTCAAAATCCAAGTCACACCATGCAGCTTATTATTGATGTGATTAAAAAGCTACGTACTGAATATCAATTTAATGGTTATATCCATGTGAAAGCTATTCCTGGTGCTAGCCAAGAACTCATTGATACTGCAGGGTTATACGCTGATAGAATGAGCGTCAATCTCGAGCTTCCATCAGAGCACTCTCTTAAACTTCTTGCTCCTGAAAAGAAAAAAGAGGATATCTTTACGCCTATGAAACTGATTAAAAATGGAATTTCTTCTAGCCTTGAAGATCGGAAAAAATTTAGGAAAGCTCCTGTTTATGTTCCTGCAGGTCAAAGTACTCAGCTCATTGTTGGTGCTACTAATGATAGTGACTTAGATATTCTTAAGATATCTGAAAAACTCTATACAAAATATGACTTAAAAAGAGTGTATTATTCTGCCTATGTCCCTGTTAATAAAGGTAAGTTTTTACCAGAGCTTAAAAATCCTCCTACCCTTAGAGAACATAGACTTTATCAAGGTGATTGGCTACTTAGACTTTATGGTTTTAAGGCAGATGAGCTTTTAAATAACGAATCTCCTAATTTTGACGTAAATTTTGATCCCAAAACGACATGGGCACTGAGTCATCTTCACTTATTTCCAATAGAAATAAATACTGCTCCCTACGACATGTTAGTGCGCATTCCAGGCGTAGGCATTCGTGGGGCAAAAAAAATAGTAAGTTCTCGCAGAATTGCTTATCTTACATTTACAGATCTTAAGAAATTAGGTGTTGTATTAAAAAGAGCACAGTATTTTATCACCTGTAAAGGTAAATACCATGGTTTAGTTGATTTAGATGAAGATAAAATAAGGAGAATGCTTACACCTGCTATTGACTTAAATAAAGTTGATGCCGATTTTGAGCAGCTTAGCCTATTTCCTAAACAAAGCCCAGTCATTTTAAATCCTAGCCTACTCTTACCTAATGATACAACGACTTCTCTTACAGGCGAATTATAGGAGGTTTTTATGATCAAAGAATTTTTATATGATGGTAGTTTTGAAGGACTCCTCACAGCTATTTTTTATGCTTACCCTGAAAAGTGTGAAGTAAAAATCACCAAACGCTCTTTACATATGCCTAGTTTACTGAGTGATATTAAAGAAATAGCCACAGAAGAAAATAAAGCCAGTAGAGTGTATGAAGGTATCAAAGAAAAATTATCTCTATCTACACTTGAAAACATCTACTATTTATATCTTAGCGAACTTTCCGGTTCTGAAACACTAATTTATGAATATATCAAGCTATGTTTTACTTATGGGGATTCAATCAATTTAGCAAAGCATCATGACATCATTCGAATGGTGGATCAATACACCAAACGTGTTACCTATGAGGCTCATCGTTTTACTGGATTTGTCCGTTTTAATCAGATTTCGTCTATGATCTTTTATGCTAAAATAGAACCTGATCATCATATTTTACCTCTTATTGCACCTCATTTTACAACGAGATTTTCTGATCAACACTTTATTATTCATGATTTAAAGCGTGAACTTGCAGCTGTGTATGATCAAAAAAATATGGTTATTAAACCCTTATCTATAGAAGAAGGTAAAAATCTTTTGTCATTATCTAGGGATGATCGTTATGAAAATCTGTTTAAAAGTTTTTGCATCTCATTGACAATAGAAGAAAGAATAAACAAACGTCTTCAAACCCAGCATATGCCAAGGAGGTATCATAAACACTTAACAGAATTCAAGCCTTAGTAATCTATATTGTTCATCACTTTTATGACAGGAAAACCATCTGTTATTTCCACTATAGTTACAGATGCATTATCAATTTGGAAATGCCAGTGAGCCTCATAATTACTTGTTACAAAGTAAGAAAGAAGGTTTCTAATAGTCCCTGCATGGGCACATATTAGAATATTTTTCTTCTCTGTTTCATCTAAAATAAGCTTAATGCTCCTAATCGTTCGTTTATAACTATCAATAATACTTTCTCCTTCTGGATAGGTGTAGGCATGTCCTTCCTTTAGCATCTTGTCTACCTCTTTTGGATAGAGACAATTAATTTCTTCAAACGTATTGTTTTCAAAAACGCCAAAATTTATTTCCCTAAAATCGTCAATAATCTTTATGGGTATATTTTCCTTTTTAGCAATATGACCCACTGTTTCTAGGCATCTTTGCATTGGGGATGAGTAAATGCTATCTATTTTTTGCTTATACAAATACTTACTTAATTTTTTTACTTGAATTTCTCCTTCCTTACTCAGTATGGTTTCACTATGCCCACTTAGCCATTTTAAATCATTTGCCTGTGACTGAGCATGCCTGACTAAAATAAGTTTTATCATCCCTTCCTCCTTTTGAACTTCTCCTTAGTAACCTGTCTTAGATAGATGCACATAATAGGCCTTAATATTTATATTATGTATTTAGTAAATAAGCAAATACAAGACATACAACTTCACTAAGCTCACATACACAGCCTAAAATATCTCCAGTTATACCCTCTATTTTCTTATATACAAACTTTACAAATACTCTTGTAAATATATAAGTAATAGGTATTAATATTAAGTATATTGGGAAACTTTTTAAAGCAATACAATTAATGATCCCTACGATTACACAAGCAACTAGCGTTGTTCCCAAAAAACTTTTTTTACTCACCTTTCCAATAAATAAGTTGCCCATGCCCTTTTCTCTTGGGCTCTTTGTTTTATAGCATGCAGCAACTTGAGCAAATCTTGCACATGCTGGCACTAGGATCAGCACCCAGTTTTGCTTATTCTTTATAATCTCAAAAA
The DNA here is from genome assembly GCA_023410675.1 of Bacillota bacterium. Taxonomy (GTDB): domain Bacteria; phylum Bacillota; class Clostridia; order Lachnospirales; family Cellulosilyticaceae; genus JAEYPM01. The sequence goes on along the minus strand of JAEYPM010000065.1, from coordinate 3,512 downwards.
TAAAACCTAATTTAAATGCCAAAACCATAGTAATAGCTAATAAAGCATTCGTTCCTAGTCTTGAATCTTTCATAATCTCTAGCATTTTATCTTTATCACGGTTACTAAATAATGCATCAAAGCTATCTCCTAATCCATCTAAATGAAGCCCTCCAGTAATAAAAACAAAGGACAACAGCACGATGAGTGAGGCGATGTAAGGGCTAAAAATAAAGTCTGCTAACAAAGACGTAAAAAAATAGAAAGTGCCTAATAAAGCACCCACTATAGGAAAATATATAGCACTTTTATAAAAATCTTCACCTAAATCATAATTTCTCTTAATAGGAATGCGTGTTAAAAATTGGATAAGTCCAAAAAAATGGTTCATACTTAGCCTTCTCCTTAATGATCTCTACTACTTATCTGTAACCTATAGGATTCTATTTTTTTCAGTGATTCTAAAATGGAATTAAAAAGTGGTGTGAATTGCTCATCTTCTATATTATCAACATGTTCATAATACATCCTGCCTATTTGTCTATACATATCTTGTATGTTTTCTTCTTCAGTCATAATCCCTTTATAAATTTGAGCTATTTTCTGTTCTTTCTTTTGATTTACAGCGAGTGTTAAATACTTCTTTTTAAACACATAATAAAACTTCTTAAGCAATACACCATTCACTCCTTAATATGATTTCATTCTCTTTAAGATACTATTTCATATTAATTTGTATGCAATTTTATATCATCATAGAATGCCATTTTACTTATCTAATAATGCCATAATACTGCCTGGCTCGTCTACAATTGCATAAGCTCCATTTAACATGAGTTCTTCTCTTGTACGAAATCCCCATGTTACACCAACGCCAGTTACTTTTGCATTATTTGCTGTTTGCATATCAACCCCTGAATCCCCAACATATAATACTTCTTCTTTTGAAACCCCTACTCTATGAATAGCTTCATACAGTGCATAGGGATCTGGCTTATGGAGTATTCCGGGCTTATTGCCTGTAACATAAATAAAGGGAACTCCTTTCAAACATTCTTTAACTAAAAGCTGAGTCTGCTCATCTGGTTTGTTTGAAACAATAGCAAGGTATTTATTCTTCACTTGCAACTGACTAAGAAGCTCCATCACTCCTTCATAAGGCTTTGTATACTCTGTAAGATGTTTATTATAATAATCTACAAACACCTTTTTCACCTTATCAATCGTTTGATTATCTCTATGTTCTTTAGGCAAAGCTCTTTCTATTAATTTGTTTATTCCATCACCCACGAAGTACTTATAATCTTCTATTGGATGTGTTTTAAAATGATGCCTTTCTAATGCTTTATTTGTACTTATTGCTAAATCCTTTATTGTGTCAAGCAATGTGCCATCTAGATCAAATATAACCATCTTCTTCGTCATGATTAAGTCGTCTCCTCTTAACTACTTAGGCTCCTGTGTCCTATGAATCAGCTCTATTAATGCGTTTTGAAACTTAATATCATCTTCTTTTTCTCGTTTTCGTGGACCTCTCGTTCTAATTCCTGCATTTCTTACTTTCTTTGCTAAATGCCTAGTCAAAAGTAATTGATCAATATTATCATTACTATAAATGAGCCCATTTTGATTAATGGGATAAGCTTGCTTAGCCAAGACCATAGCAGCTAAACCGTAATCTTGTGTTACAACTATATCCGATTTGTGAACTCTATTGATGAGTTCAAAATCTACAGCATCTGCTCCCTTATCCACCATCACTATTTCTGCATTTTTTCCCTTAAAATAATGGGAAGTATCACATATAATAATAGGTTCTAAATTATACTTCTTTGCTAAATCGAGGCAAATATCTACTACAGGACATCCATCGGCATCAATTAGTATTTTTCTTTTCATCATTTAATTTCTTTATGCCCTTTCTCTTAGAAAGTATAAAAATAAATGCTAATGCTAAAATTCCTCCTATAATACCTGTTATAAATTGTGTAAGCCCCATCATTTGGGCAAGTTTTTTAGCAATCTTATCTGGCAAACCAATATTAAACCAATAAATCAATTGGGTTGCTGAAAAAGATAGTACGAGGTATTTTACAAATGAAGAAAGCAAAATGCCTACATACAATCCATACTTATTATTTTTAAGCAGTCCGAATATAAGAACATACACTAAATTACCAAGCATAATAAATGGTATAAAGGGTGCCATTGGTGGCAATAGTTGCCCTACTAAATAGGCTAATATCGGTGTAAGAACCGCAGTTATAGTCCCCCATTTAGTGGAACAGGTATAGACTGTGATAATAAGTACCGCATTGACAATCGGTCCAACAAAAAATTGGTTAACTTGAGGAATAGAACGTCCTGCTATTTGAATGACAATGACAACTGCTAATAACATAGCAGCTCTTACAATATTCTGTGTTTGAATCCTTTGCTTTTTTATCTCACTCATATGTATGCTCCTCGCTAATCAAAACCCTAGATGATAAAACCTAATAGTGTAACAACATTCATATAATTATCTGTATGAAATGAAATTGTTGTTTCATTCATTTGCGTAACCCCTGGGTAAAAAGAATACTTATAGGCATCTCTATGATTTTTAAATTCTATTTTCAAATCAAAACTTTTCCTTAACATAAGCTTTGTCGTAATTTCCTTAATTTCTTCTTTGTTTTCTATCAGTCTGAGGACTGCTGCCCGAGCAGCGTCTTGTATTTTTTGCATAGCAAGATCAGGATGAATACTAATCATTGCACCGCCAAAGCCTTCACAAGTCGCAACAGTATGAATGCCTCTATCTACCTTCATTACAGAACGCATAAGGCTTCCATCTCCTGTAACTAAAATAACAGGTACCCCTAACATATCAGCAATATACTTATGAATTAAAAACTCATCTACATAGTCTCCATTAATAGTTATACTTCTAATTCTTTTTGGAGATAATGTATGTGATAAAGGTGAACCATTTGAATGAGCACCACTATGATAGCCTATCATCATAACTGCATCAAAACTATCATCTAAACCTTCTAACATAGCGTAAGGATGCCCACTCCATCCTGAAATAATTTTAACATCTTGCGGAAGAAGACTATAGATCAGATTGTTCCCATCCTCATGAGCATCTTTAACCAGTATAAACTCTGCTCCTGCTTCTTCTGCTCCTTTACATGCAGCAGCAACTTCTTTCGTCATTTGTTGTTGGAAATAGGGATAGGTACTTCTTTTTTTGACTGTATCTTCCCATCTAGAAACGCCTGTTACTCCCTCAATATCTACACTAATAAATATACGCATATTCTTCACTCCTATTTTGCAACAAACTTTTCTTTGATTATACCAAATTACACCTAAAATATCAAAAAGTTATATTGATAGAATTCACATAACATATATATATGATTAGACCCCAAAAACAGGTGTTTTTAAAGTCCTAAATTTAGAAATCTCATATACAATTTTAATCACATCAGTGAAATTATCAATAAATGTATATAAGTATGTCTTTAAAATGCAATTAAAAC
>JAEYPM010000049.1 GCA_023410675.1 Bacillota bacterium | reverse complement strand
CCATCTGCAATCCTATCAGCTACCTTAACGAGTTGATTTAGCTGCCTGCTTATCATATTGGCAACAAGAAAACCAAGTGCTATAGCTAATATGATACTGATTATAATCACTAAAATCATAACTGTAGATTGCTCTGTAAAGTTCGCCTTATTTTGCTCAACAGCTTGCAAGGCATTCTGCGTTTCATAGTCCTCTAACCTCTGCAATGCTTCATCAGCTTTTTCTCTTGTCTTTGTAACCTCATCAAGCGTTGCTAATGCTTGATCATACTGCTCATCTTTAACAAGTTCTAAGTTTTCATTACGTAACGTCCTATATTCTGCAAGACAATCCATAACGTCATTATAGAGTGCCCTGGTTTCATCATCTTGAATGATTTTTTCATAATCAGCTAATAATTTATCATTATTAGCAATCGCTTGATTAATTACATCTAATCTTTTAGAAACCGTTTTTGGATTCTTTTCATAAATAGCTAAAACTTGATTGGCACGAACATTTTGTAATTGTATTTGAATATCTTTAAGGTGCTGAGTAGGTATGAAGTTGTTGTTATACATATCTTCACTTCTACGATTGATGGTTCCCATATTGTTAACGCCAACAACTCCAACAATACCTGCAAATAGTGCAAGCACCATAAAACAACTTATAAGCTTTGCTCTAATTTTCATATCATAAAACCACTTCATCATAAACAACCTCCTTAGTATAGAATTCACAGTTTAAATTTTAAGTTATTTCCTGTGCATTCTTTTGGAACTTTTATTGTTATAATACTTCACTTAAATCTTCCAGTTCATCATCTGTTAATAGCTGCTGGCAGTCGAGTAGCAGTTTCACATCATTTCCAACCTTCCCTATGTTCTTAATAAATCTATTATTAAAATCCTTGCTAAGTTTGGGCGGCTCCACAATGTCTTCTTCTTTAATTGTAAGCACCTCTAAAACCTGATCAACAACGATGCCTATGCATAAGTCCTTAATATCAACAACAATAACACAGGTTCTATCATTATATTCTTTGGTTTTCTTTTTAAAACGAATTCTTACATCCATAATCGGGATAATCTTTCCTCTTAGATTAATAATGCCCCTTATATAGTCTGGAAGCTCTGGCATTTCTGTAAACTCTTGAATGCCTATAATTTCTGTGACATATTTAATCTCTATCCCATAGATTTCCTTGTCTAATGAAAAAGTTAAAAATTTGTCCTTTTGGGTATCTTCTTCCCACTCTAACATGTTTTCTTTGATATCCATCATGACTTTATTCCCCCTTCCTTATAGAATTCACTGTTTAAATGATAAAACTATTTATGATAGGTTATAAAAATTTGTTAAGGCGGCTATATCTAAAATCAAACTAATACTTCCATCCCCTAGCAAAGTACAGCCAGCCAGTCCTTTTGCTTTTTTGAACCTTTGAATATACGACGGCAACCCCTTAACTACTACCTGTTGCTGACCTATAAGTTCATCTGCAAAGACACATAAAGTTTTATCATCATGTTCTAGCATGATAATAATGCCAGCATCAAAATTTGTTATGTCTGTTTGCACCTTATAGATCTTATGTAATCTTAATATTGGATAGCAGTTGCCTCTTACCATAATCATTTCATTTCCATCAGGATCTGTAATGACATCTGATAATCTTGGTCTAAAAAATTCTTTAATCGATATAGTTGGCAAGGTGTAATAAGACCGTCCTACCTTAATGGTCATTCCATCTATAATAGCTAAGGTTAAAGGTATCTTGAGTGTAATGGTTGTCCCTTCACCTAAAACACTTTCTACACTTAGTGACCCACCAACTACCTCAATATTTTTTGCTACCACATCCATGCCCACGCCACGACCCGAGAACTCTGAAACACTCTCTTTAGTAGAAAATCCTGGTAGTAATATGAGATTAAATATTTCTTTGTCTGTCATTTCTTCTTGAGGCTTATAGATTACACCATTTTCACTTGCCTTATTATAAATTTTATCCTTATCTAGCCCCTTGCCATCATCTTTTACTATAATAAGAACGTCATTTCCAGCATTTTTTGCTTCTAAGGTTACCGTACCAACTACTTGCTTTCCTTTGGATACCCTCTCACTCTTAGATTCAATCCCATGATCTATTGCATTACGCACAAGATGCATGAGGGGATCCGATATATGCTCAATAATATTTTTATCAACTTCAGTTTGTTCTCCAAGAATCTCAAGCTTTACTTCTTTTCCTAATTTTTTGCACATGTCCCTTACAATACGCTGCATCTTAAGAAAAGTTGCTGCAAGAGGAACCATCCGAATGGACATCACAGTATCTTGTATCTCAGTTGTAATTTTACTTAGTTGTCTCGCAGCCTTTTGAAAATTATCAAGCTCCAAGCCTTTTAAATCTGGATTTTGCAGAACCATAGCCTCGGCAGTAACCATTTCTCCCACCAAATCCATAAGCTTGTCTAGCTTTGCTACATGGACACTGATAATACTCTGAGCCGTTCCAGTGGTTTCTACTTTGTGCACATCTTTTGTATCTGGCATTTTAATAGGATTGTCTTTTATTGTTAATTCATCTTCTTTTAATAATCCTTGTAGCTCCTCATCGTCTTCTAAAAATTGCTTAAACTCATCATCATTTTCTAACGCAACAAGTTCTAGACTCTTAAGAAATATTGTTTGCATAAAAAACTCATACATTTTTTCATAAGGCCAATCCGATTTAAGAAATATAGAAAATCCTTCTTTACGGATTATATCTGTGCTATCATCATTATCAATAATATCCCTCGGGATATAATAATACTCATTGGTAATATCCTTAATGTTATGGATAATACTATACGCACGAATATTTTCCATTTGACACCCTTCTTCAAAGTGTATAACCGCTTTATAAGCATTTTGATATGAAGGAGGCACAATCTTATCTTTTCTTATGTAATACTGCTGCTTTGCCGCTGGTCTTGCATCTTCTTTAGTCTTCAAATCAGAGTTGTTTTCTTTTTTAAGAGAGTCTAAAAACTCTTTTAAAGAATTTATTAGCTTTGATGCATCTTCATTGGCATCTTCCCCATTTTTAATCTTTTCCATTTCAACTTTAATAAAATCAATACTTTCAAATATCAAATCAGAAATCGTTAAAAAATTAACATTGTTAGGCTTTTCTTCACGCAAATAATAAAATACATCTTCCATCGCATGTGCCAGTGTGGCGATACTATTAAACATCATCATCGCTGCAGAACCTTTAATCGTATGCATAATCCTAAATATCTCATGAATAGCATCCACAGTAAAACTACTTTCTTTTTCACTTGCTAATATGGTTTGCTCTAGATTTGTGATGAGTTGATTGGTTTCAAAAATAAACATATCAAGCATAGGCTCATTTAAATATTGATCTGACATTTTATCACCTTCTAATCTCTCTATTGATTATTCACTCAATTTAAGGACTGACATTGCCAAGTAATATATCAAGGGCTAAAAGTGTTTTGTCTTTTAGCGGAAATCTTTTGTTCTCAAGCCTCCACTTAAGACATACTTCCCGACACATTCCAGATATAAGCACGGCTATATCTTCACTATTCATATCAATGCGTATTGCTCCTTGCGTTTGTGCTTCTTCAACGAGTTGTTTAATAAATTTGATACGCTTATTAAAGATATTTTTAGCCTTGTCTTCTAATGTAGGATCGTATCTTAAAACATCAATCATCTGCATAATAGACGTAATAGCTGGATAGTTTTCATAATATACTGCTAATAAACTTATAAACTGTACTATAGACTCCTTTGGTGCAAGTTCTCTTTTTTGCGTGGTTAAAAAGATATCTTCATCAAATTGTAAAAAATACTCTAGAACTGCGATTAATAACTCGTTTTTACTTTTATAATGCCTAAAAAGGGTTGCCTCAGATACTTCTTGTCTCTTAGCTATTTCTCTTGTAGACAAACCTAAGATACCTAGTTCATCAATAATTTCAATCGTAGTTATGATCAGACTATCTTTCCTATGCAATATAGAATTTTTCATATCGTCACCTACCGTAGTAATCACTTACTTACATTTTAGTCTGATAATAATATATTGTCAATATTTTGTGAAAAATTCTTTCAATAAAAAAAGATTAGTTGGTCACCAATCTTTTTGTTCTCCCATATTCATTTTTCTTAACTTATATTGCTGCATCCGTTCTCATAAAATTAAGCCACATTTGATAACTTGTCCTATCATCATTTATTTACATCTTTGTTTTTAGCATTGAGCAAAGAAGCTGTGGTATTTTGTCTAGTGAACACTGTTTTTGCACTGCATCTACTTCAAAAGCTACCTTTGGCATTCCATAAACAACACATGAAGCTTCATCTTGTCCAATTGTCTTCGCTCCAGCTTGCTGCATAGCTAATAAGCCTTTGGCTCCATCATAGCCCATTCCTGTTAGAATAACTCCTATAGCATTTGACTTGCATTCCTTAGCTACGGAGTGAAATAATACATCAACCGAAGGGCAGTGCCCATTTACCTTTTCTCCCCTATCTAACTGCACCTTGTAGATTCCACCCATCTTTTTAATACTCATATGTTGATCTCCAGGAGCAATAAATACCTTTCCTGCTCCTAATGATTCTCCCTTTATTCTCTCTATACACTGCGGGCATAATAGCTTTAAGTAGTGCTATCTGTTTCATTTTTTACTTTTTCATATTGATGTAGTTATTATACTGTACACATTGATAGTAATCAATAAAAAATCATGGGTATTACTTGTTATTCTAGTCATAAACTATATATTTTCAGATTGTTATGTTATATTTATTATCTTTTATTGTATTATTACGCAACATCTATCCTTGTTAAATACCATAACAAAAAGATTGGTTTATAACCAATCTTTTTGCATTCCAAGGTTTATTTTTCTTAACTTATATTGCTGAACGAGTTCTTTTAAAAGCTGAGCCTGGCTTGAAAGCTCCTCGCTTGCTGTTGCACTTTCTTGAGAAGTAGCAGAATTGTTTTGAACGACATTTGATACCTGTATGATTCCCTGATTGATTTGCTCAATTCCTATTGCCTGCTCATTAGAAGCATTTGCAATATTATTTACAAGGTTCGCTACCTTTTCAATACTATCTATAATTTCAGCTAATGACTGAGCTGTTTCATTAGCAATTTTTGTTCCATCCTGTGACTTTTTAATAGAGCTTTCAATCATATCCGTTGTTTCTTTTGCCGCATTCGCTGAACGTGCAGCAAGGTTTCTTACTTCTTCTGCAACTACTGCAAAGCCTTTCCCATGTTGACCTGCTCTTGCTGCTTCTACTGCAGCATTTAAAGCAAGTATGTTGGTTTGGAATGCAATTTCATCAATAACCTTAATAATTTTGGAGATATTAGTAGAAGACTCATTAATTTCCTGAATTGCCCTAAGCATCTCCTGCATTCTCGCATCCCCTTGGTTAGCACTGTCTTTGGTTGTATTAGCAAGCCCATTTGCCTGGTTTGCATTCGTAGCATTTTGTTTTGTTTGTGCAGCTATTTCTTCTATTGAAGCAGTTAGCTCCTGAATAGAACTTGCTTGCTCAGCAGCTCCCTGGGAAAGTGCAATACTCGAATCAGAAATTTGCCCTGCACCAGTTGCTACCTGCTGTGAAGCATTACCAATATTAGATAGCACTTCATTATTCTTTTCTACAAGTTCATAAAGTTTTTTACCAAGTAGATCATTTTCTGATCGGATAGGTACCTCAACTGTCATATTACCTCCTGCTATTTTTTCTGCGACCATAGCCTGAGCACGGGTATTTTCTATCATATGATCAAATGCCTGCATCAGTTTACCTATTTCATCTTTAGTTTTTGCCTCTACAGCTACATTTACGTCCCCAAGAGCAAGTTTATTAGCTATCTCAGCAAGCTCTTTAATTGGATTACCTATAACGCGAGAAGTGAATAAACCTAGTATCACCGAAATAATTACTCCTACAAGAATGACCAAAGTCATGCTTACTGAAGCTTTTTCTGCTAAATCAGTATTATGGTTTGACCTATCTAATGCTCCTCGTGCATTATATTCATTAAACTGTGCAAACAAATCCTGAAGAGAACTTCCAAGGGAATCTGCTTCTCCCAAAAGCTCTTCCTGAGCTTTTTCATATTCTCCTAATTGTATGAACTGAATCGCTTGCTGCATATAAGCCTTATATTTTTCCCAAGTTGGATAGAGTTCATCATACTGGTTTCGATCTTCTTCTGTTATAATACCTGCTTCATATTTTTTAAGATTATCTTCAAGAGAATTTATAAAATTATTTAGTTTAGTGACATAGGTATCTTTTTGGCTATCATCTTTTAGAAGCATTGCCTCCACAGCATTATATCTAAGTCTCTGATAGAGTGCATGAGCTTCACCTATATACTGAATTCCAAGAGTGTTTTCTTCATATAACAGCTTATCATCTTTTACGATATTGTTAATATTCACAAGGCCTATACCACCTATTGCTGCGCCAATACATGCTACCACCAAAAAACTAATGATTAATTTTACTGCAATACTTAAATTCAAATACCACTTCACAACAACTACCCCCTTTAAAATACTTATGAATTATAAGAATTTTTTCTCTTCATCCAACTTTGATAAGTCAGATAGGTACTTTTTGATCTCTTCTATTTTTTCCTTTCTACATGCTATCTCGATTTTAAACATAATTTTTTTTATTTCTTTTTCTCCCATATCTTCAAGTTTAGTTTTTAGTCGACTAGCAAGCATTTCAATCTCTTTTAGATTTTCTTCTTTTACTGATTCAAAAAGCCTTTTATAGAGTTCTCTTAAATCGTAAGTTTCTGTTAACTCAACTTCTTTTTCTGAGTTACTGTCTTTCTCTTTCACTTTACCTTCAATCACCAAATCAATTGCACGGAACAATTGCTGCATGGTAACTGGCTTAGCTATATATGCATCCATGCCAACATTTAAAAATCTTTCTTTATCTCCAGAAAGTGCGAAGGCTGTTGATGCAATAATTGGTGTATGTACTTCGGATCCTTCTCTCATTCTAATTTGCCTTACAGCCTCTACACCATCCATCTCTGGCATATTAATATCCATAATAATTGCATCATACTTATTCTTTTTATGGCGTTCTATAGCTTCTTTTCCATTATTAACAAAATCAACCGTATAGCCTCGTTCTCTTAGCATATGGATCATGACGTTTTGGCTAACTGGATCATCTTCAGCCAAAAGTAGATGTCCCTCTTTTTTATCTTGCCTAAAGGTATCAGGTGTAATTTCTTTCTTCTCTTTCTTGTTTTTTGATAACCCAAGAGGTAAATAAAAGTAAAACGTACTCCCTTTTCCTTTTGTGCTTTCAAATGCTATTGTTCCACCCATCATCTCTACAAGATTTTTACAGATAACAAGGCCAAGCCCAGTTCCGCCATATTGTCTTGTAAATGAAGCATCTACTTGACTAAAACTTTTAAACAGTTTATCTGTATCTTCTTTTGATATACCTATACCAGTATCTGTGACGACAAACTTAATAACTGCATCCTGTTTTTCCTTTGCTATGCATTCAATTTTTACTTCTACTTCTCCAACATCTGTAAATTTAATTGCATTGCTTATTAAGTTGTTTAGTACTTGTTTGATTTTAAAATAGTCTCCTAACAGATATCTTGGCATATCATCATTTATCTTTATATACAAATTCAATCCCTTTTCTTTAACATGCTTACTATGTGTTTTAAGCACTTCTTGTCCTAACTCATAAATATCAAAACTGATATTTTGAATTGTAAATTTCCCAGCCTCCATCTTAGAAAAATCCAGTATATCATTAATGATATTCAGTAAAGAGTTAACACATCCCTTCGCTATACTAAGATTGTCTCTCTGCTCGCGAGTTAGCTCTGAAAGCAATGTAAGTTCAACCATGCCTACTATTCCATTTAAAGGTGTCCGTATTTCATGGCTCATATTAGCCAGAAATTCGCTTTTAGCTTTATTTGCAGTTTCTGCCTCTTCCTTAGCCCTTTTGAGTTCTTCTTCTGCTTTTTTATCTTCCGTAATATCTTCCATAATAAGCATAATTCTTTTGCCTTCTTCTGTTCTTAAAGCAACAAACTTAAGCTTATAGCATCTTGTCATTTCTTTCCCTTTTACTAGCCTTGTAATCCATGTAATCACTTCTTTGGTCTTTTCACCATTGTGGCCTAAGTTTTTAATTGTATTTCTTATCTCACAATCTTTGCACTTTTTGCCTTGTCCACATCCTTTCTCAAGACTCCCAGTGCACTTAAGTACTTCTCCTATCTTTTTAAATAAAATGTCTTTATCCTCTGTCTCTAAACTTTGAAGGAGTGCGTTATTGACTCTCTTAATTTCTTGTTCTTCATTGAGAACCAGCAGTCCAAGGGACATATGTTCAAATAAACTTTGCAAGTTATTTTTTTCTATCCTTAAAGCTTCTTCCATATCCTTTATTCTTGTAATATCCCTAAATACCACCACAACACCAATAACACATTGACTCTGATTCTTAATAGGAGAAAAGCTAGCAGATACATAGTAGCTCACATTATTTCTCGCTAATAATTTTGACCCCTTTTTCAGACCTTTTTGTTCGTGGGTTTGAATCACATTTTCTAAAATATCATCAACTGATAATTTTTCATTATCAATATTAATCCGAAAAACATCACTGAACTTTTGTCCTATTGCCTCTTCATGCTTAAAACCAGTAAGCTTTTGGGCCACCAAATTGATAAAATCAACCTTACCATATCGATCAGTAGCAATAACACCATCTCCAATACAGGATAGAGTTGTGATCCATTTTTCATTGTCATCTGTTTTTGGGATATAAACGTTATTGTGCATGACGACCCTCCATCTACGTCTTGGTCTTTAGTATTGAACAAAGAAGCTGTGGTATTTTCTCAAGAGAAGACTGTTTTTGTACTGCACCAACCTCAAAAGCTACCTTCGGCATGCCATAAACAACACATGAAGCTTCATCTTGTCCTATGGTTGTGGCTCCAGCACGCTGCATGGCTAATAAGCCCTTTGCTCCATCATAGCCCATTCCTGTTAGTATAATGCCTATCGCACTTGCCTTGCATTCTTTGGCTACAGAGTGAAATAATACATCAACTGAAGGACAATGTCCATTTACCTTTTCTCCTTTATCTAGTAACACCTTGTAGCCTGCTCCAATCTTTTTAATGGTCATATGTTGATCCCCAGGAGCAATAAGTACTTTCCCTGATTGCAAAAATTCTCCTTCCGAGGCCTCCTTCACCAAAAAGCCTGTTTGAGCATTTAGTCTTTCTGCAAATATCTTTGAAAACATAGGCGGAATATGCTGGGTAATGACAATAGGTGGCATGTTCTTATCTAGCCTATCTAAGATACTAGAAATAGCTTCTATCCCTCCAGTTGATGCACCTATCGCAATCACGCATCTAATGTTTTGGTCATTACCTACTTCCAAAGGTTTTGTTTTCACCTCACGTGGCTGAATAATATGAGCTCTTGTTGCAACCTTTACTTTGTTAATAAGCTCATAAATAAAGGTCTCAGTATTTTGAGCAGATAAATTGCTTGGTTTAGCAATAAAATCTACTGCTCCTACTCTTAGTGCATCAAATACAATGCCACTTACTCCGCTTACTACAACTACTGGAAGAGAATACTGGGGCAAAAGTCTTTTAATAAATTCTATACCATTCATTTTAGGCATCTCTATATCACAAGTCATAACATCTGGTTTATATTTAATAATCTTATCTCTTGCATCAAAAGGATCCTTTGCTGTAATAACCGATTCTATTTCCTGATCTGAGGAAAGCCCCTTAGACAGCACTTCTCTAAACAGCACACTATCATCGACAACCAATACTTTTATCTTTTTCCCTAGTTTCACAGTCTCATCCCTTTATATTTTCCTATATACTGCAGGCATAATAGCTTTAAGCTGTGTTTCCTCTCGATTAAGCGATTCTGAATGTCCAATGAATAAGTAACCGCCATATTCTAGGCTATCATAAAACTTATTCACAAGTTCATTTTTAGTCTCAGCATTAAAATAGATCATTACATTTCTACAAAAAATTACATGAAACTTTTTCTTAAATGGAAAAGCTTTTTCCATAAGATTAAACTTTCTATAAATGACTTCTTGCTTTATTTTATCTGTAACCTCATAATAATTATCCTTAATCTCTTTAAAATAACTTAGCTTCCACTTAGCAGGTAGTGTCGCTATTTTCTCACTGCTATAAATGCCTCTTTGAGCCTCTTCAAGTACTTTTGTTGAAATATCCGTTGCCAGTATCTTGGTATCCCAAAATACTTTTGACATGCCTAAAACTTCATCAATTAATATTGCTAAAGTATAGGGTTCTTCTCCTGTAGAACACCCTGCGCTCCATATTCTTAAGTCTTTATCTTTTATAGTATTGATAAGATCCGTTAGCACTTGATCCCTAAAAAAATTAAAATGATCTGCTTCCCTCATAAAAAATGTATGGTTGGTAGTGACCTTATTGATTAATTCAGCCGATGCACTCCCTGTCTTATCTGAAACAACATAGTCATAGTAATCCTTAAAACTGTTTATATTCTTTTGTATAAGTACATTTTGTAGCCTACCCATGAGCAGCATTTTCTTTTCTTCTCTTAGATGAATACCATAATTATTTTTAATATAAGCTGATAACTGCTTAAATTCTTTATCTGTAATTTCAATCACAGACTACACCTACCCATTTTTATAGTCATTCATTAATATTTACCAAATTCGTGATCACTTAATAAAATCTTAGTTTTAGAATCTACTTTTTTAGGTTTCGCTTTTTCTTTACTCTTGGGCAACGGCTTCTTTTTTTCTGACATCTTATTAATCATATCAAGAACTTCTTTGCTTACTTCCTCTTTCTTACTGTTAGATAGGCTATTATCAAGTTTATACTTACCAATCATTTCTTTTAGTATATTGGCTTGAGCTAAAAGCTCTTCACTTGCAGATACTCCTTTTTCAGAAGTAATAGAGTTATTTTGAATAACCTCCGAAACCTGCATAATTCCTTGATTAATTTGACTGATACCAATCGCTTGCTCATTTGAAGCCGATGCAATATCGCTTATAAGATTTGCCACCTTTTCTATGTCATTTACAATCTCATCAAGAGCTTGGGCTGTATTTACTGCAATCTTCGTGCCATCTTCAGATTTTTTTATGGAGCCTTCAATCATACCTGTAGTTTCCTTAGCTGCATTAGCTGAGCGTTCGGCAAGATTTCTTACTTCCTCTGCTACTACAGCAAAGCCTTTGCCATGAGTACCTGCTCTTGCTGCTTCAACTGCTGCATTAAGGGCAAGGATATTCGTCTGGAAGGCTATGTCATCAATAACCTTTATGACTTTGGATATCTTCGCTGAAGATTCATTAATTTCTTCCATTGCCCTTAGCATTTCCTTCATCTGACTATTTCCATGCAAAGCATTTGATTTTGTCTCTACTGCTAGTGCATTTGCGTTATCTGCATTTTGGGCATTAAGTTTTGTTTGTGATGAAATTTCTTCAAGAGATGTTGTCAGTTCTTCAATAGCACTTGCTTGCTCTACAGCCCCCTGTGAAAGATTAATACTCGCATCAGATATTTGCTTTGATCTTAGTGCTACTTTTTCTGCAGAAGAATTAATATTTGAAAGCACTTCATTATTTCCCTTAACCATCTGGGCTAATTTTTTACCAAGAAGGTCTTTTTCTGAGTGAACGATAACATCTATTGTCATATCGCCACCAGCAATTTTTTCTGCTATCATAGCATACCTAGAAATATTCTCCTTTATTGCCATAAAGGAACTAAGAAGCCTTCCTGTTTCATCTTTAGTATCTCTTACTTTTATATCAACAGTTACATCTCCTAATGCAAGCTGATTGGCTGCCTCGGCTACCTCTTTTATTGGATTGCTTATAACACGAGTGATAATAAAACCTAAGCTAATTGCTATAAACATGCCCAACACGATGAATAAAAGCATACCAGCAACTGTATTATTGGCATATGCTATAAAATTATGTGCGTTGTCCTTTGCTAGCTGCGTTTTTGTTTCTATCAGTTCATCTGTAATACTTTGGATTTCTGCTTCTATCTCGTTTGTTTGGTTACGATTCATTACCTCATAGACTTTCTCCATTTGATTGGCCTTTTCATAGTTTATCGCTTCATCACGTATCACAGAAAACTCTTCAATTAACTGAGATAGCTTATCAAAACCTGCTTCAACCTTCGCATCGTAAGACCCTTTGCTAAAATTTTGCATGTTTTTGTCTATAATTTCATCACAGCTTCTTAGGTTATTGATAATCTCTAATCTCTTATTTTCATCCTTCTCTAAATACAATTCATAAAGATATACACGTTCTCTTTGATAGGTTCTCGCTATATTGGCTAAATCCGGTATGGTATTTGTCTGAGCCACATATAATTGAGTCATCTCATTCATATTAACGATACCGATCATTCCTACTACACCCACAACACCTGCTATCATCGCTACAACAACAAACCCTATAATAAGCTTTGCTGCAATTTTAAGGTCATAGAACCATTTCATTTGCATCTTCCTTTCGCGTAGCTTAACATTCTTAGAGTGCTTCGCTTAAGTTACTTAGTTCTTCTTCTGTAAGCAATTTGTCGCAGTCTAAAAGAAGTCGCACATCATTTCCAACCTTTCCAATCCCTTTGATATATCTGCTATTCGACTCCTTAGTCACCTTAGGTGGACTTACAATATCTTCTTCTGGTATCACGAGCACTTCTGAAACACTATCCACGATAAGCCCTATAGATATGTCTAAAATATCAATGACCACGATACATGTTCTTTCTGTATACTCTCTAAGTGCCTTTTTAAAACGTAATCGGACATCCATAACAGGAATGATCTTACCTCTTAAATTAATGATCCCACGTATGTACTCAGGAAGCTCAGGAACCTCTGTTATGGGCAAAATTCCTATTATTTCTGTAACAAATTCTATGCCAATACCATATACTTCGTTACCCAAAACAAATGTTAAGAACTTACCTTTTTGAGTATCTTCCTCAAACTCTTCAAGCTCTTGTAATTTTTCCATTTGTACTTTACTCATATATACCTTCTCCTTTCTCCTTAGTATAAAATCCACATTTATACAGTCAGCAACTATGGAATCACATTTTATGTTGTGCTCTGCACATTCATCATAGCTATATCAAGAAGTCCCTCTACATTTAAAATTAAACTTATGCTGCCATCCCCCAGAAGAGTACATCCTGCAAGGCCTTCTATATCTTTTATATTTTTTATATAATTAGGCAAGGGCTTAACAACCACTTGCTGCTGACCTATTAGTTTATCCGCAAACAAACACAGTGTTTTGTCGCTTTGTTCAACCATAATCAATATTCCCTCATGGAAATTCGTTATCTCAGTATTGACAGAATATTGTTTATGCAGCCTTAGAATGCGATAACATTCGCCTCTTACCATGATCATTTCATTGCCATCTGGATCTACAAAACATTCATTTTCTTTAGGTCTAAAGGATTCCTTAATAGAAATAAGAGGAATCGTATATCTTGAATTCCCAACTTTTATATTCATTCCATCAATAATCGCAAGAGTAAGCGGTATTTTTAAGGTAATGGTAGTTCCATTACCTGGTGCACTATCAACAAGTACAGTTCCTCCTACCGTTTCAATGTTTTTCTTAACAACATCCATTCCGACGCCTCTACCCGAAAACTCTGTAACGTCCTCCTTTGTCGAGAACCCTGGAAGCAATACTAGGTTATAAATTTCTTTATCTGTCATTTCACTCTCTTTTTTAATTAATAAACCTTGTTGTTTTGCTTTCTCTAAGATTTTCTCTTTGCTCAAGCCTTTTCCATCATCTTGTATGATAATCAAAACATCGCTTCCTGAATTTTTAGCTTCTAAAATAATCCTTCCCTCTTTATTTTTGCCTTTTATCACACGCTCTTCGCCATCTTCTATTCCATGGTCAATAGCATTGCGAATAAGATGCATCAAAGGATCAGATATGTGTTCAATAATATTTTTGTCTACCTCTGTCTCTTCTCCGATGACCTCTAGGCTCACTTCTTTATTTAGCTTTTTACACATATCTCTTGTTATACGATGCATTTTTAAGAAAGTAGAGGATAAGGGTACCATACGAATAGACATCACGGCATCTTGTAGTTCTGCTGTGATTTTGTGAAGTTGCCTGGCTGCTTTATGAAAATTATCTAGCTGCAAGGCTTTAACTTCAGGATTTTGAGTAACCATTGCTTCTGCTATAACCATTTCTCCAACCAAGTCCATAAGCCTATCTAATTTTTGAACATTCACACTAATCATTACCTGATTTGTTGAATGACCTTGAGACTTCATCTCTTTCTTTTCACGGACTTGACTTATCTTAGAATGTTCCTCCGCTTTTTCTAAGACTAGTTTTTTAATATAAACTGTTTTCATCAAATGCTCGTTCATTTCCTCATATTCATAATCCGATCCAAAAAATACCTTAAATCCATTTTTCTTGATATAATTGATACTCTCTTCATTTTCGGCTATGTCCTCTGGAATAAAATAAACATCCTTAGCCACTTCCAAAAGGCTATGTACCACTGCATAAGCTCTAATATTTTCCATCTCACAACCGTCTTCAAAATAAATGGTTGCCTTGTACTTGTTTTTTGTAGTCTCCGTGTCCTTTTGATCTGCTGTTATATAATACTGTTGTCTTTTGTCTAAATTGTCATCTTTTTTATCCTTAGGCCAATCTTTTTCTTGATCCTCGTGTATACTTTCCGATTTTATTTGAGATAAAAATTTATTAATTTTGCTCTCAAGTTCTGAAGGATTTCCATCAACCGCTTGACCATCCTTAATCTTTTCAACTTCTACTTTTATAAAATCAACGGATTCTAAAACCAACTCTGAAAGTTCACCGCAGTCTATGCCTTGTGGCTTTTCTTCCCTTAAAAAATAAAAGACATCTTCAACCTTATGTGCAAGAGATGCCATATCATTGAAAAGCATCATTGCTGATGAGCCTTTTATGGTATGCATGAAACGAAATATTTCATTAATAGCTTCCTCAGAGTAGATGCTATGCTTTTCACTATCCATAATGACCTGCTCAAGCTGCTCCAAAATCTGAGTCGTTTCATATAGATACATCTCAAGCATAGGTTCATTGACATTTTGATTTGACAAGTTTTTATCCTCCTTGCTCTCGTACTACATCATTGCTATTTGTTTCATTGTTCTTACCACATCCACTTCTTTAAATGGTTTTACAATGAAATATTTAGCACCACTAACAATAGCCTCCCTTAATAAAACATCTTGCCCCATAGAAGAAATAATCACAATTCTGGCTTGAGGATCTATTTCTCTAATTGCTCTCAAGGCTTCAATACCAGTCATGCCAGGCATTGTTATATCCATAGTTACTACATCTGGCTTTAGGTCTTTATACTTTGCTATTGCTTCATTTCCGCTTGCTGCTTCACCTACTACTTCAAATTCATTTCTTTCCAATATTGTTTTTATAGACAACCTCATAAATGCAGCATCATCAACTATTAGAACTTTTATCACCTTGTTGACCCTCCTGTCTTTGTTCGTATTTAACAAAAAATCATTCTTCAGATTACATTTTTTTCGAATTTTACATATATATGTAGTTATTATACTTTACCCATTGTTAACAATCAATAACAATTCATGTCACTTTTTCTTTTTTATAGCAATATTATATACCAACTTGGACTTCCTTGTCATACTTAAATATTTTCTCTTATAAATTATTGTTTACTTTTATACCTCCGGGTATTTATTCGACATTATACCTTAATAATCGGTTTATTTCTTCATTCTTCTTGTATCAATCGCACAATGTTTTTTACGTCATTCTTGTTTTCTATTTGCAATTTTACTATTTTATGACAACTCAAATTCATTAATTGGAAAATTATACCTGCTCAACATACAAAAAAACAATCGACTGATTCATTTCAATCGATTGCTTTTTTGTATGCTTAATAAATGTTTAAATTAGTTAAAGCTACTTATCATATTAATATTTTCTGACTGATAAACCATTTCACGTCTTAATTCTTCGGCTTCCTTATCATAGTAGCAGTCATAAATAATAATAGAGGCCCCTTGCTTATTGGTGATCAGTATATGGAATTTATTGTCATCATAAGATTCATAAGCTGAATATGAAACTTCACCCAGTTGCACATAGCTACGCTCAAACAATGGATAGGCATCATTTTCTTTTTGCAAAATAACGCTCCATTCCTGTCCATCATCTAACATAAGATTACCCGTGCCATCCCGTTCTGCAGCACAATACACGTCAATAGTTTCATCATTTGAGTCATTATCTATATCACAAGTATAACTGTATATTAAATTAAGCCCCTCAACATAATCATCGTCTTGTATCGGTGCAATAAGCTCACTATCTAAATGAAAGATATCTTCATCTGGTTTATTACTATCTTCCCGCTGCCTATTTGGGGTCTGTGAAATATACTCATACTGCGGTGTCCCATCTTTGCCATTGTACGTAATAATGTATTCAGCAGATCTGCCTTCATATTCTAAGCTTAATTTTAGCTGTGGTGCTCCTTCTGGTCTTATGGCTCTAACATAAAGACCATAACCCTCTTCAGAAGATAATTTTTCATATACTACTTGCTTAGGAACCAATGTGTCATTTTCATATGCTACAGTTACCAACTGGACTTTTGTCCCGTTGTACATAGGGATCATAACAAATGATTCTATTACATCTTCCTCTCCATAGGTATCTAACTTTTGTATTTTACCAAGTAAGTTTTCATTCGGCATATCTACCACAACTGCTAAATTATCTATTCCTGCCTCCTTGACAATGTCTGTAAATACACTATTCATTTTTGATACTTGTACACTTGGAACCTCTTCTTCCTTTTTGCAACCTCCTAGTATGCTTACAACCAAAATATTTACTATTAATAAAATCATCCATTTTTTCATTTTGACTCCGTCACCACCTTTTCCTTCTTAATTTTTTTATCAATTATTTTTTCTGCTAATCGCTTATAGTAAGTCGCCTGTTCTACAAGTAGCATAGCAAGTACCATATCTTCTATTTTATCCTCTTTACTAATTTGCATACTTTTCATTTCATTGCACAAACTATCTATGGTTGCTTCTACTTGCTTAGTAAAACCTTCTGCCTCTTTTTGCTTACATTTTAAGTATAACTGATAGACTTCAGCCAGTGTATTACTGTCTGTAGTCTCGTTATGAATAGCTATATCAAATAAGTCCTTAATGTCCGATATGCTCAAGATTTGCTTAAGATTATAGAGCAAAATCATAAGCATAATATGCTCCTTTGTATATTTTTTCTTCACTGCTGGTACCAAAAGCTTATCTTTTGTATAGTTGTTAATCATAGTCTTCGTAAGAAGTTTATCTTCCTCATACCTTTTTGTATGTCCTAAAACATCATCAAAAAAAGTAATTACTTGATCCATATATAAATCTATAGAAGGTATTTTTTCGATATCTACCTTTTGGTCTAGACCTAAGCTCTCAATTTGCTGCTTAACATACTCCTTATCCATATGTCCTCCTTAGTTATCTCATGATTTCTTCTCTTCTATGATAACGCATTTCTTTTTTAAAAATCAAGTGTAATTGTTTTTAAGAATTCTATTGACAATTGTGATTATTGTGTAGTATAGTTTTAATATACCAATATGTAGTATCGAAAACTACATGTCACGTTAAGGAGGTGATGATTATGAAATCATATATTAGAGAACCTATCAATGCTTTTACACATTTAGGCGGTGCTCTTTTATTTTTAATAGCAACGGTTATTTTACTAGTATTAGGTGCTTCTACACCTTTTTTTACTCTAAGCTTTATAATATCAGTGATTATATTCGGTCTAAGCCTAGTACTTTTATATACAACAAGCGGCATTTATCATTTAATAGTTGCCAAAGAAACTGTCATTCTTAAGCTAAAAAAACTTGATCATTCTATGATTTTTATCCTAATTGCTGGATCCTATACACCATTTTGTCTTCTCAGCTTAAGTGGCGCTTGGAAATGGTCAATATTATCTATTGTTTGGTCAGTTGCTATTTTAGGCATTACATCAAAAATCTTATGGATTAACATGCCTAGATGGCTCTCTACATTATTATATATAGGCATGGGTTGGATTGCTTTATTTGCACTAAAACCTCTTTATGATTCATTAACAACAGTTTCTTTCTTGTTACTGGTATTAGGAGGCGTTATGTATACCATAGGCGGCGTTATTTACGCCATCAAAAAACCAAATATATCTAAAGCCTTTGGTTTTCATGAACTCTTCCATGTCTTCTGTATATTAGGAAGTGCCTGTCATTATATATCTGTACTTAATTTTATTTTATAAAACAAAAAAACAATTCTAGGGATTAAATAAAAGAGTAGGAGAATAATCATTAATTGATTATTCTCCTACTCTTTTATGCCATATAGTAAAACAGTAAGTCGTTCCATCAGGAGCAACTTCTTTCGGCTGAATTGTTTCTATTAACACAAAGTCTTTCTCATAGTCCGGGAAATCCGTATCTCCTTCTATCTCCTTATCGACAAAAGTAAGATAGAGCTTGTCAGCATATGGCAAAAACAAAGAGTAAATTTCTCCTCCTCCAGCAACAAATACCTTTTTCCCCTGTGCTTCTTGCTCTTTGCAAAATTTCAAAGCTTCTTCTAAAGAATGAACAACCAAAACGCCTTCTGGGTTAAAATGATGATCTCTTGTTAAAATAACATGGGTACGGTTTGGCAAGACCTTACCAATACTTTCAAATGTTTTTCTTCCCATAATCAGTGTGTGCCCTAAAGTCATTTCTTTAAAATAACGTAGGT
Source organism: Bacillota bacterium (assembly GCA_023410675.1). Taxonomy (GTDB): domain Bacteria; phylum Bacillota; class Clostridia; order Lachnospirales; family Cellulosilyticaceae; genus JAEYPM01. The sequence goes on along the minus strand of JAEYPM010000049.1, from coordinate 8,699 downwards.
CTTCAGGAATTTTCCATGGTAGTACATTGTTTGCACCAATCTGATTGTTCTTACTAATAGCAGCAATCATATCCATTATACAGCTACCTCCGCTTTAATTGTTGGATGCGGATCATATCCTATTAGTTCAAAATCCTCATACTTAAAGTCAAATATATCCGTGACTTCCCTATTGATCTTCAGAGTTGGCAGTGGACGTGGCTCACGTTGTAGCATCATATTTACTTGATCTAAGTGATTAAGATATAAATGAGCATCTCCTATGGTGTGAACAAACGTTCCAACTTCTAGCTTACACACATGAGCAATCATATGAACTAATAAAGAATAGGACGCTATGTTAAAGGGAACACCTAAAAAAGTATCTGCAGAACGTTGGTATAACTGACAAGAAAGCTTATTATCTGCTACATAAAATTGAAAAAACATATGACATGGTGGAAGTGCCATCTCATCAATCTTGCCAACATTCCACGTATTGACTATAAGACGCCTTGAATCAGGATTTGTTTTAATCTGATGAACAACCTCTGATATTTGGTCAATGTATCTCGGTATATAGTTGCCCTCCTCATCTTTTGCTAAGGCTTCCCAGCTTCTCCACTGAGCACCATATACAGGGCCTAAGTTCCCTTTTTCATCAGCCCACTCATCCCAAATATGGACATTATGATCTAAAAGGTATTGAATATTGGTATTGCCACTTAAAAACCAAAGCAGTTCATAAGCAACACCTTTCCAGTAAGTTTTCTTAATCGTTAGTAATGGAAAACCTTTAGATAAATCAAAACGCATTTGATAACCAAAGGTGCTAATAGTCCCCACACCTGTTCTGTCTTCTTTTTTTACACCAGTATCTAGTATATGCTGAACTAAATTTTTATACTGTTCCATATTTCCTCCCTACAAATAGTGTTTTTAGTGCTAAATTCACATTTTGAATCTTAAGTTATACTTTGTATATTCATCTTTAGAAACAACAGTTAAGTGTCTCTAATAAGTAAAGCTCTTGCGTTGTTTCTCTTTACTTTATTATAACATTATGTTTGTAAAAATGTACTTTTAGTATACCTATAAAATATCACATTATATGCTATATTACTATATCAATGTATAAATCGACCTTATTTTAGACACAATATTTATTATATTTATAATAAAAATTGCGTAAAACTCTGTATATTTACCATAGTTTGCACATATGTTTCAAAATATCAGTTGGTAAAAGAAACTAAAAAGCCTTGATTTTTTGAAATATTTATGGTAATCTAATTGTGTAAGTTAAAATATTGAACCAAAAACGAATGTAGGCCTCAAGTATTAAAACAAAATGCAGGACCGAAACGTTTTGCGTAACAGTGTTTTAGCAATAAAGATTTTTAAGGAGGCCTAGTAATGACAGGTAAAGTAAAATGGTTTAACGCAGAAAAAGGATTTGGATTTATTGAAAGAGAAGATGGAGATGACGTATTCGTTCATTTCTCAGCTATCCAAGGTGATGGATTTAAAACTTTAGAAGAAGGTCAAACAGTTAACTTCGAAATAGTTGAAGGAAACAGAGGACCACAAGCTGCAAACGTAGTTCGTGCATAATAACACTTATGTGAATTACAGGCGATGTCATAAGACATCGCCTTTTTAATTTATATTCTTTTAACAAGTTATTCTTTTTTAATAATATCCTTTTTAATAATATCCTTTTTAATAATATTATTTTTTACGCACAAAATTATTTATTATTTCTTATTTATTATTTTTTGTTCATTATCCCTATGTATTTTCATGTTCTTTACAGCTTCTATAAAATTATCTTAATTAAGCCCACTGCTTGTTATGTCTTTCCTTGGATTATTTGAGTCTTCTACAATCTGTAGTCCTGATAAACTATCCAGCATTGTAGTATCCCTTATACTGTTATCACTAATGTATAATACTGTCAAATTTTCCAAAGACTTTAGGAGGATTATATCTTGAATATAATTATCGTGTAGTCGCAATTGTTCAAGACTTTTAAGGTTTCGAAGTGCCTTAATACTCGTTACCTTATTATGTGCTAAGTTAAGGTCTTTTAAATTTTCAAGATCTTTAAGGGGCGTTATGTCTTTTATTTTATTTTGACTTAGATCTAGTTTTTCTAACCGCTGAGCATATTGTAGTCCTTCTAAAGATACAATATGAGCATCTCTTAGGCAAAGTTCTTTTGTTTTTCTTATCATGCCTACAGTAATCTTCTTTGTACGCAAATCATTCATTATTGCTTTCTCTAAATTTTTATCCTCAAAATGTATGACCTTCATATCTTGTTTACGTATCTCTAAGTCTTCTTCTGATGGTGTAGCCTTAATATCCAAAACCGTTCTTGAGTGTGGTAGTACAATAACCGTACATGTTTCATCTGTCAAAAGGATGTCTAAGTACTTTTTATAATGGTCATAACCAAGAACAAAATCTTCATTGCCTACCGTAAAATACATTTTCTTATATCCACGAGCGTTTATACTTGTATCCTTAGAATAGAACCCTGTAGGTTTTCCTACTACATACTCATAGTTAGCTGTAAATGCTGCAGTCAAATCTACTATAAAAGCACTCGCACAGATAGCGAAAAATCCTGCTATGATGAATGCACCTATTCTAATATTTATTTTCCCTCTTTTCTTTGCCCACAAGGCAACCGTTAGTGCTGCCGCCATCATGAGAATCATGGCAAAAAACTTAACAAAAAATAATTCAAGATAAATACTACTTATGGGTAACATAATTGTTTCAACTTCTTTCTTATTAAGTGGACTGTTATCACCTGTCATAACATGGACTTTATCATAAACACTTAAATTTATGATATCTTATGCCTATCATCTAATAATGTACTTATATTCATATGATCTAATACTATGTAATCAACAATATTGTTTTTTCTAATATCAAGGTATTTTAGCTGCTTTAAGTACCTTATTGGATCACTATACTTTATTTGATTACGACCTAGATCAAGGTGTTCTAGCTTTTCAAGTTTTTCAAGTGATTTTATCATCTTAATATTATTGTGATGAAGGCTTAATTTCTCTAAGTCTACAAGGCTTCTTAATTCATATATGTATGTAATGCAATTATTTCCTAGATAAAGTTCTTTTATATTTTTAAGTGATGCAAGAGGCGTTATATCTACTATATTATTTGATTCAAGTTCAAGTTTTTCTATGCAAAAAGCATATTCCAGTCCTTCCAAAGATACTATATTTTTCCCGTTTAAGTTTAATTCTTTAATATCCCTTAAATCACTTCTGAAAACATCCCTTCCCTTGATTCCTAGAATATCTTTAATCGCTTCCTAAAGATTTGTATCTTTAAAATAGACTCTCTTATCTCCTAATGGTGCCTCTTTAGGATGTATTATATCTATAATTCTTTTTGAATAAGGCAATAGAACAAATTCATCACTCATTGGGGCATATATGAATTCTAATGGGTTCAAAAAATCCGTTGAGGTCTTGTATATTTAATAAAATATATTCGCAAAAAACACTTCAAACAAGTTTATAATAATAAACACCACTAAGCTTACTCGTATTGAAAAATGTTGAGTAAAGTATATAGTTCATTAATACAATCCCTGATACTAGAAGGCTTATAACGCATGCGAAAGCAATACTTATTATTACTTTAGATATCGATTCTGACATTTCCCTCACCCCTACATGGCAACATACTCTACAACTTTCCTACTTTTTCACTATTTCTCCCCTATTTTTTCCCAAGCTCTTTCCTATCATGTGTGAGGCTGCTGTCACTTGTCATAACAGGAATTTTATCTCCTAAATAGGTTGGTTTTGGCTTTAAGATATTAGCAAAGGCAAAATCCTTTATCCTAGCTAAAACTTCTCTTGCTGTAAACCTTTTAATCCCTGGATATGTATAAATATCTGCTTTTACACCATAGGCCTCAATTCCCTTTTTCCTAGCTAAGTAAACGGATCTTTTTAGGTGATAGTCTTGGGTAACAATAATTGCTTTATCTACTTCAAAGATCTCTTTTGCACGGTACATCGTCTCATAGGTACTAAAACCTGCGTGATCCATGAATATCTGAGAAGATGGTATGCCTTTATCTTCTAAGTACTCTCTCATGACATTCACTTCGTCATAGTTTGTTCTGCCATGATCTCCTGACACTAAGATTTTTAAGTTCTTGTTTTGATTAAATACTTGTATCGCTGTGTCTAGTCGATCTTTTAATATCCCCGAAGGCGTGCCACTTGGATGCACATAGGATCCAAGAACAATAATTGCCTGTGCGTCCTTATCTTTAGTTTCTTCTGCTGTACTTACAATATATTTATTTGCATTTTTAACGACTATATAGTTAACTGCCGCTCCCACTAAGAAAATGCTTACCAAGCCTATCACGCCAATAATCATTAGTTTTTTAATCATATGGATTATCTTTTTTAGTTTCATAATATTCCCCTTTTCATAAGAAAAAACAAAATTAAAATAAAAAGGTTGCAACTCACATAAATATATGAGATACAACCTTATGTAACTGGGCTGGAAGGATTCGAACCTTCGGAGTGCTGGAGTCAGAGTCCAGTGCCTTACCGCTTGGCGACAACCCATCAGTAATAATGTCTATATAATATATTATCATTTTTTAGTCAAAATTCAAGTCCTAAGTGAATTATTTATCTTTTCATATTTTAATATTATTCTAACTTGTGCTAAAATGATTTAAAGACTACAAGAGCAAAAAGGAGTATATAAAATGATATCACAAAAAATGCAAACCCTTGTTAAAAACAGTTCAACGATACGTGCTATGTTTGAAGAAGGCAAACGATTATCTGGTATTTATGGGGCAGAAAACGTTTATGACTTTAGCTTAGGTAACCCATATGTTGAGCCACCTGAAAACATTAAAAAAGCTACTATAGAGATCCTTTCAAGTGAACATCCTAATATGGTTCATGGCTATATGAATAACTCTGGTTATGAGGATGTAAGGGAAGCTATCGCTGCGTACCTCAATAAAAAAGATAACTTAAATCTGACACATGAGCACCTTGTCATGACCTGCGGTGCTGCTGGCGGATTAAATATTATATTAAAATCTCTTTTAAATCCTGGGGATGAGGTCATTGCCTTTGCTCCATTTTTTGGAGAATATGCAAACTATGTGAATAACTTTGATGGTACACTTGTTGTTGTTCCTCCTGATACAACTACTTTTGAGCCAAACCTTGAGGCATTAGAAAGCAAAATTACTAATAAAACGAAAGCTGTTATTATCAATACACCAAACAATCCAACTGGTGTCATCTACTCTGAAGAAGCTATTAAGGGCCTTAGCAGCGTTCTTTCAAAAAAGGAGAAAGAACTAGGAATAAGCATCTATCTTATTTCTGATGAGCCTTATAGAGAGCTTGTTTATGACAATACACCTGTGCCATGTATATTAAAGTATTATAAAAATTCATTTATTGGATACTCTTATAGTAAGTCCTTATCTCTTCCTGGAGAAAGAATCGGTTATATTGCTGTATCACCTGAGATGGATGATCTTAGTGATATACTTGGTGCACTTAATGTGGCAAACCGTATCCTTGGTTTTGTTAATGCCCCTTCTCTTTTCCAAAGAGTCATCGCTAAATGCCTTGATAGTTCTGTAGATGTAAGCATTTATCAAAAAAATAGAGATCTTTTGTACAACCATTTAACAAGTCTTGGATTTTCTTGTGTTAAACCTCAAGGTGCTTTTTATTTATTTCCTAAAGCACTTATTGAAGACGATAAACAGTTTTGTCAAGATGCTAAACAATTTAATCTATTGCTCGTTCCAGGCTCTGGATTTGGATGCCCTGGTTATGTGAGACTTGCTTATTGTATCTCTAATGAACGCATTGAGAATTCACTTCAGGCATTTACGAAACTTGCAAAATTATATGAGGTGAAGTAAATGGAAAAACTATGGCGTGATAAACTACGAAAAGTAGCCCCTTATGTTGCTGGTGAACAGCCAAAACAAAAAGGGATTATTAAAATAAATACAAACGAAAATGCATACCCTCCTTCTCCAAAACTTAAGGAGGCTATGCAAGCATTTGATTTAGATAGGCTAAAACTCTATCCAGATCCAACTTCTGATCAATTAGTTTCTGCCTTAGCAGACTATCACCATTTAAACAATGATCAGCTATTTGTAGGAAATGGATCCGACGAAGTGTTGGCACTGGCTTTTTTGACATTTTTTAATTCTGATAAAGAGGTTCTTTTCCCAGACATTGGATACTCTTTTTATCCTGTCTATGGCAACCTCTATAATATTAAATATAGACAAGTTCCTGTTGATGAGAATTTTAAGCTTGTTAAGGAAGATTATATGGTACCAAACGGAGGCATTATTTTTGCCAATCCTAATGCCCCTACCTCTATAGGTATGGACTTAGATTTTATAGAAGATATCTTAAAGGCAAACCGCGATGTCATTGTAATCATTGACGAGGCCTATGTTGACTTTGGGTCAGAATCAGCAGTAAAGCTTATTGATCGCTATGATAACTTACTGGTTATCCAAACTTATTCAAAGTTTTTAGCCTTGGCAGGAATGAGGCTTGGGGTAGCCCTTGGCTCTAACGAACTTATAGAAGCATTAAAGGCTGTTAAAGACTCTTTTAACTCTTACCCTATTGACACTATAGCCCAAACTTTAGCTACTGCTGCTATTAAAGATGCTGACTACTCAAAAGAGTCCGCACGAAAAATCATAAAGACGAGGGATTATGTCACTAAAGAACTAAGAGAACTTGGTTTTATTCTGCCAGATTCTAAAACCAACTTCCTTTTCGTAACCCATCCAGCACTTTCAATGAAAGAACTTTTTGAGGCATTAAAACAAGAAAACATTTTTGTTCGTTATTTTAATGCCCCACGTATCTCTAACCACCTGCGTATTACTATAGGAACGGATGAAGAAATGGAAGTCGTGTTAAACTTTATTAGAAATTATGTGCAATCTCATATGTAAATCCAGCTAAAAGAAACATCTCTCTAGCTATAAATAAGCTATTAGTGAAGTTAGCTTAACACTATTAGTTAAGCTAACTTTTTTGTTAAAATACTAATATTCCAGCACGTTAAAAAATTAACAATTATGTTTTGAGACCTACATAAAACTAATATTAAATTTAATATAACTCTAATATGAAAATTTACAATCTAAATCAGTACTGCCTTAAGTATCAATTAGTATCATAACAAATCTAAAGGGGGATGATTTATATGAAAAAACTTATTACAACATTATTCGCAGCAACATTAACAATTTTTACTATGGTAACTCCAGTACTAGCTAAAGATATTACTTTAACTTTCAATGGCAAGACACTTAATCCTACAGTAGCACCTATCATGGTTAATGGAACAACTTTTATTCCATTAAGGATAGTAGCAGATAATCTTGGAGCACAAACAAACTACACAAAGACAGCTAAAAATGAGTATATTGAAATCGTTAAAAGTGGCACCACAATCAAACTTGCAGTTAATGCTGAAAATGGATACCCACAAGTTGATGGTAAAGCTATTGACTTTAAGACATTACCAAAAGTAGTAAACTCTACAACAATGGTTCCAGTAAGATTTGTTTCTGAAAACTTAGGATGTACAGTTGGTTACGATTCAAAAACAAACACAGTATCTGTTTCTACAGATGGACAAGTGGCTAACACATCAGGAATTACAGTAAAAGTTGATGGTAAGGTAGTTAAACTTGATGAGCCTGCTTTTGTTGAGAAAGGATTAGTTTATATCCCTGCAACAGTAGTAAAAGAAATTGGTGCTGAAATAACTAACAAACAAGGATTTGGAATTAAACGTAAAGATTTTACTATCAACCTAGTTACAGGCAGTAAATACTTTAACTTTAATGGAGCAAGACAGATTTATAATAATCAGCTAAAAAGAACAAAATCAATGGATTTTATTACTGACGAAGTATTTAGATATATGAACTGCGACACTAATTACGATTCTACTACAAAAACTCTTGAAATTACTAATAAAGGACCTATTAAAGTAGAACTTAGCAAAGAAAGATATGTAGATTTAACAGGTAGAGTTCTTTATATGGATGGAACACCTGCTAAAAATATTAAAGTAGATTTCGTGCCAGTAACTGCTGACGGTTCTGATGGAGGTGAGTCTTATTATAGTAGAAGAGGATTGAAAGCCATCGAACCTGTGTATACTGATGAAAATGGATTCTTCATATTTAAAAATTTGGATACTGAAACTATTCCATTTGGGATAGTAACTATAGGGATTGACCCTTCTGGACGTACACCTAAAGGAGAATGGAGAGGTCAATCAGGTACAGAAGTAAATCCTGAACTATTAAATAATGTAAAACCTTCCGCGATGCCTTCAAATAGACTTAACCTTAAACGTGGAGACCTTGGAACCATATATCTTTACAAAAAATAATAATACTTGATACTAAGAAAAGTAGCTAATGTCAGCTACTTTTCTTTATGTAAGCATATTAATGCCAATATATTAAATATAAATACATTATAAATAAATTAATCTAATGTGCTAGTTTAATTGTTATTATATTTTGGATAAATATGGATGTTTTCAAGTGCATATTTATCCCGAATTTCTTAGACTATAGTTTATTTATTAATAGATCAATTCCTTAATCT
>JAEYPM010000037.1 GCA_023410675.1 Bacillota bacterium | reverse complement strand
GCCACTAAGAAAAGATAGCAAGCTACCCTTTCTCCGTTCGACTTGCATGTGTTAAGCACGCCGCCAGCGTTCATCCTGAGCCAGGATCAAACTCTCAAATAAAAGTTTGTCTTGACTAAGATCTCTTCCTATAGTATTTACTTATGTATATAATATAGTAGAGATGCTGACAAGTTTTCCTATAAAGCTTTGTTTCCTCTGCTCTATAGATCTGAATTTACTCAAAAAAATCAGGGTATGATTTTTTCGTTACATGATTACTATTTTATTTTCAATGTTCATTCAAATCATTAATCCCATGGTTAAATGGCGGAGAAGGAGGGATTTGAACCCTCGCGCCGCTATTAACGACCTACTCCCTTTCCAGGGGAGCCCCTTCGACCACTTGGGTACTTCTCCATATTTCTTCTCCACTTTTAACGTCACATAAGATTAAACGGAGAGAGTGGGATTCGAACCCACGGAACGCTCACACGTTCGCCGGTTTTCAAGACCGGTGCCTTAAACCAACTCGACCATCTCTCCACATATAAATATTGTCAAACAACAGCTTTTTAAGACCGTTAACAATATCAAATTATAAAGCATTTAGGCTGTAATGTCAAGAGGTTTTTGTTAAACTTAGAAGTCTATTTTAACTTTTCCCTCGCCAAAACGCTTATTAAATATAGCATACTGATTATCTTACGTCAACCCCTTTTTTACATCTTTTTTTATTTTTTTCTTCAATGCCTCATTTTACTTATTTCCCTTGGTCAGTCTACAGATTAAAAAAGCTTCAACACTATGATATTGTCTTCTTGAGATTATACTTGTAAGTAAAGAATGACAATCCTGTAATTGAAGCTTAACAGATATTTTATTAGGTTAACAGTGCAAATACTTCACTTGTTTGACTGCACTAAATGTTATTATTATAGCTTGTGAATTCACATAATATAACTAAAAAATGCAATATAAATATTTTAAATTTCTTCCAATTGCTTATAGCGGGTAAATAATTCATCAAATTCCTTGAACTTTGATACGCACACAGAATATGTATTCGTTTTTGTGTCTATTTTATGCCATGTATCATATCGTCGTACACCTTCAATCTCATCCAGTGCAATAGAAATGTAAGGATTTTTCGTAAAGACATTTATCAAATCCTTGAGCAGTCCAAAAGCAGGATTTTCTGCTTCAGGTCTAATTTTATAGATTACTAAACGTCTGTTTGTAATGCAAACCTTACAGCTTGAATACCGATCAATGTATTTTTTGTTATCATTAAATAAAGTGTATGCACGAGAAGAAATTACAAGTTGCTCCGCCTCAGGAATGCTAATGTTTGTACCACACCACGAACAAGATGTCTTTTTGCTTGTTTTTTTACATATAGGACATTTTATTTTTGGCATAATACTACCTCTTGCATTAAACAAAAATTGCATCCAATATATATGGAATAAGTAAAACATTTTTATTACTCCATATTGAAGATGTAAAGAGAACATCACCTGGTTTGTCAAATACAGCTACACCAAAGTTTTGTGTAATCTGGCATTCACGATAATTATCTTTATTAATGACAACAACATTTTTTGAAGACTTAGCTTTTGTTTTTGCTTCAATGCTGTTAATCTCAAGCCCAGCAACTTCAACAGTCGTGCCTTCTTTTATTAAATCAATATATTTTTGTGCCATACTTTTAGCAACAATAGAATAAACTGCATTAAATAATTGTGGATAAAGCTGCTCATTTTTACGTGGATTCCTTATGATTGGTATTCCAAACATAGACACAGCATTCATATTAATATGAATGCTTTTACCACTATTCATTTTAAATGTAACAGAGGCAGTAAATCTTCTTCCCATAGGAATACCTACAAATGTATGAACAGTAACACCACTACTCTCTGCTATGAGTGCTTCAATTTCGGAATACAGGACTTTTTGTCCGTTGAATTCCACGCAGTCATCAAAAAACTTTGCACTTTTCCCCTTACTATTAAAAGGTACGTCTAGTATGCATTTTTCCATATTATCCATAGTTTACCTCTTGCAAAATTATTTTACGAACTTTACACACATAATCAATTATAGTTTAAAATTTCTATATTATTATAATTCATTACTTTTTTTATAGCAACCTTTTATTGCTTTAGCATGATTAAGTTACTTATTGTAACACGTTACTGCTTCTAAAGGGAATGGAAAAACACCTTATAACCCACATTTTTCCAGGGATTATAGGGTGCGAATCACTTTTTATTATCAAGGGTTTTATTTGTGTCACCTAAATGTGACTATCCTTCTTATCAATGTGCATAGTCTCACTTAAAATTCTTTCTGCCACAATTAAATCTTCTTGAGTCGTAATTTTGATATTGGTATATGCACCATTTGAAAGATATACTTCGTGTCCCATATGTTCTACAAGCATACTATCATCTGTTGCCTGTATATTATTTTGATAAGCATAATGATACGCATCTACCAAAAGCTTATAACTAAATATTTGGGGGGTCTGTATATTCCACAGGGTTTTTCTATCTGGTGTCCTTTCGACTTTATGGGTGATGTCATTACATACTTTTATTGTATCTTTAACTGGCACTGCTACAATACTCGCCCCATGTTTTTTAGCTATTTCTAGGCAGTTTATAATAATATCATGGGTTACAAAGGGTCTAGCCCCATCATGAACAATAACAAAGTCGGTTTGATCATCCACACTTAATAGCCCATTATAAACAGAATCTTGTCTTTCTTTTCCACCATCAATTAATTTCGTCACTTTATGATAGCCATATTTATCGCATATTTCTTTTTGAACCTTTTCTCTATCGCTAGGTGCAATCACGACTATTATACTATCAACACATGGGCACTTATTAAACTTATCTAGCGTATGGGCTAATATTTCTTTTTGCTCAAGCAGAATGAATTGCTTACTGCAAGAAGTGCCCATCCTTTTTCCACTTCCTGCTGCAACAATTATAGCTGTGACCTTTCCCATTATTACTTCTCCCTCATTTTTTGATATAGAACATCATCGATATAAGACAATCATTTTGCTGGTTTTGCAAAAATCATACGACCTGCTGATGTCTGTAATACTGTAGTAACTACTATATTTATGGTGGATCCTACATGTTTTTTACCACCTTCAACAACGATCATCGTTCCGTCATTAAGATAAGCAAGTCCTTGCTCTTGCTCTTTTCCTTCTTTAACAATCGTCACACTCATTTCTTCATTTGGAAGCACAATGGGTTTAACTGCATTTGCTAAATCATTGATGTTAAGTACTTTAATTTTTTGAAGTTGTGCTACTTTGTTGAGATTAAAGTCATTTGTTACTATCGATCCTTGTATCTGCTGTGCTAATTTTAAAAGCTTACTATCCACTTCATCTATCTCTTTATAATCAATATCAAAGATTTCTATAGGAATTCCCTTTGATTTTTTGATCTCATTAAGGATATCAAGACCTCTTCTTCCTCTATTTCTTTTAAGCTTATCTGGTGCATCAGCAATATGTCTTAGTTCATCTAATACAAAAGAAGGAATCACTACTTTTCCTTCTATAAAACCAGTATTAATAATGTCTAAAATTCTTCCATCAATAATAACACTTGTATCAAGTATTTTAGCTTTTATATAATGACTGGCATTTCCCTTTTTACTAAACCACCCTTTTATTTCATCCTTTTTCTGATGAACGATATACACACCAAAAAAGCCCAGTCCTAAATAGAGTAAAATCTCTAAAATCGAATTTACTGGGGCCACCTTATTTCCTTGCAAAACTGTTCCTGCAAGGTTAGCTACTGCAAGTCCTATTCCTAGACCAATGACGTAAATGAGTATTTCTTCCATGGGATGCTTAATCAGTGCTTCTTGAATAATCGTTGATAACCATTTTGACACTGGAATCGCTATAGTAAAAAAGAATATGGCAAACAGGATAACAAAGATAACTATTTCCATATTATCATATAAAATCTGTGTTACAGCACTTTCTGGTTGTGGAATGAATTTTAATATCTGGAGCTTATCCAGTGCTAGAATAATCAAGCTCGCAAAAATACCTGCCACTAAAATGCGGATAATTTTTTTCATTATTTCCTCCTAAAAAATTTTCTATCCTTTTCCCAAAGGGAGATTGGCAACTGCATTAAGATTCATCCCATGCGTTATTCCATTGATATATCTATAATAGGCTGCAGACCCGATCATCGCTGCATTGTCTGTACATAAGCCTATTTCTGGATAAAATAGTTTTATATTATGCTTGTCGCAGCTAAGTTTCATGGCCTTTCTTAAGCCCTGATTGGCTGCTACACCACCTGCTAAAGCAACTGTATTTATTTTATTGTTTTTAGAAAAGTTTATTGTCTTTGTCACTAATACATCTACGACGGAGGCCTGAAAGCTTGCTGCAATATCTTCTATATTGATAGACCCGCCTTTCATCTTTACACTATTGATATGGTTTAGGACAGCTGATTTTAATCCACTAAAACTAAAATCATAGCCATCTACTGTTGCTCTTGGAAATTTAATTGCTTGGTCATTACCATTTTGGGCTAAAAGATCAATTTTTGGGCCCCCTGGATAAGTAAGTTCCATAGCTCTTGCAACCTTATCATAAGCTTCTCCAGCAGCATCATCTCTAGTTTTTCCTATTATTTCATAGCTTGTATAATCTAAAACATGGACTAAATGGGTATGCCCCCCTGATACAACCAAGCATAAAAAGGGTGGAACTAGCTCTGGATGCTGAATATAATTTGCAGCTATATGTCCTTCTATGTGATGCACACCTATTAATGGCTTGTTTTTACAAAATGCAATACTTTTAGCAGCCACTACGCCTACTATAAGTGCTCCTACAAGACCTGGCCCATAGGTTACTGCAATGGCATCTATCTCCTCTAAAGAAAGGTCCGATTCCTTTAAAGCTTCTTCTATAACAAAATTTATTTTTTCCACATGCATTCTTGAAGCAATCTCTGGTACAACGCCTCCATACTTTTTATGGAGATCTATTTGCGTTGCGACTATATTAGACAACACACGCCTTCCATCTTCTACTACAGCTGCTGATGTTTCATCGCAAGATGTTTCGATGGCAAGCACTTTTATATTTTTCATTGTTCTTCCTCCACACTACTCCAGCCATTAATTTTCCAGTTCCCATCTTCTTTTATCAGTTCATACTCTCTTGCCATATCCTTGATATTGGTGTAGTGAATAACCCTAACTATAGCACTAGTATCATCTGCATTGTAACGTGTACTAACCGTTTTATTTTGCAAAATAAATACTTTTTGCTCTTTGTTTGATTGTACTTCTGATAGAAGAGCACTTTCTTGAGCCTCTATTGAATTTAAATCAAGAAGTTCTTGTGAATAAAGCATCCTAACTGCTTCTATGGCTGGTTTAACGTATTCTTCTTTCATATATTGGCTATACTGATAGCTCATAATGGTATTGTGATATTCAATAACGCCTTCTGCTGTTTTTGGATATTCCTGAGCAAGCTTGTTCTTTGTTTCTGCTATGCCTAGTTCAATCTTTTGTCTTTCTCTGTCTGCATATTTTTTTCGTGGATTATTTGTTCTAACTGCATAAAAGTATCCAACACATAATAATAACATGAATAATATCAATAATACTTTTTTCATCTTCCCCACCCACCATATGAGATTTTTTATAATCCGATGTGCACACATAATGCAAACGAATACTTACAATATAGACTTATCAGCTAGTCCTCCTCAAATTGAAAGGTTTTTACCATTCTATCATATCCTGCAACAGAATGAGCAAAAATTTTTTTTATCGGCTCCATATTGATATGAGAATATGGAATGGCTGGACTAAAATGTGTTAGCCAAAGTTCTCTTGCGTTTGCAGCCTGTGCGATTCTAGCACCTTCCGTGCCAAGCATATGCTTATATTTGACTACTTGATGCAAATACTCTTCGTCCAGATACATAGCTTCGCCTATCACCAAATCTGAGTCTTTTGCCAACCTAACTAAATCTTGAGATGGTCTACAATCTGTAAAATAAGTGACTTTTATTCCTTTTCTCTCATCGCCAAGTACCATATCTGGCGTATATGTTTTCTCATCTTCAACGACACTATTTCCCTGTTGAAGCTGCTTCCAATATTTTTGTGGTACATGGTTTTGCTGTGCTTTTGCAACAATAAATTTAGGATATCTCTTATTTTCTATGCTGTACGCAAAGCAAGGTACATTATGTGATACAGGTAAAATAGTAAGATCAAATTCTCCTACTTTAAGTGTCTGTTCTTCATTAGGAAGTTCCATAAGAATAAGCTCAAAAGAAATATCTTTACATACGATGGTAAGCCCTTCCACTACTTTTTTTAGTCCAGGTGGTCCAATAATAGTAACGGGCTCTGTTCTACCTGAATTTCCTATAGTAAGAAGCAAACCAGGAAGGCCTGTTATATGATCGCCGTGATAATGTGTAAGGCAAATTGTATCTAAGGTTTTATACCCCCACCCTAACATTTTCATAGTGACTTGCGTCCCTTCTCCACAGTCAATAAGAAGCTTTCTTCCATTAAATCTAGCCAACATGGCTGTTAAGTATCTATCTGGTAAGGGAAGCATCCCTCCAGTCCCTAATAAACAAATATCTAACATTTCTAACATTCCTTTCATCTGCTATTTCTATTATATCCTTTTATCAATATTCTTACAATGATAACCTATTTTTTATTATAGCGAGACCTCTACACTGTTTAATATGTATTGGTAACGAATTGATGACTTTTCCAAATGAATTCCAAATAAAATAACAATAGCTACCTACCAAGAAGATTTCTTGGTAGATAGCTATTGTTTGCCAATTGTTAACAATTCTTTCGTTGTAAGTGGTGTGTATACGCCTCATTGAGATCATTTAATTCCTCTTTTGTATAGCCTCCAAGTTCTTTATGAGGGCGTTCTTTTATAGGAATTCTAAACGTACTAATCCATTTATCGTAACAACATTCACAAATATTAAAAGAATGTGTTACCAGGTCCTTTTTAGATAAATAACCCCAGTTTTTATCTATATGAAGAAAATCAGAAAAAATATCTACAGATGGTAGCTTTTCTATCTTCTCTCCACAGCAATTGCAATATATTTCTTCTTTTTCGCCAATAGACACCACTTTTTTTTCTTGCAACACCTGCACCCCCTGCTCCGCACCTTAAATACGGTTCATATTTCTCTTATAATGTTCTATACAAGAATTGTTGCTTATCCTAAATCTATTATATATGCCAGACTTATTGAAGTATATAGGTAAATTTTATCATGAATACATATTGTTGTTTCTTTATAGTTATATTAAGCTCGTCTACTTTTCATACCACTAAAGTAATAAAAACATGGCTTAAAATGCAAGAAGTGCTTGAACATTTGTGTAATAATCAGTATCTACTGTATCTGTGTTGATAAAACTTCCTTTCATCTCATCATTACTCTTGATCACTTGAAATCTTATCATATGTTCTATTGCTAAAGTATACAATTCTCTATCGTTAATTACCTTTCCTATCTGAGCAATTATGGCATAAGCAGCCGGAGATTCAGTATTAGTCAAAGGAATTCCTGTAACTTTATCATATGCTGTGTACACTTTATCGTTTTTTAATGTTTCTTTTAACCAGTGAATGGTTTGCTTTTTATATAATCCTTCTTCAGCAAGTGATAAGACTGTCAATAAGCTCTTCTCCATTATAATTTCTTTTTCTTGTCCATAAGTGTCTTTTTCATAATCATAATAGGTTTCATATAAAGGAAAATAGTCTTCTATATATGCATTCGTTATAATATGTTTACTTGTTTTATAAATTCGATTCCATTGTTTTGTATAACCACTTAATGCTTTTAAGGTGGCTAGATCAAGCTGATATATTTCTGTACCTCCTTTTTGCTCAATTGATTGATAAAGCATAGCTTCAACATCGAATGCCTGCTCCTTATAACTTATTTGCTCAAAATTCTGATGAGCTAGGAGTAAAGCCTTAAGGATAATCAGTTGATCATAATAGTAAGCTTCTTCTATGTCTAATTGCGAAAGAACTTTTTCAAATTCTTCTTTGTTATTTTCTCTTACACAATAGAGCATATATAAAGTATGAGGGTTATACTGAACTTGATCATATGTAGAATAGGCAGTATTCTGAAATCTATAATAATATTCAATATTATTAACAAACTCTTGTCCTACAAGAAATTGCTTGCAGCTTTTTTCGTTGATACTATAAAAGCCGTCATCTTTAAATACAGGTGCTTTAATCGTTCCTATATCAGGCGTCTCTTTAAGGCTCGGTTTTACTAGTACACAAAGCAACAAAAATACAATAAAAAATGTTATATATTTTGTAATTTTCAGCATGATTTTCACCACCTTTCTGTTTTATACATCTGTTTTTATATATCTTTTTATTATTATAACATAATCATACAGTGAATTCATTGGAAGAAGCATCATTAAGTCAATGAAAATATAATGAGAATAGACTTTCATGGACAAACTAACTTGGAGATAAAACTTATCTCATTTTTTATAAAAGGAGGGAACTAGCGAATGAAAAAATCTGAAAGCATAAAAAATATTGCACTGGCACTCATCAAGTTTAATGGAGAAGTATCAAGAATAGCCAAAGATGCAGAAAATCCTTATTTTAAAAGTCATTATGCTACACTTGATGCACTTATTGATGCAACAAGAAATATTTTGCAATCTCATGGGCTTTCTATCATGCAATTTCCACTGACAAAGGATGATGGTAGTGTAGGCGTTCAAACATTACTTTTACATGAAAGTGGTGAATATATAGAAAGTGAGCCGCTCTACATGAAGCCTCAAAAAGTCAATGACCCGCAAAATGCTGGAAGCATTATCAGCTATATGAGAAGATATAGCTATCAGGCTATTCTCAACCTAAATACAGGAGAAGATGATGATGCCAACGCAGTAAGCCTTATGGCTCAGAACACTTCGTCCATGCCGAAAACAGCTAAAGAAGCTGGTGCTCTTAAGGTTACATTTGGTAAAAACAAAGGCAAAACCCTTAAAGAACTCTACAAAGATGACAAGGCGTACTTTGACTGGCTTACTAAAAATGCTACAGATGATACCATTAAACAAGGATGTAAAATTATTATTGATGAAATGCTAAAACATAAGGAAGAAGAAACTTTTCATCCATCCATGCCCCATCTGAGTGCATCAATGCCCGATGGTTTATTAAATGTTGCTGATGACTATTCCTTTGAGTAACTAGTGGTGCTAACTCCTTCTATAGGGTTAGCACGACTTTTTATCCCTCTCTATCTACAAATTAATATATTTATTTGCATATTTTTTAATAATATATTAATATTGTACATAGTATAGAATTCACGTTTTATAGATTGCCTTATTCTATATGAATTCATCGAGAGAAACAACCTATTGGTGGCTGAATAAGTGAACTATTTGCGTTGGTTCTCTATATAAAATATATATTTACCAATTGATGACGTGCAAACTTATAAGTTCATGGGCTATAGGTGATTACTCTCAAGTAAATGCTATAGTAAAATAGTATAGAAACTTAAGTAGGTGATAAAGTGACAAGGGTTCTAGAAAATCTGAAGAATCATCATATCATTAATCCTCAAAATGTAAGCGACCTTCAAAATTATATCAAGCATAAATATCCTGATGATTCTGCAAAGCATACCGCTATGATATTAGCTGATGCTATCCATCGAATTATTGATGAAAATATTATCTATTTCGACAAACCTATTCGAAGTAATATCAGGCACCATTTAATTGAAAATACCATAAAAAAAGACACTTTTACGATTAATGCTTATGAAGTGTTTAAAGTATGTTCCTCGTTAAATATTGCAGATACTACGTATCTTGATCATCTAACCACCTGGCTTAACCATAATCAGTCAATGTCTCTTTCAAAGGAGGAGGTTCTTAAACTGGTTCATACTTTTTCAGTTCCTTCAAATATAACACCTCCAATAAAGAAAAAGCGACTTGACCGTTATGTCCATATATTTACTAATGAACTACTTTCTTTTTCACTTACTGCCACACTCATCTTAACAGTACCTTTATCCTTTTACATAAGTTATCTTTTATTAAAGCCTAATACTGATTCATCGAAGGATATCACCTATAATACACTCGTTATTCATTCAACGCCTGTGCAGCTTGCAAATCACCAAGAAAAAATAGAGCATAATTTGCCTACTCATTTATGCTATAAAAGGATTGACAAAGAAGCCCTAAGAAATTGGCTTCATCAAAAAAATTCTCTTCTCTCAGAAGAACCTTATTTTAGTAGTATTATGAATACAGCTAAATCCTATAATATCAATCCTTTATTACTCTTTGCTATAGCAGGGCAAGAACAAGGCTATGTCCCTAGAAGTAATACCTATGCTAAGTTAATGGCAAATAACCCATTTAATGTATTCGTAAGTTGGAAGAAATATAATACACATATTGATGATAGTGCTGCAATTGTTGCTCGTACACTTATAAACTTAAGTAAGGACTGTCCTAAAGATGAAGATGCACTTAAATGGATCAATAAAAAGTATGCTGATGACCCAAATTGGCATAAAGGCGTTTCTCAGATTCTCGCACAATTAGAAGAAGATGTAGGTACAAAATAATAAAAACATAAAAATAAAAATAAACAGATAGGGTATAGCATTTGTATCTCCTATCTGTTTTGTTATTCTATCAAGTGCATAAATGATATAGAATCCATAAGTTGACTATTAGATATACTCTGTGAATCCTATATTTATTGGCTTAACTTAGTTTAATTTATCTTCAATGAGTTTTGCTAACTGATTTGCTTCTTCTTGAATAATCTTTTTATCTTTACCCTCTATCATAACCCGTACTAATGGTTCTGTTCCAGATGGTCTTATAAGAACCCTTCCTTCCCCTTTAAACCTATTTTCTAAGACTTCTATCGCCTGCCTAATGTCTAAATCCTCTATGTAAGCATGTTTATTTTCTGTTTTTACATGAGCATTGACAAGGACTTGAGGAAATATTTGCATATTCTGTTTTAAATCAGATAACAATCTTCCTGTTTTTTTCATTACATAGAGAAGATGAATGGCTGTAAGAAGTCCATCTCCCGTAGTATTATAATCTAAGAAAATGATGTGACCAGACTGTTCGCCTCCTAGATTATAGCCATGCTTTAACATTTTTTCTAGTACATATCTATCGCCAACTCTTGTCTGAACAAGATTAATGTTGTTTTCCTTGCTCATCACTGTAAGTCCTAAATTGCTCATCACTGTAGCTACTATGGTATCTTTCTTTAGCGTACCACACTTTTTCATATCCATTCCGATTATACTAAGGATTTGATCACCATCAATGAATTCGCCCTTTTCATCAACAGCTAAACATCTATCTGCATCACCATCAAAGGCGATGCCCACTTGCATTTTTCTTCCTAAGACTTGTCTTTGCAAATCATCCATATGTGTTGAGCCGCATAACTTGTTAATATTAACACCACTTGGCTTATGGTGAATAAGCTCTACATCTGCACCAAGTTTTTTAAATGCTAGCGGTGCAATTTCTGATGCAGCACCATTTGCACAGTCTACAAGCACCTTCATACCTTTTAAGTCCCCAGGAATTGTACTACATAAATAATCGATATATTTTAATATACTTGTATTATCAGATTCCCATGTTCCTATGTTTTGCCCAACTGGTAAAGGTATTTTATCACTTCTTGAAAGAATAAGATTTTCTATTTCTTCCTCAAGCTCATCTCTTAGCTTATAACCTTCACTGTTAAAGAATTTAATGCCATTGTATTCAAGTGGATTATGTGAAGCAGAAATCATCACACCTGCATCTGCATTTAATTCTCTTGTCAAATAGGCTACTGCAGGAGTAGGTACTACCCCTACCAAAATTGCTTTTGCCCCCACTGAACATATGCCTGCAACTAAAGCTGATTCTAGCATAGTGCCTGATATACGTGTATCTCTTGCTACAATGATTTTAGGCTGGTTCTTAGTTTCTTTTGTCAAAACATAAGCTCCTGCTTGACCTATTTGAAAAGCAAGATTTCCTGTTAGCTCACTGTTGGCTACACCACGAACCCCATCAGTTCCAAATAATTTTCCCATTTTCATACCAACTTTCTAGGTCATTTATTATTTATGATTTAAGCTTTATTAATTATTATATACTAAATAGAATATTGTATTCTTAATAAATTTTAAACTAAATAGAATATTGTTTTCTTCTCTATGCCTTGTTAAGCATAGCTGCACCAATAAGCCCTGCATCATTTCCTAGCCTTGCTGTTCTTATTTGGGTATGCATAACACGTGCATAAACCAATTCTTTTACTTTTTCTCCAAGTGGTTTTGTTAAATTTTCTTCTTGTCTTGATACGCCGCCACCTATTAAAACAACTTCTGGTCTAAATACGTTAATTGCATTGGCTATCCCTATTGCTAAATAATCCATATATTCGTCTATTACACATTGACCAATTTCATCTCCAGCTTGTGCTGCATCAAATGGTATTTTTGCATTCATTTTTTCCATGTTGCCATTAACCAATTTATAGAGCATAGAATCCTTATTTTCTAAGGCTTTTTCACGTGCCAAATTAATAAGACCTGTTGCAGACGCATAAGATTCGAGACATCCTTTGTTTCCGCAGCTACATTCTTTGCCATTTTTCACAATAATTTGATGACCAATCTCTGTTGCCCCAGCAAAGCTTCCTGTAAAAAGCTTGCCGTCAATAACAACACCGCCGCCAACACCTGTTCCTAGTGTAAAAACAACGACATTTTCAAAACCCTTTGCTCCTCCTGCTACAACCTCTCCAAGAGCAGCACAATCTGCATCATTTGCAATACTTACTGGAAAATCAAGATGTTTTTTAATATAGCCTACTGCATCAAAATCTTTTATCTTAATGTTATTTGCATAGTCTATTACTCCCTTGGCAGTATTAATCATTCCTGGGGTTCCTATTCCTATTCCTTTTAGATTGGTATGATCTAGCTTGTGTTCTTTAATCAGTTTTCTGCATCCTTCAATAATATCATCAAATATTGCTTCTACTGTTCTTTCTTTTCGTGTAGGTTTTGAATCATACTGCATAATTGTTCCATTTTCATCTACCAAGCCAACCACACAATTTGTTCCACCTAAATCTACTCCTATATAATACATCTTTAGCTCCCCATTCTCTTATTATATTGTCGTTAAAATGAATTTCCCTTTTCCCTGCACAGTATATCTCCCAAAGTGAGCAGGGATAAAGAAACTATCTCCTTTTACGACTTCTTTAGAATAATGCTCGTTAAATAGCGTAAATGTTCCTTCCAAACATAATAGTGAATGAAAGGACTGACCATCTGCATCAAGAATAATTTTTTGCGTCACTTCTAGCAGTTGAACATTGAAGTAGTTACATTTTACAAGTGTAGCCTGTGAAAAACCATCCTCATCTTGCATCTTATATTTAATTTTGTCTTGATTGATTCTATTAAAACGAGTCACCTGCATAGCCTTATCTAAATGTAGTTCTCTTTTGTTTCCATATTGATCTACTCTATCGTAATCAAAGATCCTATATGTTATATTTGAACTTTGCTGAATTTCAGCAAGGACAATGCCTTCTCCAATAGCATGAATGGTTCCTGGTTCTATGAAGAACACATCGCCTCTTTTTACTGGAACATAATTTAGCACATCTGTTAGTTTATTATTCTTGATATAATCCTCAAACAGTTCCTTTGTGATATCTTTTTTAAAGCCAAAAATAAGCTTAGCATCCTCTTTTGTATCAAGTACATACCACATTTCTGTCTTGCCGAGATCATTTTCGTTTAATTGTGCATAAGTATCATCTGGATGTACTTGCACAGATAAATTATCTTTTGCATCAATTAATTTAATGAGTATTGGCAGTTCATCTTCTGTTTCACATCGCTCGCCAAGTACCTTTTTCCCATTTCTTCTAATATAATCGAGAAGTGTTTGTTCCTTATAGTGTCCATCTTCTATAGTACATAAACCATCCTTATGAGTAGATAGCTCCCAGCTCTCAGCTAATCGTTCTAGAGGGCTCCTTTTACCATACAGTTTTTTAAGATTATCTCCACCCCAAATATAGTCCTTAAATACTGGCTGCAAATGAAACATTGTATGCTCCCTAGATACCTAATATAGATTTGATTGAAGCCTTAAACTGCTCAATCTTTTCATCAGCAGTATGCTTATCACTTCCCACTACAGATGCATAAATCTTAATTTTAGGTTCGGTACCTGAAGGCCTTACAACAAACCAGCTGTCATCTTCAAGGACATACTTCAGTACATTAGATTTTGGAAGATTGATCTTTTCTGTGGTATTATCTCTTAGATTTTTTCTTTCTGAAAGCTCATAGTCTTCTATAATGTTAACCTTTACCTTGTTAACCTCTTTGAGGGTATTTGTCCTTAATGCAGTAATCATGGCTGCAATTTTTTCTTGTCCATCTTTTCCTTCCATTTCAATAGAAATAAGATGGTCTATATAATAACCATACTTCTCATAAAGATCCTGCAGTGCATTTGATAAGGTTTTTCCCTTTGATTTATAGTAAAGTGCCATTTCAGCAATAAGCACTGAAGCTATTACTGCATCTTTATCTCTAACAAAACCACCTGCCAAATAGCCATAGCTTTCTTCAAAGCCAAGTATAAAGTTATTGGAACCTGTTTCTGTGAATTCTTCTATTTTTTCTCCAATATATTTGAAGCCAGTTAACACATCCATAAGCTGTACGCCATAACTTTGCGTAACTTTCCTTACCATTTCTGTTGTTACGATTGTCTTTATGATTGTATCCTTTTCGCTAATAATGCCTTCTCCTAAACGTGCATTAAGGACATAATCTGAAAGAAGCACACCCACTTGGTTGCCTGTAAGCACCTTATATTCACCATTGTCTTCTTTAATCACAACACCTATTCTGTCACAATCTGGGTCTGTACCAAATATAAGATCTGGTTGAACCTTTTGAGCCATTTGAATAGCAAGTTCAAACACATCAGAGTTTTCTGGGTTCGGATAAGAAGCTGTTGGGAAATTCCCATCTGGTAATTTTTGCTCTTTGACAACCTCAACACCTGTAAATCCAAGTTTATTAAGCATGGTTCTAACAGGAATATTGCCACTTCCATGAATTGGCGTATAGATAATTTTGAGTTCAGATGCCTTTTCTTTTACAAGTTCTTTTCGGATAACTAAATCAGATACCCTACTATAATATGCCTCATCTACCTCTTTACCTATATAGCATAAAAGCTTCTTGCTTTCTGCTTCTTCTAAAGACATCTTGGAAATACCATCAAAAATATCCGTTTGATGAATATAATCTAATATTTCTTGCGCTGCTTTTCCTGTTAATTGTCCACCATCACTGCCATAGGCCTTATAGCCATTATATTCTTTTGGATTGTGTGAAGCTGTTATAACAATTCCCGCATCCGCTTTTAGGTATCTTACAGCGAACGAAAGCATTGGTGTTGGTCTTAATGACTCAAATAAAAATACCTTTATTCCATTTCCTGCTAAAACAGATGCTGCTGTTTTTGCAAACACATCTGATAAATTTCTTGAATCATATGCAATACAAACAGATGGACTTTCGAAAGAATTTACCAAATATTTTGCAAATCCTTGTGTTGCTTTCGCTACAGTATAAGTATTCATTCTATTAGTACCCGCAGACATTTTCCCCCTAAGTCCACCTGTCCCAAATTCTAATTCTTTATAGAATCTATCTTCTATTTCTTTGATATTGGTTAATTCTGATAACTCCTTCTTTGTGTCTCTATCAATTTTTTCATGATTTAGCCACAACTGATATACTTCATTGAAACTCATGCTTTCTCTCCTTATTATTCGTTTAGTTATAATATATGTTTATAGAAAACCCTAAATATCCATTCTCATTTTACCCGATATTCTTTAATAAAACCATACTTTTTTCATAAAAGGTCGTTCTTCAATATGTAGATTATTTTATCGAAAAAGGGCAGAATTATATACTTTTTGGATAATCATGGTTCTCTTTAAAATACTCAAGATTCCTTTTAATGAGTTCATATCTTTGCATTACGCACTCTACTGAGCGAAGAGGATCTTCTGGTGTATTCAATACATAATCCAAAAGCTTATCTATAGTTGTTGTTGCTACATGAATCCTTGTATCCGCTGTAGCATAATAAATGTATACCTTTCCATCTTCCGTAGTTATGGCTCCGTTTGCAAAGGCAACATTCCCTACATCTCCAATCAGCTCTTCATCATAAGGAGCTATAAAATAACCTGATGGCTCCTTAATACATTTTGCTGGATCCTTAAGGTCTGTAAGAAATACATAGATCACATATCTAAGCCCAGCAGCAGTATTTCGAACGCCATGTGCTATATGAATCCATCCCTTTTCAGTTTTAATGGGTACTGCTCCTGCTCCATTTTTTGCTTCAGTAATCGTATGATATTTTCTTTTATTAATAAGCTTTTCTTCCTTTATAACTGCACAAGTAATATCATCAGCTAAACCAAACCCTATTCCACTACCACTCCCTGTATGAATAAAGCTATCTTGTGGTCTTGTATAAAAAGCATACTTACCTTCTACAAACTCAGGATGAAGCACCACATTTCTTTGCTGTTTTGAAGGTGTCTTAAGGTTAGGAAGCCTTTCCCATGTTATGAGATCCTTTGTTCTTACAATGCCTGCTTGTGCTACAGCAGCAGACAAATCGTAGTCTTCTTTATCCTTGCTTTCTGAACAAAATATACCATAAATCCATCCATCTTCATGCTTTGTAAGACGCATATCATATACATTTGTTTCATCCTTTTCAGTATCTGGTAAGAGAATAGGATAATCCCAAAACCTAAAATGATCTATTCCATTTGGACTCTCGGCAACAGCAAAAAAAGATTTACGATCAAAACCCTCTACTCGTGCTACAAGATAGAACTTTCCATCAAGCATAATGGCTCCTGCATTAAATACAGCATTTACACCTAACCGCTGCATAAAATAAGGATTCGTTTTCGGATTAAAATCATAGCACCATATGGGTGGTACGTGATGCCTTGTAAGTACTGGATGCACATAGCGATCAAAGATGCCATTATAATCCTCTGACTTATGATTTTCCCTTGTAATAAGCTTCTCGTATTTTGCTAATTCTCTTTCACCATTTGTCTCATACATCCTCATACCTCCAAAATATTTCTAACATATATTGCTAAGTGAATGCATACAAAAGAAGTATCTATTATGTCATTAGCCAGCTTTTTAATATGCTTTATTTATAAAAATAAAGCAGGTCATAGCCTACTTTATTTTTGATCTTTAGATTTTTGATCTTTAGATTTTCATCACTGAGTCCCTATATATAATATTGTTGCTTACCATTTTTCTGCCCACTACATGGGTATGATCCTTTATCTTCTTAATTAATTCCTCTGTTACCATCTGAGCCATGCCATTTAGATTCACCTCTACTGTTGTTAACTGAGGATCCGTTAGTGTCGCATAGATATAATTATCAAAACTTACTATAGATGTATCTTTTGGAATGCTATAGCCTTCTTTATTTAACTTATTCATAAATAGATAGGCTACTTCATCACAATTAACGACAAATGCTGTTGGCATATTGCTAGGTATCTCGATTTCAATATACTTTCCATCATCTGTTCGGTCATTTAAAAGCCAATGATCATTTAACGGCAATTTGTTTTCTATTAATGATTTGCAATAACCTAAATATCGATCCAGTATACTACTTGTTGCATGGATATTCCCAACAAAACCTATATCCTTATGCCCACTTTCAATCAAATGATTGGTTATCATATAGGCACTATAAAAATTATCACTAATAATCGCATCATAGTCATAATGCTTGTTATAGAAATCAAAGAGCATCACAGGCACATTAAAACTTTGTATAAATTCTAAATAATTTTCTTTTATTTGACCTAATATAATAAGGCCATCTATCTTTCCTTCTTTTATGAGTTTTGGAACCACGAGCTCTTGTTCATATTGATCACTGATAAGCTCCTGTATAGCAAAATAGTTAGAACGAGATAGTGCATCTATTATTTTTTGATATGCCTGCAAATAAAAGGAATCATTTGAACCAATATATTTTTTATGGACGAGAATGCCTACGCTATAATTATGCCCTTCCTGCAAAGCTTTTGCTGATGAAGTATGTCTATACCCCATTTGACTGGCTAATTCTAAAATCTTTTGTCTAAGTGCCTTACTTACACCATCTTTATTAGCTAACGCCTTAGACACTGTAACTGTACTTATATTTAACTGCTGAGCAATATCTGTCATTGTGACATTCTTTTTCATTTTCACCACTACTTTCTTCCTTCGCAGTAATAATAGAATCCACATATTCAACTATAAGTTATTCCTGGTGAATTCATTATATTTTAGGTTATTAGCTTTATTCTACTATAATCCTTTACTTAAAACAACATAGTTATTAAGTTAACTCTTATGCAAAATAATCGCTACTACGTTTGAATGTAATGATTATAAGCTATTTTCGATAAATTGACCCACCTTGAGATAGTTTTTATATAAATCATTATACATCATGACTTGGTCAGGCTGTGGATAATATTCTTTTTCGATCTTTGTCGCCATTTTAGCCTGTGCTTCTTCTACAGTTTTATAAACGCCACCAACGACAGCCGCAAAAATTGATGCTCCGAGTGCAACAGCTTGCTCTGCCTGTGCAACCTTAATGGGCATACCCAGTACATTCGCAGTAATTTGCATATTTAAAGGTGATTTTTTAGCTACCCCGCCTATTGCTATTACTTCATTAATGACTACGCCTTCCTTTCTAAAGCGTTCTACTATAGCTTTAGATCCATAGGCTGTTGCTTCCATCAATGCCCTATATATTTTAGGTGCATCACTCCCTAGGTTAAGCCCTAAAATCGCTCCTCTAAGATTTTGATTTGCATCTGGTGTCCTTCTTCCATTCATCCAGTCTATTGCTAATATCCCACTTATTCTTGGATCAACTAATTGTGCCTCTTTTTCAAGTTCATAGAGCATTTTATCTTCGGCTTCTTTTCTATATTCACTGGGGACTAACTTTAGTGGCCATGCAAGGAGCCTTTTATACCACGCATAAATATCTCCATAAGCTGATTGACCCGCTTCCATTCCTAACATTCCTGGAATAACTGACCCATCTACTTGTCCACATATACCTTTTACAAGCACGTTTTCCATGAGCTTGTTATCCTCAATCATAATATCGCATGTGGATGTACCCATGACCTTAACTAGAGCTTTAGGTCTAATGTTTCCACCTACTGCTCCCATATGACAATCTATTGCTCCTACCCCCACTTTAATTCCTTGTGGAAGCCCGAGTTCTCTTGCCCACTCATCAGTTAAGATGCCTGCTGCTACATCCGAAGTATAAGTCTCTTTAAAAAGCCTCTCTCTTAACCCTTTAAACAAAGGATCAATACTTGTTAAAAATTCTTCACTTGGGAGCCCATCAAATTCCTTATTCCACATTGCCTTGTGTCCAGCTACGCATCTGCTACGAAATAGTGTATCTGGATTTTTATTGCCTGTAAGTAGTGCTGGAATCCAATCACAATGTTCTACAAAGCTATAGGCTTTTTCTCTTACTTTCTCATCGATCCTTAATGTTCTTAATATCTTAGCAAAAAACCACTCAGATGAATAAATACCACCAACATATTTCGTATAGTCCATGCCTTGCCAAGTTTTAGCCGTTTCATTGATTAAAGCTGCTTCTTGAACTGCTGTGTGATCTTTCCATAGAATAAACATTGCATTTGGGTTATCTGCAAATTCTGGAAGTAATGCTAAAGGTGTCCCTTCTCTATCTACAGCACAAGGTGTAGATGCTGTTGTGTCAACACCAATACCAACTATATTTTCAACTACATAGGCATCTACTTTTTTGACTGACTCCTTAATAACATGCTTTAATCCCTCTACATAATCAAGAGGATGCTGCCTAAACTGTGCGATACTTGCATCACAATATAAACCTTCCTTCCATCTTGGATAAACAAATACTTCACTCGCTAACTCTTTCCCGTCCTCAGTGCTTGTAATAACACCTCTGCAAGAATCACTTCCAAAATCTACACCTATTACATATTTCTCCATCATCATGACCTTCTTTCTTGTAAATTATGTTGTCGTTTTTAGGTTATAAAGAAACTACACTTAAATGAATTTTTATGTTAAATGCACAGTACTTGTTTTATTATGTGTGCCCATATAAGCATTTATCCAAGTTCACTTCTTCTTATATTCTATGCTTTGAATAAAATCAGAAGGAATGTTACATGTCCTCATATATATTTAAAGATGCATAGTAGGCTAAACCTATCTATGCATCTTCGTCAAATTTATATACTTATCTTTTTATTCATTAGGTATGCTTGTTTGTTCTGCTGCGGGTTCTGAAGTCACTTGTTCCTTTGGCAAAATCTTGATGTCGACGAGTATAGGTTTGTTAACAATAGTATAATTATCAGGTATCTCTAACTCTAAAATTGATTGATAATGCCCTTCTGCAAGGGATGACATATCAATTTTCCCTTTAATATTTTTCTTATTAAAGCTTAATAGTTCTTCAGCTGTTGCCCTAAGCATAAGAGAAATCTGTTCCGTGGTTAGTTCATACTTTAGGTCTTCAGATAGACCCATCACTTCTATGTCAATATCTTCTACAGGTATTGAATAGGTAAATGAATCTTGCTTCTTGATTTCAACAATTACAGTTGCTTTATTATCTATAACATCTATATATTTAACACCTTCTGGAAGCTTAAAGTCTACTTTTAGTGTGCTTGTCTGTATTAAATTATCTAAAGCAATAGGCTGAAGCTGAATACTATTTATTGAATCCACTACTTCTGGCTTTCCTACAATTGTTAATTCTTTTGGATTGACAATGGTATTCGTATGGAAGTAACCCTCAGGTAATTTTCCTGTAAACATTGGCTCGACAACCACGGTTTTCTTTTTGCCTATTGGCAGTGTAACTTCTACAAACTGAGGTGACTTTTTAAGATTCGTTAATACATTGCCTTTATCATCAAGTATTCTAACTGGTGCTGTATAGCTAATCGAATTCTCTGAGAAATTCTCATAGTTAATATCTACTAAAACTCTATCAATCTTATCTATAGAAGATGCTCCTCCCCATATATCAATATGTGATGGTTTGATAATAGGCTCTAAAGCTGTATATTCACTTGGTGCATCTCCAATAACAGCAATTTCAACTTTCTTTGAGACACTTTCTTCTTTTTCAAAAGTCAGTGTAAAAGTTTTAGGACTATAATCAACTATATTAACACCTTTGATTCCTTCTCTGATCTTAATATCATAAATAGCTAATTTAGTAACTGAGTCATTATCCATATTAACATTATTAATTAAATTAGTGATATCTAATTTTACATCTATTAATGCTGGATCCTTAACTATTTTTTCAGTTTCTAGTCTTGGTCCTTCCACAACAACCTTCAAAGTCTGATTTTTAAGTTGATCTTCATTTTGTATAACAAACCCTTTGCCAGCTAATTCTGAAAGTCCTCTCACTTCAACGGGTATATTTTCAATTTTTTGAGGTTGGGTTGGATTTTGTGAATTAATAACAAAGAGCCAAAGTACTGTTGCAAGCAAAAACGAAACTATTTTCCATGGTAAGTTGTGCGTCAAAAGTTTTTTCATCTTTTTTGCTTTCCTTTCCATATACTTAGTTTTTTATCTGTCTTTTTCTTCTTCTGTGTAGCTATTAAAATTTTTCTAATAGCTTCTGAATCTATCCCTCTTCTAATCTTACCATTTCTAACATAAGATATCGTCCCAGTTTCTTCAGATACTACAAAAACAATAGCATCTGAAACTTCAGATAATCCAATGGCCGCTCTATGTCTTGTCCCTAATTCCTTGCTTATGTCCATACTATCTGCTAGTGGTAAAAAGCATGTTGCAGCCGATACACGGTTATTTCTTATAATAACTGCTCCGTCATGAAGTGGCGTATTTTTTTCAAAAATATTAATAAGAAGCTGCATGGTTATGGTTGCATCTATATTAATACCAGATCGCTCCACATCACCGAGTTTTGTCTCCTGCTCAATAACAATGAGGGCTCCTGTTTTCATCTTCGACATATGGGCACATGCTTTTGAGATTTCCTCAATTGCATCATTAGTAAGCCCTTCTAATTTACTATCTTCATTTAGCAAAATGAAGCCTAAAAGTCTTCCTCTTCCTATTTGCTCTAAGCCACGTCTTAATTCTGGTTGGAACACCACGACCAAACCAATGGTTCCCACTGTTATCGTGTTTGATAAAATCCACCATACTGTTTGAAGTTGCAATACATAAGAGACAATTGCTATGACAATAAATATTAATATTCCCTTAAACAAAGCCCATGTTCTGGTATCCTTTATCCACGCTAATAGTTTATAAATGACAAATGCCACCACTAATATATCTAAAATATCTCTAATCCATATATGGGGAATGTTTAAAAAAGATATTTTGTCAAGGGCTTCTCTTATCATATCCACTTTTCAATACTCCTTCAATAATAATCGTTTTTATCATTATAATAAATATGTTTTACTTTGTTATTATAAGACATAATATTGATTTTGGGAATAACTTTAACGTTATAATAATTTTCTTCATCTTCAAACTGCACGATCTCTGCCCTTGAATAATCTAGCACTATAGAAAAGAACTGAACGATTACTGCTATGCTAACACTTAATAGTGTCATTAATAATAAGATCAGTAAATTTATGTCTATGTTCAAAAACAACATAGCAATACCAAATCCTGCTAAGTTAATAACCCCACCAACTATAATAGCAATATAGTGAGCGTAATCTATGGAAAGTTTTCTAATTATGTATACAACACAAAACACAATAAAAAATATAACAATAAAACATAGCATACTCTTATTGGATAATATATTTTCGAATAGTAAACTACTAAAATTCTTAGTAAAGTCTAAAGTATTGATAGATCCTCCTACTTCTTTTGTAAATAATCCTGCTATTTGAGGTGTTATTTGCCATAGAAGAATACCAATAATAATAGCCATAATACATGCAGGTCCTCCAAAAAGTGCTGCTAATATAGGGAGCACATAGGCCATCCCTAGATTAAGTAATATGGAAGTTGATATAATGAGCAAGCTTTCTTTTGGAAATAGTCGCATAAATGCTAAATACAGCACGCACAAAACCCCAAAGACAAGTATCGCAAAAATAAGATTTACTGCTAGTGCATTAATTGTGCAGATTATGATACCAGATAAGACAAGCCCCCTATCTGACAATATTACGCCTACTAATGCTATTGATAAAATGACTATGGGTTTTGATAATATGCCTACATAATTGGTTTGATGGTTAAACAATACTATGGTGATAAATAGTGTAATAAATTTAAGTATAGGTACTATTGCTACTTCATATTGTTTATATATTCTAATTAAATCTTGCCTTATTGTTAACAACGTTTCATTCGGTGTCATCTTAGTCCTCCTAATTTGATAACTTATGTTTATCACATTCATCTAGCTTTTTTAACTGTTCTTTATAAAACTGTATTCTTTTTTGTGATAAATCATATTTTCTACCATATATTACTGTAGATACTAATGTATAAATAAATAGAGATACTACAAGCAAACTACTATAGGGGACAATGTACGAATTAAATAACTCATAGTAATCAAGCAACGGAATGTTTTCACCATTATTGATTTTGTTTAAAACATTAACGCCTGCAAACATAAAGATGCAGATTGTAACACATATACGTGTCATAAAGTTCTTAGAATAGATATAATCTTCACGAAAATAAGAAGTCCTTTTCTTATCTTCTTTCATATGTCTTTTTTCATATAATGCTAGTTTAGACATTAATATGATTCTATTTTTATCTATCAAAGCTGCACATCCTTTACTCATTTAATAGTGCGGATTCAGTATATCGACCTGATGAATTCCATAAAATCCATTCATCTAATCCTGCATCATAAGTCGCTTTAATTTGATCCTGTATTTGTTTTTTTCCATATTTTTGATGTGGATCTAGCCATGAAGCGGTAAAATCTTGTAGCCAAGGTCTAACAATAGCCTTTCGCTCTTCTCTTGGATTTTGCTTAATAACATCTGATGATGCTTCCATTGCACCTAATATTATATCATATGGAGATAAATCTGGGTACTCTATTCCAAAAGAACCTTTCCCATAATGTGAAGGATATACCATAGGACTAATATAGTCAAGTTTTTTTACCATCTGTCTATAGTCTTGCCCAACGATTTCTCCATCACGCTTACTGGTTATTATTGCTCCAAATACATCTGCTGATACATAAACATTGTACTCCTTTAATTCTTCACTCATATAATTAATAAATTCTGTGATAACAGTAGCCTTACTTTTGTTAGGATCTAGCTGTACCCTATCACTATTCATAGATTCATGAAACCTAACATAGTCTAGTTGAATTTCTTTAAACCCAAGGTTTGCGGCTTCTTTAGCTATTTCTAAAATATACGCCCAATTTCTTTTGTCATACGGATTAAGCCACACCTGTTTTTCACGTGGTGTTCTGTATATATTACCCTTAGTATCATGAATAACTCTATCCGAAGACTTTTCCCCTAATGCCGAATCTTTAAATGCAACAATTCTCGCTATAGGATAAATATCTTCTTCATACATCTTTGCTATAGCTTGATTGATATTTTTTATTGGAGGATTTTTCTTCACACTTCCCATTTGCACTAGTTTTTGATTGTCTGTATGAAAAGTAATATAGCCTTCATCATCTTTTATATCTATTACGAAGGCATTAATATCTGTCTTTCTAGCAAGCTCCAAATAACTATCTAATTCACTCATTTTGCGACTTGGTATATAGATTCCTTTAACCTTAACTGGAACCTTAAATAGGTGATAATTTTTAGGCCCTTCCTGAAAATAAAAAGGCTGCACTTCTTTCTTTTCATTTGCAGTTTCTACCATAATATGTTCTTCATAAAAATTCTTAATTTCATTTCTATATATTCCCAAAATTAAGCCCATGCCTATAAGGCAAATGAGGGACATGATCAAAAATTTTATACGCATACTTTTATTATGTTTGTAATGATAGTAGCTATTATAAGGTTTTACTTTATACTTTTTCATTAGGCAAACACCTCTGGCATTATATGATTTGATTATAGCATACATTTTTTTAAGTTACGATTATGTAATTATGCTAGAATAGTACTCCTAGGTTTGTAAATTTTCACAATTTTTAATGCTATATAAAGTATAACCTTAATTCACATATATATGCAAATATTTTCCATTTATATCGTGCATTCCTAATGTTTTTTGCTCATAAATATAATGTTTTAACATGTATTTATCTTTAAATACCGTATATCATTTGCAATACTTGAAGCAATAAATAAGATGAACATAAGCAAATTGACAACTCATGGACTAATTGATAAACTTAATTCAATTTACTTGTAGGAAGTAGTTAGTATCTCTTTGTGATATGGGATATGTCAACATACTGGTCATTGGCTTGGCTTATCTTAAAAAACGAGACCCTGCGTATAACAGATCCATGTTACACGCAGAGTCTCATTTGAATTTCTACTATTCGTACTTTCTGAAAGGATGCAACATTAGGTATAAATACTTAAGGAGGACACATCATGAAGTTTATAGTAGATAATACTAAAAATTATGCCAATCAGTAAATCTAAGGCTTTCGTCCAATTCATCATATGCTGAACATAATATTTTATAGTTAAAATTATCTGAACACTGGAAACTTATATATCCATCTGTTAAAGTTACTGACTCTGGTATTATATTTTTTATAAAATTATCAAGATCAAACATTGGATAATTCTTTCGAACTACTGCTTCAACATCTGTCTTTTTCACTGTTCCATCATTTGGCACATCATCGTACTCTTTCGCTAACTCTGACAAAGTATCCCAATAGGGTTCATATATATTTCCTTCTATAGTAGAAGGCATTTTTTCTTCAATAACTAATTCTTTTATCTTCCAAAATTCACAGCCACATGCTTCCATGTCCACAAACATATTCAGCAAAAAGTTATCATTAACAAGCTTAATATTGTCCTTAATCCGCTTCTCAAAATCATTAAAATACTTCATTATAAATTGTACTATTTCTTCGTCAGTACATACCGCAACATCCAATCCCTTGCTTACAATATCCCACTCTTTTATTTCATCAAGATTATCTAAAATACAAATTTGATCGTCTTTATATATCCCAATGTATCCAAAATCAAAACTTCCTGAAATTGATAACACATCATCAGCTATGCTAATATTTATCATCTTAATCATCTCCATATAAAAAATTCACATAAATTATACTAAAAAGGAACTGATCACTAATTCACTTAGTGTAACAGCCCCTTTGAAACTTTTATTGGTATGATATTCATAGGCTATTCTTATTCTCCAAAATCATAAAACTTCGCTATTTCACGATTTCGATACTCATGTTTCTCATAATATCCGATAAGGTTTCCATCATCGTCACGCAAAGCTACCATATATACATCTTTATTTTCTTTTTCATTAAAAAATGAATATATCATATTATGCTCTTTGGATGCTTCAAACCAAGCCAATACTTTCTTAATGATTTCATTTGATCTTGGGTTATGGCAATTAAGTAGGCTCTTGCCTAATAAACTATAGCCCCCTCTTTTTTCATATCTTTTAGCAGCTGCTGGATTCATATAGATAATCTCATGTTGAAGATTGCACAAAACAATTGCTGCTAGATCCTGTTCCAAAACACTTTTAAAATACTGTTCCATGGTTATATCATCCCTTTTATTTTATAGAATACTTTTATCTTTTCTTCCTTATTACACGCTAAAAGTTAAACCTCATAATCCATACATACTCTACTTGCAGTAAATGGTCTTACCTTATTATTCGCTGCCTCAACGTGGAGTGGATGAACTGCGTAGTTTTTTAATGCTTCTTCATCTTCAAATAAAGAATCAAGCATCACATCACAGTTAGAACTACTTAGTGGCTCTGTATTAACCTTAATATCAATCAGTCCAGAAATATGCCCTTTAAGTTCTTCTAGAGCCTCTTTCATACCTTTTTTAATCTCAGTAATTTCCTCACTAGAATACTGATCTTTTAATGTCCATAAAATAACGTGCTTAACCATTTTACTTAACATCCTCTCTGTATTGTTACTTTTCGTAAGCATGAGTAGACATAGGTATCTTTCCAAATAGGATTGCCAAACTCATCTTTCCAAAAGTAAATATTCTTTTTAAAATGTGCTTCTTTTACAAAACCAAGTTTTTCTAATAGCTTCCATGAACTTAGATTTAGCGGATCACATTCTGCATAAATTCTGTGCATTCCTTTACTAAATAGATCTGCAATTAATGTTTTGCATGCCTCATAGGCATAACCATAACCCCAATAATCTTTATTAAAAACATATCCCAGCTCTAAGGTATCAAAATCTCTATTCCCAAGATAGACATTGCCGATCATCTTGCGATTTGCTTTTAATTCTACAGCAATCATCTCATCTGTACTTATTCTCCATCTGAGATTGCCAGCCACTTCCTCTTTAGTCATTGCTTTATATGGTTCATATTCAACTACAGCAGGGTCAGAAAGATACTCATATAAATCATCAAAGTCAGCTTCAGTATAATTTCGTAATATTAAGCGACTAGTTTCTATTTTCTGCATCAAACTATCTCCTCCCATAGTCATTCATATGCCACATTGCATCTGCCCTGTCGGCATATTACCTGATCCACTCTATCAAAATCAATTATAAGATAAATTGTGCCTGTCTATCAAGAAAAACGTAATTCTGCCACGCCTTTATTTTTCGTTCTTGATATTTTCCATCTTATAGACATTATATCCTTCATAGTGGTAACTTGCGTCAATTCCCTTCATATAGACCTCACGGTCATTAATTTTATCTGTGAGAGCTGCCTTAAGTAGCACCTTGATCTCAACATCCTTAATGGGACTACGCTCCATGGCAAGAAAATAATCATCCTTGTCAACTTGGCTCCAGTCTATAACCTGTCCGATTTCCTTTTTCAAGATAGCATCCAGCCAAATACGGGTACTTCGTCCATTTCCTTCACGGAATGGATGTGCCACATTCATTTCTACATACTTCTCAATGATTTCTTCGAAGTTAGTCTGAGGCATTTTTGCAATGTTTTCTAGTGCCACATTCAAATACATAACTGGTGCAAAGCGGAAATTACCTTTTGCAATATTAACATCACGAATTTTCCCAGCGAAATCATAGATTTCATCAAACAGATACTCATGAATCAACGCCAAACCTTCAAAGTTACCTACAGGAAAGGTGTTCAAAATTCCGCTTTCAAACAACTCCAAGGCTTTAGTTTTGCTAATTTTTTCTTCCATACGGGCTAAATCTGTGGCATCTGTAATACCCAATTTATTTTCTAATACCATAAACTATTCCTTTCTGTCAGACAAACATTTTCTTAAGACATTCTTCATTACTATTTTTCAGTTTTTTCACACATATAGCTATATTATAGCATTTTCATCACTATTTTAATACGAGGCAATAATATATTTTCGCTTGCTTGAGAATCGCATAAGTTAAAAACACGCTATATGTTCATCATTCAGACATATACCGTGTTTCTAAATTTTCTATGCTCTCTTTTTTATTATCTCGCATATTTCTTTTTGCACTTCTAATGCATTTTGCCTTGATATACAATAATCCATAATACCATCGCTTGACTTAATGAACTTGGCAAAATCACAATTACCTGCTCTTTCTCCTATTCCTAAAAATGTACAATCAATATATTTTGCTCCACTCTTTGCCGCTTCTAAAGAGTTAGCCACAGCCATACCAAAATCATTATGCACATGGATTTCAACGTCCAGCTCTGTATACTTGATAATAGATTTTATAACATCTGAAACATTGTGTGGTGTTAGAACCCCCACTGTGTCTGCATAACGTATGTAAGCTACGCCTATATCCTTTAGCATCACACCAAGGCTCACAATAAAAGAAATATCTGCTCTTGAAGCATCTTCAAATCCTACTGTAACCTTATAACCTTTGTCTAATGCATAACGAACACACTCTATAAGATTGCTTCTAAGCCATTGCTTGTTCTTGCGTAGTTTAGAATAAATCTGTACATAAGAAACAGGTGCACTAATATGAATGATATCCGGTTCGCATTCCATGGAGTGTCTAATGTCTGATAAGTTCATTCTGTTCCATGCAGAGATTACTGCATGTTTTCTATTTTCCATAATCTTATTAATTGCCTTTTTCTCTACCTTCCCTATTGCAGGTATTCCTGCTTCTATTTGATAAATTCCTATATCGTCCATTAGTTTGGCTAGTCTGACTTTATCTTCAAGTTTAAAGGCTATTCCTGCACTTTGCTCTCCATCCCTAAGTGTTGTATCAACAATATATCTTCTGTTTTTCATTAGCCATCACCCCTTTTACGATATGAATGAATTCACTATCTGTTAAACTACGTCTTTTAGCTATACTTTCTTCCTTTACATTTTCTAGAATAATCTCTAGTAAATATTCTGGAAGCTCGGCTCCTCTTTCACTTAACTTGATCTTAATGGCACTTATCCCTGAATGTTTTCCCACAACGATTCGTCTTTTTTTACCTACTGTTTTGGGATCATAAGGTTCATAGGTGATCGGATTTTTGTTAATACCATCAGCATGAATGCCTGCTTCTACTATAAATATATTGTCTCCCAAAACAGCTTTATTGTAACTCACTTTATGCCTAGTAATCTTTTCATAAAGTGCAGTAACCTCAGGCAAAATACTGAGGTCTACATTTATTTTCTTATGCATAATCACTTTTGCAGCAACGATCACTTCTTCAAGCACTGCATAGCCGCCAATACCAGCAAAGCTTACGCCTACGTTCTTTCCACCATTTTGCAGCCACTCAATCGCAAGAGCTGTTGCACAGTAGTAACTGTTTTGAGGAAAAAACTCAACAGATGGGCTAAATAGTTCCTTAATCCTGTTCATCTCAAGCATGTAATCTGCACACATGAGTTCATCAAGTCCAGTAACGCGTACGTTACTTAGATGTTCATACCGGCTGAGCATGGGAATCTCTCTTACATCATTCACTTGAATTTCATGAACGACCTTATCTATTTGAAGAGGATCCTTACTTTTCCACACATATTTCTCAAAACCAGGATACTTTCTCATTTCTTCTGGTGCGTCTAGCTTAAGAATATATTTAGGTCCTTCAGGCAGCTTTCCAATTCGGCTTAGTATCGGCACGGACACTTCTATAAAATCAACCCCCAACCTTGGTAGATACAGACACATATCAGATAACATTTGTCCTGTTGGGTGGTTTGTTTCTAGTTTTATAGCTGTTAGGGTTCGATCGATTATCTTGAACATTTTATCCCCACCTTTAGGTAATATTTTAAATAAGAAGACGCTGTACTTTTTCGCCTCCTTCTAAATGCTCAGCCACAATTTCTTCTACATCATCTGGCGTCACATTCCCGTACCAAGTGCCTTCTGGATAGATCACGACAATAGGTCCTTTATCGCAGATACCAAAGCAGCCTGTATTGGTAATCATAACCTCTGATGATAAATCCCTATCCTCAATCTCTTCCATAAAACGCTGGACAATAGTCGTTGCCTCTTTTGAATAGCAGAAACCTTTCTGAACACCATTGATTCTACAACTCGTACAAATAAATACATGATATTTAGGTGATACCATCTTCTTCACTCCTTATCTTAATTTTTGTGCTGCCTCTTCTAATGCTTTTTCAATCCTATCGTACGTTTTAAATACACTTATGCCTCTGTCTTTAAGCTTTCTCTCAGGGGCATTCCCAATTCTTAGAGTAAGTACGCCTTGACAGTCTCCAATGGTTCTTAAGATATCTTCTATCTTATCTTGTTCATCATCACAGACCTCAGCTCCGTTGCAGTACTTAACTACTTTTCGATTCTCTATATAAACAGGTTTTCCATTGACATAATCATAAATATAAAACGCCTTAGCATGCCCAAAGTGTTCATCAATAAGCATTCCGCTTTTAGATGCAACAGCAAACCGAATGGGTGTCTTCCCTAATAGCTCTATGCTTATGGACTCTTCCTCTTTTGGGACTGAATAGTGCATAGAAATGTCTTTATCAAGCATGCCAATTGCATCTGCCCTACACTGTTTGCAATGATACATTTGCTCTAGATGAATGTTGCATTTTTCTCTAAGAGCCATGATCTCTTTGTTGCTTACAAGGGGTATATTCTCAAAGACACTTCCAGCAACAGGAATCATCTGCATAATATTGGTGATGCTGGCTCCAAGCTCCTTAACTTTCTTAACGACTTCTTCAATATGCTCATCATTAATGCCCTTAAGGGTAACTATATTTACTTTGCAGACGAGTCCCCTCTCAGATAAAAATCTAAGCCCTGAAAGCTGATTGGCAAGCAGAATACTTGCTGCCTGTTCTCCTGTATAATTGGTTCCTAGATAGTTTATCTTTTTGTAGATTTGTGCTCCGATTTTAGGATCTACCGCATTAATTGTTATCGTAACATGACTTACACCTAGCTCAACAAGTTCACTTGCATACATTGGTAGCATCAGTCCATTGGTAGAAAGACAAAAAGTCACATTTTTATCATAGTTTCTTATAAGCTGTAATGTTTCCTTAGTCTTATCAAAGTTCGCAAGAGCATCTCCTGGCCCAGCTATGCCAACAACCGTAAGATTCGGCACATCTTTTTTCACTTGTATGTAT
The DNA here is from genome assembly GCA_023410675.1 of Bacillota bacterium. Classification (GTDB taxonomy): domain Bacteria; phylum Bacillota; class Clostridia; order Lachnospirales; family Cellulosilyticaceae; genus JAEYPM01. Next base: position 14,702 of record JAEYPM010000037.1, on the reverse strand, counting down.
CTTTCTAATGCTTCTTTAGGCTGAAGGACCTGGGTTGTCACACCTGGCCTACTTTCATTTGGGCAGTCAAACTTTCTTACACAGTAATTACAACTGATATTGCATTTAGGTGCTATTGGCAAATGAATTCTGGCATATTTATGAGCACTACCACAACTAAAACAAGGATGTGTCTTCTTCTTGTCTTCTATTGTTAGCTCTTTCTCTTCTATTGGCACTTTTTCTTTTTCCAGTTCATTTTTTGCTAACTCTTTTTCTTCTATTGCTCCTTCTTTCTCTCCTTTTGATGGTCTATACAAAGCAATGATATTAGACTTTTTCTCTTTATAGTATTTACTATAGAGATCCTTTCTGAAAGAGCCTTCCTTATTCTTAAGAATCGTATTGGTGATTTGATCAAGAAGTAATAGCCCTCCCTCATAACCAAGCATTCTAATCCTCTGACCACCAATGCGGTCATGTACTGGAAAAGCACACCTTACTAAGCTGATGCCATGTTTCTCCTCTATTCTTCGTGCGTCTGAACTGCCAATCATGATATTTGCTTTATGCATAAGGGCATAGCTCTCAATTAGTTCAAAGTCTGCATCATCAATGATGATATATTTTGAAACAAAAAGTTTGTCTGCCACTTCCTTTATATCTCTTCTTAGCATCTCTTTTAGTTCTTTGCACTTTGATCCTGTTGCTGTTACTACTGGCATGATTCCATTTTCACAACATAACCGAGTAACTGCATACACAAAATCTGGTTCACCAAACAAAACCGCCCTGCCTTCAGCGTTATATTTATGGGAATCAATCATAGCATCTAGATATCTAGATCTTTCTTCTTTCAAGCTTTTTGGGATATCTTTTTGCGTTATTTCAGCTAAAGTTTTAATGAGTGCATCTGTATCTCTAAGTCCTACAGGAAGGTTAAGTCTTATATAGGGAACACCATATTCTTCCTCTAGATATTTACCTGGTGAATAAGCCTCTTGAGAAAAAGTGCTTAGCTCAATAGTCACCTTTGCTCCTGCCATCTTTGACACTTCGCTAAGTGTTGTGCCCCCATCAGGTAGCCTATGATATTCTTTATAATAGCCTCCATCTAGATTCTTAGATAAATCAGGGAGTAATATATAATCTATCTCAAAGGCATTAAGCAAGGCTTTTAAATATCTTGTATCTGCTGGACTGATTGGCCCCGTAATAATATTTACCTTATCATTTGGTGTACGATCCATTTCTGTATGGGCTATAATTCCATAAAGTGCTCTGAAAAAACCCTCATATTGTGTTCCCATATAGCCACCTGATGGTACAGGAATCAATTTGACTAAAGAATCTGGATGCTCGTCGTAAAACTTCTTAATGATCTGCCCTATATCTTCTCCTATGGTTTCTGCTAAACAGGTCGTTGCAACGCCTATAACTTCTGGATGATAGAGGGCAATTAGATTTTCAATCCCTTGGATAAGATTTTTTTCTCCCCCATAGACTGTTCCCTGTTCAGTAAGCGATGATGATGCAATATCCACTGGTTCATTATAATGGGTTGCCATATGACGTCTAATGTACGTACTGCAGCCTTGTGAACCATGAAGAATGCTCATACATTTGTGAATTCCGTAGAAGGCAGTGATAACACCCATAGGCATACACATCTTACATGGATTTGTTGTTAGGTTAACCAAATGCTTGCTCATAAGTTCCCCTCCTTATATAGCCCCAAACAGGACTATTCATACTTAAGTTAATCTCTTCAATAAAGTTTTTAACACCGATAAATCCTGCCAGTGGATGTTTTCTTTCATGATTATGGTCACAAAATGCAATGCCCAGCTTATAGGCAAGGGGTCTTTCTTTTACGCCACCTACAAGAATGTCTGCTTTCTTTTCCTTCATAAAAGCCTCAAGTTCTGCTGGGTTTGCATCATCAAGAACAACTGCTCCATCATTAACTAAATTCTGAATAATTTCATAGTCATCCTTCTTCCCTGTTTGCGTTCCTACGACCACTGTTTCAATGCCTATTTCATTAAACTGCTTAATCAGAGAAATCGCCTTAAATCCACCACCTACATAAATCGCGGCTTTTTTCCCCTCTAAGTTCTTTCTATATTTATTTAAAAAGTTCTGTAACTTATTTTTCTCATTTTTACATAATACCTCAGCTTTTCTTACGGCTTCCTGATTTCCAAGTGCTTCTGCTACGCGAATCAGTGAATGCGTGGTATCCTCAATTCCAAAAAAGCTGACCTTCACATAAGGGATTCCCATTTCTTCTTCCATGCGTTTTGCTAGGTAAGTCATAGATCCAGCACATTGAACAATATTAAGCTTGGCTCCTCCGGCCAGCATGATTTGCTCACAGTTTGCATCTCCTGTAATCTGGGCTGCTACCTCAATCCCTATTTGTTTTAAATAATCTTTGATAATCCACATCTCTCCAGCTAGATTAAAATCACCTAAGATATTAACTGCCTCTGTTTTATTGGGTTTTGCCTCGCCAATAAGTTCCATAATCGCGTTACATGCCATTTTGTAACCTACAGATTTATGCCCTGCAAAACCTGGTGACATAACCGCAATGACTCTAATGCCATGTTTTTTCTCAGCTAGTTTGCATATTGCTTTTACATCATCTCCAATAACGCCCACAATACATGTGGCATAAATAAAGATAACTTTTGGTGCATAGGTATGAACAACCTCATCAATGGCTGCTTCAAGCTTTTTTTCTCCTCCAAAAATAATATCTTGTTCCTTAAGATCTGTAGAAAAACTGTTTCTGTAAAGATCTTCAGCACTTGTTAGACTTCCTCTTATATCCCATGTGTAGCTTGCACAGCCTATAGGGCCATGGACGATATGAAAGGCATCTGTTATGGGATTCAGTACGACACGTGCACCACAGTATACGCAAGCTCTTTGGCTTACTGCACCAGATAAACTTTCTGCATCACATCGAAAGTTATCTATACTGCACCCATCTTTACAATAAATAAAATCTTCTCTTTCCTTAAGTAACGTACTATCCTGCTGTACTGTATTTAGGATCATTCCTTTCATGCCTACCCACCCCTTCTTTTTTATATTTTTATGACAAGGCTTCTTAAACACCTAGGCATCTGCCCTATGAAACCTTGTCATCATTCTATTTACAAAACTATTACATTACCATTTCCATGTCTTCATCATTGCAATCTCTATCTTGTCTGTCCATTAAAGCTGTCAATATCAGTTCTACAAGTCTTATGGCACCTTTGTAACCTACAATAGGCATATAAGAGTGCACATAGCGATCAATAATAGGGAATCCTGCTCTAATTAGTGGAATATCCTCTGAACGTGCTATATATTTGCCATGGGTTCCCCCAATAAGAAGATCTACTTTATCATTTTTAATCCACTGGTGCATTTCAAATAAGTCTGCTGAGGCTTTTGCTATGCAGCCTGTGATACCCACTTTTTCGCACAATTCATTTGCTTTTGTAACAAATGCCTCACCAGGTGTCCCTGTCACCATATATTTAGGAATCATACCCATTTCAAGAAGAAGGGCTGCAATACCTAAAACCGTATCAGGATCGCCGTAAATGGCTGCTGTCTTATTATGAAAATAAGGATGTCCATCTAAAATAATGTCCACAAGCTGACCCCGTTCTTCCTCTAATTCATAAGGCACCTCATTTTTAGTGAAGGTGGATAAAGCCATAACATAAGCATCTGTTGCTGCAATACCTATTGGAAGAGGCAATACTTTATAAGGTACACCGCATTTTTTCTTTAGGCTAACCGCAGGATCCTCCGATGTAAGTTCACCTAATGCTAGTGTCAGTTCACTGTCTCCCATTGCCATAATATCTTGTATCTTCGTTCCGCCTTTTGGATACATTTCATAATTTCCTGTCATAGGTGCATCCAAAACACCACTTGTATCAGGAAGCATGGTGTAAGAAGCTCCCATAAGCGTTGCTAGTTTCTTCATTTCTCTCATATCTCCAGGATTAACAAAGCCAGGAATGATATTCACTTTTCCGTTTTTCGTTTTGGTTGACTTTGATAAGTACTTAATAAATCCTGTCACCATATTGCTAAATCCATTGATATGGGAACCTACATAACTTGGTGTATTGGTATGCACCACATACTTACCTTCTATGACATCCATATCTTGAATGAATGAACCAAGATCATCCCCTATGGTTTCGCTTAAGCACGTCGTATGCACCGCGATAATATCAGGATTGTACATATCAAAAATGTTTTTTACAGCAGTTTTTAAGTTGCTGCCACCTCCAAATACAGAGGCCCCTTCTGTAAAGGAACTACTTGCAGCTATGGCAGGTTCTTTAAAATGCCTTGTCAGGTACATTCTGTGAAAAGAACAGCATCCTTGTGAACCATGGCTATGGGGCATACACTTATGGACGCCAAGTGCTGCATACATAGCCCCTACTGGCTGACAAGTCTTTGCTGGATTGATTCTTAGTGCACTTCTTTCAGATACTTGTTTTGGTGTTAAATCTAACATTATTGTTCACCTCCTGCTACTATCCCTTCTAAAGTGGGCTCTGTTTTCCAAGGAGCCTTGATATAGCCCCATGCTGGTGTATAGATCCCCATCGTTACATCTCTTGCAAAGTTAACTGCTCCGTTAAATCCTGCATAAGGTCCGCTATAATCATAAGAATGAAGCTGTCTTGAAAGGGTGCCACCCTTTTGTGCAACATATTTATCTTTGATTCCTGAGAAGAAGATATCGGGCCTTAGAAGTTTAAGAAATTCTTCAGTTTCAAAGTGGTTTAAATCATCCACAACAATTGCACCGTTTTCCATTTCTTTGATCATTCCTTCGTAGCTTTCAAGAGGGATCTCTTTCTTAAGCTCGTTGTACCTTTCTTCAGATAAGCAAACCTTGAATTTTTCAGGGTCTGGTTGCACTTTAATAGATTCAATATTTTTGCTATCCGCATCCTCTTTGATATTTGGCAAAACTTCACGACCTTCATAGTCATCTCTATGTGCAAACTCATACCCTGCTAATATAGTTTCCATTCCCAAATCCTTTAAAAGGGATTGGTAGTGGTGCGATCTTGAGCCTCCAACAAATAAGGCTGCCGTCTTGCCTTTTAACTTCGCTTTATAGTACTCAATATCCTCAGAAATTGTTTGCAGCTCCTCTGCAATCACTTCCTCTGTCTTTTCTATAAGCTCAGGATCGCCAAAGAATTTCGCAATATTTCTTAAAGACTTAATCGTACTTTTTACGCCAATGAAATTTACCTTAATCCAGTTGGTACCATACTTATCTTTCATCATCTCAGCCACATAGTTGATGGAACGATGACACTGCACGATATTTAAATCAGCTTTATGAGCACTTTGTATCTCAACATAGCTGCCATCTCCAGGAATAGACGCAATAATATCATAACCAATTCTTTTTAAAATTCTGTTGATCTCCCAACCATCGCCACCTATGTTATATTCGCCAAGAATATTAATAGGATATTTCTTAGGGACTCTGTCCCCTGTGCCAATGACATGTTTGATCAGTCCATTATTTGCAATATGATGGCCTCCTGACTGGCTGACACCTTTATAACCTTCACAGCTAAATGCCATTACCTTTCTGCCATAAAGTTTTTCTGCTTCTGCTGCTACAGCATGGATATCATCTCCAATAAGACCAACAGGGCAGGTGGAACATATCACCACAGTTTTTGGATCAAAGATTTCCACAACCTCTTTAATCGCCTGTCTTAATTTCTTTTCACCACCAAATACGATATCTGCCTCCTGCATATCTGTAGAAAAACAATATTCTAAGAAGTTCTTAGTGTTTTCATCACCTTTAGCTTTATGACGACGTGTTCCCCATGAATAAAAACTACACCCTATGGGTCCATGAGTTATAATCGCTGCATCTTTTATTGGTCCAAGTACAACGCCCTTACAGCCCGCATAGCAACATCCACGGTTTGTCATAACACCTGGCACAGTTCTCGTATTCGCTGCTATTTCCTGAACACTATCTGTTTTTTCAATGATGTGTGCTTTACGGTTTTTATAAACTCTGGAACTATATCGATCAAGAACTTTTTCAATACTACTCATCTTACTTCACCTCCATCTTCATCTGCCTAATAGGCATCTACCGCTAATTCTCCGTTTCTTACTTGGTAAGATTCTGCAATTGGAAGAATAAATATCTTGCCATCCCCTTTATTGCCTGTTGAATTGGTCTGAATAATTATATCTACAACTCTTTCAACATCTTTACTTTCTACAATAAGTGTAAAAACCCGTTTTGGGATAAGCCTTGCAGCTTCTGTCAGATGCTCACCTAAAGATGCAGATGGGATAATCCCTTCTTCCAATACGCTCTCTACCATAGAAAAGTCTACTTTTTTCTTTCCTCTCCCAAAAACTTTTCTACATGTAAAAGCGGGAAAACCTGCTGCAGCAAGAGCTTCTTTGGTCTGATTTACCTTATTTAACCTTATAATGGCTATAACCTCTTTCATTGACCTTCACCCCTTTTATAGTCCTTTTTTACCTGTACTAATGGTATAAGCCTCTTCAACTGGACTTACAAAAATCCTTCCATCTCCGAAATTACCTTTTTCACCAGTTCTCGCTGTGCGCATGATGACTTTAACCACATCATCTTTATCTTCATCATTTACTACCAGCAAAAGCATTTCTTTCGGAATCTCATCATAAACCACATCTCCGACCTTAACGCCTTTTTGTTTACCACGTCCGTATACATCCATTTTTGTAACTGCAGGGAACCCTGCTTCAAGGAGCTCTAAAAGGACTGCTCCTACTTTTTCTGGTCTTACAATTGCTCTTACCATTAACATATTGCATACACCCTTTCTTTTATAATGATTTTGAAATACCTAAAAGCTTTAAACATCTAAGATACCATGTTCCATCATGAGTTGTTCTAAGCGGTCCTGACTCATTGGTTTTGGAACTACAAACAAATCATTACCATCTATTGCACGAGCAAGCTGTCTATATTCATCTGCCTGGTCTTCTTCAGGATTAAAATCAATAACTGTTTTCTTGTTGATTTCTGCTCTTTGCACCACGTTATCCCTAGGAACAAAATGAATCATCTGACTACCTAGCTCCTTTGCAAAAGCTTCGATCAGTTCTTTTTCTCCATCAACCTTTCTACTGTTACAGATAATACCACCTAATCTTACACCGCCTGTATTTGCGTACTTCTGAATACCTTTGGAAATATTGTTGGCTGCATAGAGTGCCATAAGCTCTCCACTTGCTACAATATATATTTCCTGTGCTTTCCCTTCACGAATTGGCATTGCAAAACCACCGCATACAACGTCTCCTAACACATCATAAAAAACATAATCTAAGTCTGCCTCATAAGCTCCAAGCTTCTCTAACATACCTATTGAGGTGATAATACCGCGCCCTGCACAGCCAACACCTGGTTCTGGTCCTCCGGATTCAACACATTTGATTCCTGCAAACCCTTCTTTCATAATGTAGTCAAGTTCAACATCTTCTCCTTCAGTTCTAAGGGTGTCTAAAACTGTTTTTTGTGCAAGCCCTCCTAAAAGCAACCTTGTTGAATCTGCTTTAGGGTCACATCCTACTACCATTATCTTTTTGCCCATCTCTCCGAGTCCTGCTGTTAAGTTTTGTGTTGTTGTAGATTTTCCTATACCACCTTTTCCATAAATCGCTACTTGTCTCATAACACTACCTCCCTGTTCCACAGAATTTTGGCATTTTCACTTTAATTAATAAATGTTTATTTAGATAAATGTAGATACGCGAAAGGGGCCTAATACGCTTGGTTTTTATCCCAAGGCTTTAGACCCCTTTGTCAATGCGTTATTCTTTTCTTATCTATAGGCTATATGTTACTATAGGATGCTTATGAGCAACAATAAACGTACTTGTATAAAAATTCCATATTTTCTGTTTGTTTTTTGTCTAAAATGGATAGACTAGTCCGTTAGTGTTAAAATCCTTTCCTTTGGTATTTCAATATAAGGCAAATCCCCTTCCTCTCTTATGCTGTGCCACATCTCTTTATCGATTTCAAGCTGAAACTTTCCGCCATAGCTTCCATCTGATCCCTTTAGTGATAGACTCATAATCACTGAAAACCTAGTTTCACTCATTCCCTCGATTCTAAATGGAAAAGTATTTTCACTTTTTTCCCTTTTAAAGTGAATATGATGGGCTCTTATTCCTACATATTTGAATTCACCATCACTACAACATACATTTAAGGGAACTCCCCAAAACTCAGAAAACACACTATCTTCTCCTATCTTTTTTGCAGGAGAAATATTCCTGCATCCTGTAAGACGTGCAACATTTAACTTTTCGGGTCTTTCAAAGAGTTCTTCCTTTTGACGAAAGGCTTCAAATTTTCCATGATCGATAACAGCTATTTTGTCACATAATTTATAGACCTCATCAATATCATGGGAAACAAAAATAACAGGGCCCTTACTTTCTTCAAAAAAATCTAAAAACAGCTGGTGCAGTTCCTCTTTAAGCTGCCTATCTAAAGCTGAAAAAGGTTCATCAAACATAAGCACTCTAGGCTTTGCCGCCATCATTCTTGCAATGGCTACCCGCTGCTTTTGTCCTCCTGATAATTCTCTTGGCAAACGTTTTTCACAGCCTGTAAGTTGAAACGCTTTAATAATTTTATTACACTCCTCTAACTTCTCACTGGTTGTTAATCCCTCCATACCCGCCATAATATTTTGCTGTATTGTCATATGAGGGAAAAGGGCATAATCTTGAAATATGTATCCAATTTTTCTTAGTCTGGCTGCTCTATCAATCTTCTTACTGCTATCAAATAAAATTTCATCACCTATTCTAATGGTGCCATAATCAGGCTTTTCTATTCCGGCTATACACTTAAGTGCCATACTTTTCCCACAGCCCGAACGTCCTAATAAACCTGCTTTTTCCATGTCTATCTCCGCCTGTATTTCAAGCTTAAAATCAGGTAAATTTTTCACAAAATCTACAACAAGCTTATTATTTTCCTTCTTCCTTCTCATTTTTTCCTCCTAACTGTCTTTCCAAAAGACTTTTGTATTTGGTTCCAATAATTAATCAAAACCATGCAGATTAACGAAACAATAATCAGCAAGCTTACCCAAAATCCAGCTAGCTTCATATTCCCTGACTCCACCGCAAAGAAGATCGCAAGGGGCATAGTCTGCGTCTTCCCAGGAATATTGCCTGCTATCATCATGGTCGCTCCAAATTCTCCAAGTGCTCTTGCAAAGGCAAGAATATTCCCCGCAACTATTCCAGGCCAGCAGATTGGCAAGATAATCTTCCAGAAGATTTTGCGTTCACTCATCCCAAGGGTCCTTGCAGCAAAAATAATATTCTCATCAATTTGTTCAAAAGATCCCCTTAGTGTTCTATAAACAAGAGGAAACGCAACCACTGTTGCTGCAATAACAGTCGCACTCCATGAAAATATTAATTGTATGTCAAAACGAATCAGTATTGCACCTAATACCCCATTTTTACCAAACAACACTAATAAGAAAAACCCTACTACTGTGGGCGGAAGAATCATAGGCAGGGTAAAAAGACTATCTAAAATGCCAACCCACTTTTTATCACACCTTCTCACAAGCCTTGCAGAATAAATACCTAATACAAAGGCTATTATTGTGGCCACAACACTAGTTTTTAATGAAATAATAAGTGGCGATAACTCTTGCGATAACTCTTGATGCATACAATCTCCTCCCTTCTAAGCTTCTAAGCTCCTCATTTACTCTATAATTTACTCTGCTCTTTACTCTGTTATAAAACCATGTTTCCTAAAAACTTCTTTTGCCTCTTCAGTACTTAAAAAATCTATAAATTTCTTTGCTTCACTTAAGTTTTTACTTCCTTTTATTGCTGCAATCGGGTAAACAATAGGTGTGTGGCTTCCCTCTGGTGCACTGCACACCCTATACACATTGTCTGAAGCCTTTGCATCTGTCATATAAACAATCCCTAGATCAGCATTTTCACTTTCCACCCAAGCGAGAACCTCCTTCACATTTTTTGCAAAAACTATGTTCGGCCTCACTGTTTCTAATATCTCTAAATAACTTAGGACTTCTTCTGCATAATAGCCTGCAGGTACACTGCTAAATTCACCTATTCCTATGTATTGTCCATTTAGTTTTTTTAGAGCTTCAAAGCTTGTTATGTCTGTCTCTTTGTCTTTCGATATTAATACTAATTCATTTTTTAGTACTTCTTTGATGGTGCCTTCTTCAATAAGCCCCTTTTCATTCAGTTCATCCACTTCTTTTCTTGCTGCTGGGAAGAACAAATCAACTGGTGCCCCTTGTTCAATCTGCTGTTTCAGTGAGCCTGAACTTCCAAGGTTCAGATTCATTTCAAGATTAGGATTTTCTTGTATGTACAGCTGTTTAATTTCTTCCATGGCATCTTGAAGGCTTGATGCTACAGATGCAGTAAGGACTGTTTTCTTATTGACCCTACCTATCATCAAAGCAAAGCCGATTATTATAAGCGAACTAACTATCACAGTAATCTTGATTTTCATACTATCATCCCCTAATCCTTAGCGTTAGGCTAAAACAGACGAAGAGGTCAAACTGCTTGTAAAAGCATTTTGACCTCTTCGTCTGTTTTATTGTGTGTTTTATTTTCTTTATCATACACTATTTTAATAGATATGAAAATACTAAAAATAAATAATAATATATTTTTTTATCTAATATTTTGTTCATCTAATAATTGGTGTCCAAACTATTTACTGCATTGCAATGCAAATTCCGCCATTTTTTTTGAAATGTATTAATAAGAATCTGCCTCTTTAGTATTATGAATTTTACCTCCACTTCTTGAATCTCTATGTTCTCCTTTTATTACATATGACATACCATCTATTTATCTCCTTGTGTATAAACTTCAGCTATATTTTCTGCTATTCTTTGTATAACGGCTACACACACTGAATTTCCTGCCTGCTTGTACAATCTTGCATCACTCATATCTGTTGGTAATTTGAATTTCTTTGGGAATCCCTGCGTATTAAAACATTCATGTGGTGTCATCTTTCTTATACCATAACTTGTTTTTATCAAACAAACGTTATGACCACCTTCGCCTTGATTCGCTGTTAAGGTAGGCACTACCCCACTTTTATTTTTTCTAACATATTTACGTCTCCATTGATAGATTGCATTTTCATCATCCATCGCTGTCACCAACTGTTCATAGATATCCCCCTTATACTTTCCTTTGGTATAGTAATACTTTTCATCGACCAAAGCTTTAAAATCTATAATATCAGACAACTTCTTTTTTAATGGAATTGGAAGTGGGAACTCAAAATTCTTATATAATTCGACATCCTTAAAAGCAACAATATATATTCTTTCTCTATTCTGCGGAATATTACCATACTCCATAGCGTTCAAAACTGCATACTTTATATGATAATTTTCCTTTTTCAATTCATCTACAATCACCGAAAAAGTATTTCCATTATCATGTCCTACGAGATTTTTTACATTCTCCAAAAATACAATCTGTGGCTTTTTACTTTTAATAATTCTTACTAATTCAAAGAACAAAGTTCCTCTTCCTTTTTCATCCTCGAAACCTTTTCTATACCCAGCAACGCTAAATGCCTGACATGGAAATCCTGCTAACATGACATCGAAATCTGGAAGTTCCTCACACTTAACATCATGTATATCTCTACAATCAACCTTTAAATTACTATTTAACTCATAAGTCTTTGCTGGATATGGGTCAATTTCATTAGCATATACCACATCAAAAATTTTGGCATTTTCAAAACCTATATCAATTCCACCTACACCTGCAAAAAAAGATGCACACTTTAACATACTTTATTCCTCCTAAATATACTACTAACATTCTACCAAAAATTGCGGCGTGCCGCAATTTAAATCTAATAAATATGGAAGACTAGATTCTTTCTAGTCTTCCTCTCCATAAAACTTCTCATAGGTTCCAATTTCTGCAAAATCAATAGAATAATCTAACTCATCGTTTTTTTTAAAAATCACACTATCAACACCAAATTTCTCTAGCATCTCATATGTGATAACTGTACCTTCTTCCACTTCAAATACATCCCTTAACAACCATTTTCCAAGTACTTTGTTAGGATTACTCATTATTGCTTTTCCAATAAGCGGATTATTTTTATCAGCTTCTTGACATACTTTTGCTGATATATCCGTTCCATCTGGCAAATGAAGAGTAAACGAGGTGTCTCTGGGTGGGAAAAAAGACAAATCTCTCTGTCTATCGATAGCTTGATATGGAATATATATTTCATTCGGATCTCTTGCTCTTCCAGCTGCATTCCATTGATTCAAACCACTCTTTTCGGCAACAAATCTTTCCTTATCTATACTTCTTTTAGAATACAATGGCAAACACAACATGGGTTTTATGACAGTTCTTTTTTTAATAGCCGTCTGATATGTTTCTACTGCCTGTCCTTGTTCATTCACAAAATCTACTGGTAATCTATTAAATGGAATTTGTTGAGTAAGCGATAGCAGAAACACATATGGGTCATCTATTATCCCTACTTCAAAACAATCTAACAATTCCAAATCATCAAAAATCATATATAATGTGTTCTTTGATACACTGAAATGATATGTATGCTTTTCATCTGTGAAATACGTGTTATTATCATTCCCTCTATTTGGAATGATCTTTATCGAATCAATATCAATATAATCAAATGTGCATTCTAAAATCTGCATCATATTCGGAACACGCTTTACTACGTGATAAATCATCTGATTAATACTATGCAATTTCTTCGTTACACGAATTCGCTCGTTACGATATTCTGCAATCTTTTTTACTAATTCTATCCCACTCAAATGAGTATAATTCTTTTTTAATTTTCCAAACTCGGCTACCTTCTGGTCATCATTCCCCATCCAGGTCTTTAATCCAATTCCAATACCATCCTTTTTCGCATCTGCGGAACAATCTGAGCGAGCTAAGTTTTCTGCTTCTAAATATCTACAAAAAATATTTTCATGTGCTCTATATGCTAAGTATGGGCAATCACTTTCTGAAAAGAAATTCGATAATTGTCCCATTATTTTAAGCATCTGTTTATAATCTTCTTGATTAGAAACTGGCTGTTTATCGTAAAACACCTTTCCCGCTCCTTTCAATATAATTTAGATATGTTGATTATATCATATCTTCTTAAAATTTTCAGCCAATTCCCATTTCCCATGCAAAAAAGACACTCAAATCTAGTTTTAGTTAAACGTAAGTGCCTTATATATCTATTTTAAATCATTTTACCTTATTTGAAGCACCTTAACACAGTCCATAGGAACATCTTAATTACTTATCCAAGCTCTTCATTATTGGGAATAAAAGCACTGTAATGGTCAAGCATTTTTGTAACACTTAGTTCGGATATTTCAACATTTATTTCGTGCTTCAAATGGAGTCAATCCTCCATTGTAACTATGTGGTCTGATATGGTTATACCAGACATAAACATATTTATTTACAGCCTTATCTAACTGCTCATCATTTTCAAATTTATTTAAATAGATTAATTCTGTTTTAAAAGACTTATAAAATCGTTCCATTGGAGCATTGTCATAAGGACATCCAGATTTACTCATACTTTGAGTGATTCCTTGCTTTTCACAATACTCTGTAAATTCCCAGGAAGTAAATTGGACACCTTGATCTGAATGCAGTATCAAGCCTTCTTTTGGCTTTTCTCTTTCTATCGCCTTTGACAATGCCTGAATAGCTAAATCTGAATTAATCCATTTTGAATTTACCGTTGCAACTACTTCTCTTTTGGATAAATCTAAAACGGTACAATTATAACGCATTTTCCCGCTTGTCAATCTTATATATGTAAAATCGGTGCACCAAACTTTATTTTTTTCAGCAACTTCAAAGTTTTGTTTTAAGAGATTGGGAAAGACTTTGTTTTTCCCGCCTTTAACATATTTGGGTTTCTTTTTAAGCGTTATCGCATGTAAATTTAGTTCCTTATTCATATACTTGTGAGCAGTAGCTTTGCTTATAAAAATATTTTTACGTGCAAGGAATATAACCATCCACCTATGACCAATAATTCGTCCATTATTATAATAGATAGTTTTAATAGCTTCTTGAATTTTGGCTTTTTTCTTTTGGTATGTTGCTTTTCTATTTTTAAGATAGTTGTAATAAGCATTGGGAGAGAGTTCAAATTTTCGAAGTAACCAGCGTAATCCAAACTCAATTTTATATTTATCAATGAAACGATATACCACTAATCGATTTCCTTGGCGAAGAATGCCGCTGCTTTTTTTAAGAAATTGTTCTCCTTCTCAAGTTCTGCGATTTTCTTATTAAGGGCTCTCCATTCTTCAGCAGATATATTTGATTCTTTGTTTTGTGGTTTTGTGTAGTGGCATTCTTCGCTATATTTCTTAATCCATCCATTAATTGTGGTTTTTGGAACTCCATATGTAATGAAAATATCATTTAGGGATACCCCTTTTATATATTCATTCACTAATTCTTTTTTGAATTCTTCATCGTATTGTTTCTTCATTTTGCAATCCTCCTAGTTTGGTTTGATTATATATCACTCGTACTAGGTGTTACAACTATAATATACCATTCCA
>JAEYPM010000003.1 GCA_023410675.1 Bacillota bacterium | reverse complement strand
TTAATTGCATTTTAAAGACATACTTATATACATTTATTGATAATTTCACTGATGTGATTAAAATTGTATATGAGATTTCTAAATTTAGGACTTTAAAAACACCTGTTTTTGGGGTCTAATCATATTAAAGGAATGGAGCAAAATGAAAGAAAAATAGGAATCTTTACACAAAATAATCCACGTGCTATAATTACTAAAATGATACGATACAAGGATTTATTTTTATTATAGGCAAGGAGTAAATATGGATGATAAGACAGAAATAATCATAATACGTATACTCTATTCAATGCTTGCTATAGTCAGCTTAATTACAATTATCGTGAATTTTCATCACATTTTTTACATTGCTATTTTAATAGGCTTTTTTGCTCTTTCATTTACACTTAGATGTGCCATACTCTACCACTTAGATAAAGCGAAGTATCTTACTTTGTTCTCTTTCTTTCTAGATTTCATTCTTATTATAAGCATTAATCAAGTTGACAGGAGTTCATTGTCCTTATTGTTTTACTTTATATTAATATCAGATGTTTCATTAGGATTGCCTCTAAAGTTTTCAGCGAGCATTGCTATTTTATCTTGTATTATTCAAAATTCTATCTATTACTTAAAATATAAACCAATAGATAGCTATAATGTGGTCGCAAGCATCTTTATTAATATAGCTATTGGGATTATTTTATATTTTCTTATCTACGCTGTCAGCTATCAAATGAAGCAAAGAAAACAATTATCAGATGCTTTAATGAGACTAAAAATAAAATCGACCCAGTTAGAAAGTGCTTATTTGAAACTACAAGAAACAAATAATGAACTTGAGGAGATGGCAATACTAAAAGAACGAAATAGGATTGCAAAGGATATTCATGACACAGTTGGACATACACTAACTACAACATTACTTCAGATGGAAGCAGCTGAACGTTTATTCTTTAAAGATTCTAAAAAAGCACAAGATAACATTAGGCTAGCTAAGGAGCAGATTAGAAAAGGACTTCATGATATTCGCATATCAGTACATATGTTTAAATCTCAAGCCAGTCTGATTGAATCAATTAATCATCTTGTAGAAGAAGTCACACAGACAGGTCTAATTTATATTCATAGTGATATTTGTAAATTACCTAAGCTATCTGATATTCAAGAAAAAGTAATTTATAAGGCTATTCAAGAAGGTATTACAAATGGGATTAAACATGGTAATAGTACAGCCTTTGTATTACAGCTAAAGCATGAAAATAAGTATTTAAAAATGATGCTTTCAGATAATGGTAAAGGTACTGATAAAATAATACAGCGATTTGGGTTGAACTCAATGGAGGAGCGAGTAAAATCAATAGGAGGAACCCTTTCAATTAGTTCGGAGCGTGGGAATGGGTTATGTATAGTAATATCAATTCCTATAGAAAAGGAGTATAGGCTTCATGAATAATATAAAAATTATGATTGTTGATGATCAGACTTTGCTTAGGAATGGGCTAAAAACGATCCTGGAGCTTGAAGAAGATATAGAAATAATTGGTATGGCTAAGGATGGAGCAGAAGCAATAGAAAAGCTTGAAAGTATTAGCCCAGATATCTTACTTTTAGATATTAGAATGCCACAAATGGATGGTGTGGAGACAGTCAGAATTATAAAAGAAAAATACCCAGATATAAAGGTTATTATGCTTACAACCTTTAATGATGATGACTATATTATAAAGGCAATAGCTTATGGGGCAAATGGATATTTACTTAAAGACATTGAAGCAGATAAACTAATCGAATCTATTCATGATGCTTATGTAGGGAAAACGATTATTCCACCTGAAGTTCATCTTAAATTAGCAGAAGGCTTAAATCGATTAAATATTCAAAAAAGGGAAGAAGTGGATAATTTACCTTTTGATTTATCAAGACGTGAGCTAGAAATATGTAAGATGATGGTAAGAGGGTTTAATAATAAGATGATCGCTATGGCACTTTTTATATCTGATGGAACGGTCAGAAATTATATAAGTACAATTTATAGTAAAATAGGAATTACAGATAGGACACGTGCTGTTCTTTACCTAAAGGAGTTAGGTATTCAATGAGACTAAGAAAAGTTAAAAAGTCACTACATCCATTTTCAATAGTTAAATACATAGTAAATAACAAAAGACATTTTACCACGATTAATGTTGTTATTTTTCTTGGTGTTTTTTTGATTTATCTAGTAAGTATGGTGATTCAATCGATAGAAAATACCTATTATACAACGACGGAGCATCATAAGTATTATACAATAATATATGATTTAGAAAGTCCCATCAAGCAGTCCGTGTTAGATAGAATAAAAGAAAAACCTTTTACTGAACAAATAATAAGATTTTCTGGATACTCTATTCCGATGCAGCTAAATGTTGGTGGTAATGCCAATTCAATTTTATTAGCATTACAACATGAAGAAATAGATTATTTAATGGAGAAAATGGACTTAAAATTAGTTGAAGGACGTTTGCCAAGTACAGATCAATATGAAGCTGTTTTGCATAAAGATATTGCAAAGAATCTTGGCATTAAGATTGGAGATTCAATAGGAAGTGACTATAATAGTAATATTTTAATTCCAAATGAGTATAAAGTTGTTGGGCTTCTCGATGCAAAAGCTAAGGTCTCATTGGCATACAAAGAGGATATTGTTGAGCATTGTTATCTAATTATTCCAAAAGCAAATAACTTGCCTTCGCTTAATAGATATCTTGATGAATTAAAAAATGATATAAATTCATCTACTTTTATAGTTCAGACCTATGAAACTGAAATCAGTAAAGTGAAAAAAATAATTGGAAGTATTAATTTGCTTATTACTGCAATAAGTTTAATGGTTATTGTCATTGTTTCAGCATGTACAGGTTTCCTTTTTTATATCCATTATATTTATAGACAGAAAGATTTTGTGCTTTTAAAAATTTTAGGGTATAAAAATCAAGAGATCATTAATCAAGCGTTTATTGAGATAGCACTCGTCAATTCTTTTGGTTATGTTATAGGATTAATGCTAAGTATTATATGCGGATATATAATAGATAGAGCCTTTTTTGCTTCAATTGGACAAGACTTACCACTGCTTAATATTGATTCGATTTTGATCTCAGCTTGTATGCCAATTTATGCTACTTTTTTTTCTTTTTTCCCTATCTGGCACATGCTTAAAAAAGATAATTCTGATAACATAATTAATTTTGTGTGAGACAGGAGGAACGAATAGTGTTAGTAGAAGCAAGAGATGTTTCATTAGTATATAATATGAATAAAGAAAGTGAAGTTTTTGCCTTAAAAGAAGTTAGTCTGTCTATACAAAAACATGAATTTGTTGGTGTTATAGGTCCATCAGGAAGTGGGAAAAGCTCACTTTTATATGTGCTATCAGGCTTAAGAAAAGCTACCAGTGGAGCAATTTGCTTTGAGGATAAGGACTATAATATATACTCTGAGAATGATATGGCGTCTATTAGAAAAAATAAGATTAGTTTTATTACTCAGGCTCCATTATTAATTGATTATCTTAGTGTGCTTGATAATATACTTATTGCTTGCGTTTCAATAGATTCAAATGTAAAAAATATAGCTATTCATTTAATGGAGTGTCTGGGGATAAGTCATTTGATAAATAGAAAGCCTAAGGACCTTTCATATGGACAAAGACATCAAGTTGCAATAATAAGAGCCTTAATTAAAAAACCAAGTATTATTTTTGCAGATGAGCCAACTGCTTCTTTAGACCATAGGCAAGCTATGGATGTGATGAATTTGCTCAAAGATCACCTTAATACAACTGCTATTATTATTGCAACACATGATGAATCCATTCTTGAAGGTGCAGATCAAACTATTTCTATATGGGATGGGAGAATAATTAAGTAATTACTTCTATACTAATAAAAGCTACTGGTTTTCTTTTGCTACAACCTATGTCCATGAAACAGAATCGAAGAAAATTTGATGCATAAGAAAGAATGAGATTGGTCATTCTATATCGAGAAGCTTATAACAATGTGGGGAGCTGATACCTTATGAAGTTTGGGATAAGAAAGCCAAGTATGAAAAAACGTATAAAAGCAAGAACCAGTATTAAAAGACAGATTACACATAGGACAGGAATTAAGATGCCTAAAGGTTTAGGATGGATAAGAAATCCCAAAAAGTATGCTTACAATAAAGTTTATAATAGAACAAGCTTTGATATTTTTAAAATATTAAGAAAGCTATTTAAGTAAAAAGCGAAATGACCTATCTTTACAAAATAGGTACATTTTAATAAAAATATTGACAAAGGTTTATATTGTGTATAATATAAAAGAGATGTTATAAAGTATTATTAGGTGAAAGGAGTGTTTTATATGTTGGTAATTAATTATGAGGTGAGCAGCAACTAAATATATTATTTTTAAGACAACCATAAGCCTAATATGTTTCGGATGGCACGATTTTGGTTATCGTGTTTTTTTGTTGCCTTTTTTAGGAAGAATAAGCCGTGGGTTGTTTGCCTACGGTATTTTTATGCCATTTTTAAAGAGGAAAAGGAGAAGTAAATGGGAAGTATTAAGTTAATAACTAGTGGAAAGAATTGGATAGAACATACAGCAGTAACACAATTAAATGCACTTGCAGAGCTAGATGGGGTGATTCAGGCAGTAGGATTGCCTGACCTTCATGCAGGAAAGTCTCCGATTGGTGTAGCGGTAGAGACCAAGAAAGTCATATACCCACATATTATAGGGAATGATATTGGTTGTGGTATGGGACTATTTAAAACAGGTATTCAAAAGAAAAAGTTTAAAATAGATTATTGGGTGACTAAACTCAATTATATACGTGAACTAGCGGATCTTGAAACAATTAATCCATACAAAGAGCAAAGTCCAATATATGATTTAGGAACTATAGGATCAGGGAATCATTTTGCTGAATTCCAGGTTGTAGAGGAAGTAGTTGATGAGCATGGATTTGAAAAGCTTAAAATGGATAAAAATGATCTGTTACTCCTCATCCATAGTGGGTCTAGGGGATATGGACAGAGCATATTAAGTGAGTTTAGTAATCCAGCAGGATATAAGTTATCGAGCACCCAGGCAATTGAGTATTTAGAAAAGCATAACGATGCATTACTATGGGCAGAGCGTAATCGAAGGATAGTAGCTAATAAGTTAATAACGTATTTAGGATATTCTTCAGATATGGAATTAGTAATCGACTGTAAGCATAATTTTTTAGAACAAAAGGACGACTGTTTTATACATCGTAAGGGAGCTGTTTCAGGAGAAGTTGGAGCGGTGGTGATACCAGGTTCTAGAGGATCGCTTACCTATATTGTAGTGCCTACAGATAAAGTAAATGAGTCCGCCTATTCTTTATCTCATGGTGCAGGCAGAAAGTGGGCAAGAAGCTTATGTAAATCACGTATTCAAGAAAAGTATGATAGAAATACAATAAGAGAAACTAAGCTAAAAAGCCGTATTGTTTGCCATGATACAGATCTACTTTTTCAAGAAGCACCAGAAGCCTATAAAAATATTGATAGAGTTATTGATAGTCTATTAGCGTTTGGATTAATTAAGGTTGTTGCAACGCTTAGGCCTGTGCTTACTTATAAGGGGTGATGAAATGTTAATACAAATTAGTTCAGGAAAAGGACCAATTGAGTGTGAGTTAGCAGTAGGGAAGTTTATAAAGATTATAGGGAAAGAATTAGATGACATGCAAATAGTAGAAGAAACAGTAGGTAAATACAAAGATTGCTACAAATCAGTAGTTCTCTCTACAGGTTGTGATGTTAGCCATCTTATAGGAACGATAAAATGGATTACGCAAAGCCCTTTTAGGCCAAAGCATAAACGTAAAAACTGGTTCATAGATGTGCAGTTATTTAATGAACAAGAAAAGATTACTTTTAAGGAAGAAGATGTACGATTTGAAACCTTTAGATGCGGTGGGCATGGTGGACAAAATGTTAATAAGGTTGAAACAGGAGTTAGAGTTATACATGCCCCTACAGGACTTTCTGTTGTCTGCACAGAAGCACGTACCCAACACATTAATAAAAAATTAGCTTTAATCCGTCTAAGTGAAATTATTGAAAGACAAAACATAGAAGCTAAAGAACTTGCAAAACAAATGATGTGGATACAGCATGAACTATTAGAACGTGGCAACCCTATAAGAGTTTATGAAGGATTAGATTTTAAAAGAATAAAATAAAATATGTACTATTATATAATATTAATTTATGCTTTAAATATCAGAAAACTTATAGTATGATGAAGCAGAAAGTATGAGTGTATAATTTGGTACAAAAAGTTGTAATGGGAAGTTGTTATGAAAGATAAGAAAAGAGGATATATTATGAAAAAAGCTCTCATTATTGGTAGTATTGGGGCATTAGTGACTCTGCTTACTGCTTGCTTCGATAAAGATGCTGCAAGTATAGGAATTATTGGAGGATCAGATGGGCCAACATCCATTTATATTAAGTCAAATATCAATAGGGGGTCTATATTAGGAATAGTTGCCATAGTAGGAGCAATATTTTGGCTAATGAAGAAAAAATAACTTTTTTAGGAGGCGTTTGAGTATGAATTCATCATATGTAGTAGGATGGGGAACACTAGCCCTTATTAATGCAGGTATAGCTCAAGGGAAAAATCGATCAGGTCTAAACTGGTTTCTTTTGTCTCTTCTTTTAGGGCCAATAGCAACATTCTGCCTTGTATTATCAAATAAAAAATAAATCATTGCTAATAAGGGGGAACAGCGATGAAAAAACAAAGAATGAAATATCTCATTGCATTTATAATGGTTTTTTTCATTGAACTTATGATTGCAATTTATGTCCATGATACAATTATTAGGCCTTATGTTGGGGATGCTTTAGTCGTTATATTACTTTACTGTATGGTAAACGTTGTCATTCTAGATAAAATTAGACTACTGCCACTTTGGATATTTGTTTTTGCAACCTTAATTGAGTTTATGCAATACCTTAAAGTGCTACAAATACTTGGATTAGAAAATAATACACTACTTCGAATTGCTCTTGGATCCACATTTGATTGGAAGGATATAGCGTGCTATGGTGTTGGGTGTATTTTATTAGGTATCTATAGTAAAATGCAAAGACCCAATTTATAAGATACATAATAAGTTATTCAATGGAAATATGTTCTTATTGTTTTTAGCTGCAGCTTTGGGCATGTTAAAGTGATTACTATTTTATGATGAAAGTACTATATGGATTTTGTAGAGTAAGTAAAGACATTGACATATTACCAAAACTATATTATGATGATAATTGTTTTATAAGTAATCCTAAACTTTGCCACCGGGTAGAGTTTTCAAGGTGTTCTAAACATTCCGTTAGGTCTTAGAAGGGATGTTTTAGGACACCTTTTTATGTTAAGAAAGGAGTATCAAATGGACCAGTCTATTACTAAAAATTTTATCAAATATGTAAGCTTAAATATTTTAGGAATGATAGGATTGTCGTGTTATATTTTAGCAGATACCTTTTTTGTAGCTAGGGCACTAGGAACATCAGGTCTTGCAGCACTTAATTTTTCTATTTCAGTTTATAGTGTTATTCATGGAACTGGATTAATGATT
Organism: Bacillota bacterium; assembly: GCA_023410675.1. Classification (GTDB taxonomy): domain Bacteria; phylum Bacillota; class Clostridia; order Lachnospirales; family Cellulosilyticaceae; genus JAEYPM01. The sequence continues at coordinate 50,280 of JAEYPM010000003.1, read as the reverse complement.
GGGATTGGCGGCGCTACAAGGTATAGTATACTAAAATCGCAAAATAAGGATATACAAGCTAATAGAATATTTACTATGAGTACAAAACTTGGTGTTTTCATAGGGATTATTTTTGCCATAAGTGGCATATTTGGATCAAAATTCTTATCTCTTATTTTAGGAGCTAATAGTGCCACATTGCCACTCACTAAAAAATACTTAGAAACAATACTATGTTTTGCCCCATTTTTTATTATGAATAATATCCTACTTGCGTTTGTTCGTCATGACCACAATCCAAAGTTATCAATGATTGCAATGCTCACAGGGAGCTTATCTAATATTGTTTTAGACTATATATTTATGTTTTCATTGGGAATGGGAATGTTTGGAGCAGCGTTTGCTACAGGTCTTGCACCAGTTATAAGTATAAGTGTGCTCTCACTACATTTTATTAAAAAGAAAAACAACTTTATCTATGCACATACTAGAATAAAGTGGTCTTCTGTTTTAGACATATTCAACTTAGGTTTATCTGCCTTTATTACAGAGGTCTCTTCAGCAATTGCCCTTATTACATTTAATTTAGTGATTTTAAGACTTAAGGGAAATTTAGGCGTTGCTTCCTATGGAATAGTTGCTAATATAGCACTCGTAGGCGTTTCAATATTTACAGGAATAGCACAAGGCATACAGCCGTTGATCAGCAGAGGGTATGGCATAAAAAATAATAGGCTATTAAAGAAAGTACTTAAACTTGCTTTAACAACTTCGCTTTTGATGGCACTTATGATTTATTTAGGCATATTTTTTAATAAGGAAAGTATTATACATATTTTTAACAGTGAAGGAAACTTAGAGATTGCTGAAATTGCTAAGACTGGATGTGAGATATATTTTCTAGGATTTTTCTTTGCTGGAATTAATATAATCATATCTATGTATTTAAGTGCTACAGAGCGTGCACAAGATGCATTTATGATTTCTATTGCAAGAGGATGTATCATTATTGTTCCTTTAGTACTGCTCATGAGTCATATTTGGAATATGGAGGGGATATGGCTTAGTTTTGTTTTGACTGAAGTTTTTGTAACTATTTTAGTAATTCTTATAATAAAGTTGAAGCAAAAGAATAATAGAAATTAAAGCAAATATTGACATCTATAAATATAATCAGTATACTGATTATAAGTACACTGATTATAAATAGGAGGGTTTTATGCACGATATTCACGATAGCCTAGGTTACTTATTAAATACAGCAGCTAGACTTATAAAATGGGAATGTAATAATAAACTAAAAGAATATGATATTACTACTGCTCAGTGGGCAGTTATGAAAGATATATATACTCAGAAGCAAAATAAGGAAAAGGCTGAATGCTTTATGCAGTTATCTATTGCACAGAGGTTGTATTCTGATAGAACAACTATTTCACAAATCATAGATAAATTGGAAGAAAGGAAGCTTTTAATCAGGAAAAAGAACCCTACAGACAGAAGATCACATATAGTATGTATTACAGAAAGTGGAGAAGCATTAATTAATAGGATTGAAACAGTAGCAGAAAAGGCCATTAGTGCGGCAACAAAAGATTTGCCAAAAGATGAATATGACTTAATGGTTAATGGTTTAAAAATGATCATCCATAATTTGTCTGAAAATAAAAGTAGTTAATTTATTAAAAAAGGGGGAGAACAATGGGCTGGACAGAATATATACTAAGAGCATTTTTTGTAGCTTTTGGAGCAGCAGAAATCATATCAAATTTACATCATTTATTAAAAAAAGATGCAAGTAAAATAGCTAGTTCCGCTAAAAAACAGCATCAAGAAATGCCTTTAGATTTAAATGATTATCATTTTGTAGTCAAAGCTATACTTATGTTAATATTTGGGTGTATTTTTCTAGTATCAGGATTGTTGATGTGCATCAATCGTTCATTCTACCATAATCTTTCAATGACAATCATGATTATGCTAGGATTATATGGTGTTATTCAAGGCACAATCTACAGAAGATGCTGGCGTTCTTTGATGGCTATATTTATATATAGTTTGCCATTAATTATTTATTTAATTTGTAAATAGAAATAGTTTGTTACATATTGCTAAACTTAGATAAGACATATTGCATTAGGGGATAGAGTTCCCCTATTTTTTATTTCTTATTACGAGATGAGGACACATAAATATATAAGTTTAATGAATGGCTATAGTAAGAAGAAAATGAAACCATTAGGAGGATGCAAATAATAGTATAAATTAACTGACTATGAATACACTATTTCGTATATTATATTTTACATGAATAGGAGTGAACATTAATGAAGGATTTAGGTGTTTTACAGTCATATTGGCTTGCTTCAACTCCTGAAACGAGCTATCCAGAACTTATAGAAGATATTAATGTAGATGTAGTTATAGTTGGTGGGGGTATGGTGGGCATTACAACCGCCTATCTTTTAATAAAGGAAGGACTTAAGGTTGCCGTTGTTGAAGCAGATAGAATTCTTCAAGGAACAACGGGACACACTACAGCCAAGCTTACTTCTTTGCACGATTTAACTTATGATAAACTTAGAAGAACGCTTGGAGAAGAAACAGCAAGAGTGTATGCAGAGGCTAATGAATATGCAATTAATTTTGTACAGAAAATGGTTGAGGAGAAGGGCATCAATTGTGATTTTGTAAAATCTCCTTCTTATGTTTATACAACTCAAGATAAAAAAATTAAGAATATTGAAGCTGAAGTAGAAGCTGCTCAAAGCTTCGGAATAAAGGCACGCTTTTTAGAGGAAATTCCCCTTCCAATAAAAATAAAGGCGGCAGTATGTTTTGACGACCAAGCGAGATTTCATCCACGAAAATTTCTGCTCACTCTTGAAAAAGAGATAGTTTCTAATGGAAGCTATATTTTTGAAAAGAGTAGGGCACCAGAATTAGTACCAGGAGACCCTAATGTAGTTGTTACAAGCAGTGGCAAAAAAGTAGCAGCAAAATATGTGGTTATAGCGACTCACTTTCCATTTTATGATGGTCTTGGATTGTTTTTTACAAGGTTATTACCTGAAAGGTCCTATGTTATGGCGGTTCAAGCTAAGGAAAAATTTCCTGAAGGGTTATTTATTAATGCTGAAGAACCAACACGCTCTTTACGCAGTCAACCGTTCGAAAAAGGAGAACTCATACTTGTAGCTGGTGAAAACCATATAACCGCTCATGGAAGAAATTTTAACCAGCATTATATCAATTTGAAGGATTTTGCCATAAATAGTTATACTATAGAGAAGATATGGTATAGATGGTCTGCTCAAGACTATAATACTTTAGATGGAATTCCTTATATTGGAAGACTTACTTCAAATATAGAAAATGTATTTGTTGCAACTGGGTTTAAAAAGTGGGGAATGACAAATAGCGTAGTATCAGGAATAATCATTAGAGATTTAATTACAAAAGGAAAAAATTCATGGGCACAGGCCTATGACCCTAGTCGTTTCATTTCATCAGCAAAGGCAGCAAAAACTATAGTAAAACAAAATTTAGACGTAGCAAAGAATCTTTTTAAGGGTAAGTTTGCGGAGTTGCCTGCACATATTGAAGTTAGAAATGGAGAAGGAAAAGTGCTTGAGATAAATGGAGAAAAAGTAGGTGCTTATAGAGACGAAAAAGGGACCTTGCATATGATAGATACCACATGTACTCATGCAGGCTGTGAACTTCAATGGAATGATGCGGAATTGTCATGGGATTGCCCATGCCATGGCTCTAGGTTTACCTATGAGGGAGATATTATTGATGGGCCAGCTCACAATCCTTTAAAACATTTAGAAGACGGTAAAAATAAAATTGACCCTAACATTCTGTAATAGTCTAAAGATAAATAAATGCTATTTTATATATTTTGATTATCAATATGTATACTATAATGAACATCTAGCGAGCCACAAAATTGACTTTAGTGAAAAGAAGATAGGAAACGTAGCTTGCAATTAATAATCCTAGAGTAATAGAACTCTAGGACTTTTTTAATGGCCTTCTGCTTGATGGGCATTCTCTTTTGTTTGGTGAATTGTACCAAATGGGTGATTTGCAGGAGCATAAATGGAGTAAAGCTTAAGAGGGGTAGAACCAATATTAATAAGGTTATGCCATTTGCCTGCGGGGATAATGATTGCGTAGTCATCAGTTACAGTTTGTTGAAAATTAGGGGTATCTTTGTTATCACCCATCATAATAACTGCTCTGCCGTCTTCTATACGTAAAAACTGGTCTACATTTTCATGCATTTCTAAGCCAATATCTTCACCTGGAGGAATGCTCATTAAAGTAAGTTGCATATGCTCGCCTGTCCATAATGCAGTGCGAAATGTATTATTGTTTTTAGTGACATTTTCAATATTTACGGCAAAGGCATATGGACCATAGTCTCTTATTTGCTGGGTGGCTTGTGTATTATTAGTTCTGCTTCTGTGTTTACGGTATGGATTATGATAGCCTTTGTTCATATATTGTAAGTCATTTTCTTCATAAGAGTAGATGTTATTAGTGTTTCTTCTATTAAAATAACTCATTTTTCATTACCTCTCACAGTTTTTACACTAATTAGTATATGCAATAAGTAATAGTAAGTTACAATTTTATAACATGCTATCTTAGTCAATAGCACATAACAACTTCATATTGACTAACTAAAATAGGTTATCTCAAATGAATTCAGGTATACCCATTTTTATAGAAATTCCTATTAAAAATGTGTATTATAGTATATAATAAAGCATATATAGGGGATTTTTTCCATTTCTATATAATTAAAAAAATAAAATACAAAAGCAGGGAGGAAAAGATGAACATAAATGTATTTAAAAATATTTCATATGGTGTTTATATTATAGCTACAATGGATAATGATAAACCTACAGGATGTACAGCCAATAGTGTTATGCAGGTCACAGCCACACCAGCTACAATTGCTGTAAGTATTAATCATGATAATTATACAAATGAATGCATTAGAAAAACCAAATTGTTTTCTATTTCAATTGTTTCAGAAACCTCAGATTCCTCTATTATTGGAACTTTTGGATTTTCATCTGGAAGAGAAATAGATAAATTTCAAAATATTACATATGATATCAAAAATAATATTCCAGTTATTAAGGATTCATGTGGCTATGTTATGTGTAAAGTAATAGATACTATGGAGACAAATACACATACTGTTTTTCTTGGAGAAGTTATAGGTGGAGATCTATTCAATAGTGAAGATAAACCTATGACATATTCTTTCTATCATGAGGTGATTAAAGGAAAGAGCCCTAAAAACGCTCCAACATATTTACCGGATAAAAGCAAACCAAGTGCTGAAGATCAAGTACTTAATAATATTAAGTATGTATGTCAAATATGTGGCTATATATATGAAGGAGACATTCTCCCAAGGGGGTATAAATGTCCAATTTGTGGACAAAGTGAAGATTGTTTTGGAAAAGTAGAGTAAGAATATTAATAGGATTATTATATATAAGAAATCCGAGCTACCTATTTTGGCTGCTTCGGATTTTTTTTACAAAATAGGTGTATAATCAATCAAAAATGCTTATAGTAGTATTATGTTTATTAATAGGAGGAGATATAAATGGGCCAAGAGCCTAGTTCGGGAAATATATTGATACAATTATTAATAATATTTTTTTTAGTGCTAATCAATGCATTCTTTGCTTCAGCAGAGATGGCTATCGTATCACTAAATAAAAATAAATTAAAAGTTCTATTAGATGAAGGAAATGAAAAGGCAGAATTACTAGCAAAGTTAACAGAGGAACCTACAAAATTTTTATCTACTATTCAAGTTGGTATTACGCTAGCGGGATTTTTTTCTAGTGCATCTGCTGCAACAGGCATTTCAGATGATTTAGCACAATTTTTTAGCCAATATAACATCCCTTATAGTGAGACAATTTCAATAATATTGGTTACGATTATCCTTTCTTATATTACCTTAGTATTTGGAGAGTTATTTCCAAAAAGAATTGCACTTCAGAAGGCAGAAACGATTGCAATGTTGAGTGTGAAACCTATTACTTATATTTCCAAGATAACAATGCCATTTGTAAAATTGCTTTCTGCATCAACAAATGTGTTAGTCAGCTTAGCGGGACTTGATAAAGAAGATTTAGATGAAAAGGTATCAAAGGAAGAAATCAGATCGTTAGTTAATGTGGGACAAGAGCATGGTGTGATTAATGAAATTGAAAAAGAGATGATCAATAGCATTTTTAAATTTGATGATATAATAGCTAGTCAAGTTATGACCCCTAGAACAGAAGTTTATTTAATTAATATTGATATTCCATTAAGTGAATATATTGATGAGCTTTTAGAAGAGCATTATTCAAGGATACCTGTTTATCAAGGAGATATAGATAATATTATCGGGATTTTATATATGAAGGATTTTTTTGTCGAAGCGAGAAAATGCGGTTTTGAGCATGTAGACATAAAAAGTATATTACAAGCCCCTTACTTTATACCGGAAACAAAAAACATAGATGATTTATTTAGAGAATTTCAAGCGTCTAAAAAGCATATGGCAATTCTTATTGATGAATATGGAGGATTTTCAGGAATAGTAACTATAGAAGATTTGATAGAAGAAGTAATGGGAAATATTGCTGATGAATATGATGATGATGATCTAGAGATAGAGAAAATAGATAGTAATACGTATATTATTGACGGCATGTTATCTATAGATGATTTTAATGAACATTTTGTAGTAGATATTCCAAAAAATGATTATGATACAGTAAGTGGGTTTATTCTTGATATTTTGGGGCGTATTCCAGAAGATGCAGAAGAATCTAGTATTGAATATGAAAATTTCATATTTAAAATAATTGATATTAAAGATAAGAGAATTGAAAAAATTAAAATTTCTATTACATGATGAATGAAATAATTTTATTTGCGTAAACTAACCTCGTTAGCAAATTATTTATTTTAGGAGGTAAAAACATGAACGTAAATAAAATGGATCATCCAAATCAAGGCATTAAATGTGTGGTTAATACATGTCATTATTATATGAGCGGAGATCATTGTGCAGCAGAGAGAATAGAAGTTCAACCTAAAAATGCAAGCAATTCAGAAGAAACTGATTGCACAACTTTTAAACCAGAAACTAGAATGTAATTAAATGATTCATAAAGTTCTCCATGATCTGATCGTCATGGAGGATTTTTATGCCTATGAATGAGCATCAAATGATTCCTAAAAAATGGAATTAATATTTTGGGCGTAAGAGAATATACATAATTATTAAATATGTAACAACATGCAAGACTTATTGTTTATAGAGGATACTTTTATCATAGGTATAGAGACACAAATAATTGAAATAATAAAACTGTGAAAGGAAAATAACTGTAGAAAAGAGGGAGAGATAATGATAGAAATTAAGTTTTGTGAAACTAATTATCCACAAGGCGTTGAAGAAGTAATAGATAAACTTAAAAATGAAGAAGATATAAATATTGTTGTAGAACCTTGCCTTGGTTACTGTGGAGAATGCTTAGAAGGACCATTTGCTGTAGTAAATGATGAACTCATACAAGCTGAAACTCCTGAAGAATTATTTGAAGAAATCATGCAATTATTGTAATTATGGAAAATCCACTAGGATCATTTGCTGATTCATCTGTAAATGTTATTTATCTCATATGGATGAATATAGTATAAGCTAATAGTAATCAGTGCATTTCATATAAAAGAGGGCATAAAACAAAGGGAAAAGACCATTGTTTTATGCCCGTTATAGTTAATTAGAAAGTCCTAATTCTTTGCGTTTATTTTCTATATGATCTACATATATTTTTATTGTTTTTTCTGCATCAAGTTCGACAACTACTTTTCCAAGCCCAAGAGTTTCAGTAGTTTCTGTGAGGGTTTTAACAACAACATCACTACCAGTAATTGATGGTACAGGAGCAATGTGAACAAGCCATCCAAGTGCTACTGCTGTGCAGGCATCAGCAACTGCCTTTTGTTCAAGGTATTCAGGGGCTCCTATTACAATAGGAAGTTTATTGGTGTCTACACCTAGTGCATCAGCGAGTTCTTTTGCAGTGTGTGTCATTTTACCAATATCAACACAAGCTCCATAAGATAATACAGGTGGGATACCAAGCTGTTTGCAGACTGCTTTTAAGCCTTTTCCACATTCATCAGCTGCTTTTGGATGAGCAAGTCCTGTATATTCCATGACAGAGGAAGTACATCCACCAGATAAAACTAGAATATTATTTTCTATTAAGCCTTTTGTAATCTTAAATATATTGCTTCCACCTTGTCCATATCGTGCAGTAGTACAGCCAACTATAGTGGCAATACCTCTAATATTACCATTTGCAATCTGCTCAATAAGTGGATCAAAACTGCCACCAAGAGCATTACGAATAGACTCAGTGCTAAAGCCAATCATACAATCAGATACATGCTTTGGAATATAAGTTTTTCTACTTTCTTGTTTTCGTTTTTTATAAGCGTCAATAGCCATATCAAGAACTTTTTCTGCTTGCTCATTCATCTTCTCGGGAATAAAATCAAGTGTTTCAGTCCCTTGTAATTTTATTACAGGATGGGTGCTAACGAGCTTTGTACCAAAACGTTTTGCATAAAGAGGCATAGTAGCCACAGTGCAGTTATAGTCAAACATAAATAGGTCCACAACACCTGTAGCTAAGAGATATTCTTGAGAAAGCCATTCACCTTCTTGACCACCATAAGCCTTTTGATTGTGAGTCCCTTCATAATTAATAAGTTGCTGACCTTCACAAACATGTCCTAATATTTGAATACCATCTGCACCTGCTTCCTTAGCTTTTTGCTGCCACACATCATTAGAGGCAATGTCGATGGCTACATGTGCTAAAAGAGGCATATGACCATTTGTTACAATATTAATCATATTTTCTTTTAATAATCCCATATTTTGTTTTTTATGAGTTATTTCTTGGGTTCCCATAAGAATCTCTTGTATAATATCTAATAAGAAGAGTCCTTGATATTCATTCGCAACACCAAGTCTTACACTATTAAGTAAAAAGTCCACAGGATCAGAAGAAAAGTTTGTCATACAACGTGTCTGAGCATAAGCTACTTCGCTATACCCACCACCAGGGAATAACCCAAGTTCTTGCCAGAGCTTTTTACGCTTAGTTGGTGCAAAAGCTTCCACTGATTGAGAAGGAAGGTGAAAAGGAGAGTGAATGTCATTGATTACCCAATTAGCAAAATCAATAGCAAGCTTTTCAAGAGGTTGATTTGCATTTAGACCTGCCATATCAGCATATTTCTTTAATTTTTCAGGATCCCTAATTTTTAGTCCGCTTTCTGGATGCTCTCCAGCTGCTTTTAGTGTTCTAGCAGCTTGATGAGCATGAAAAATATTGGCTGAGGTACCAATAGTTACATGGCGATACATAAAGTTTCTAGCTACCATAGTATGAGCGTCAACACCGCAGGTTCCCCTAGGAACTTTTTCACTAATACGGCAAGGTCCATTAGCACAGAGCTGGCAAGAAAGTCCTTCTATACAAAATTTACATTGAATGGGCTGTTGCTCACTAAATCTGTCAAATACATTGGTCATTCCTGCATTGTGTACCACTTGATACATTTCACGCATAGCAGGATCAATAATAACATTCATTGGATAACCTTGCTTGGATTGATCATCTTTTTTAATATGGGTTCTTTGCCACTTGTGCAGTTCGTCTCCAGAAGGAGAGGGCTCAATATCTTCATAATGAACTTTAATTCGATTATGAATATCAACATGAGTATTTGGATCATTGGAATGTTCATTAGTCAGTTTGGATCCAAAGGTTGTATTGTCTCCTCGCATATGTTTGGCACTGCGACTATATGATTTTTCTATATCTTTATCTGACATGGGAAAACCTCCTAATATCTATTTTCAAGTATATAATGTGTCAGATAGGAACAAAATATACTTTGAATGGATAGACTAGTGCAAAAATATACTACTGCACTAAGAGGGTTACCCTAAAAATGAATTACTATCTTATAACTAAAATGCAAAAATTAATAACAAAAATACCATTAAGAAAAATCTTAATGGTATTTTTGTTTTGACTGCCCTTACGATAATTCTTTATCGTTATTAAGATAGCCACATATTTACGTTAATTGCGGAGGCAGGACTCGAACCTACGACCTTCGGGTTATGAGCCCGACGAGCTACCAACTGCTCCACTCCGCGTCATTCAAAAACTTACTATTAGTTTAGCTATTTATCAATTGTATTATACATATAAGTTAATGTCAAGGAGAAGTTATGTTTTATTAATGTTTTGTATTTTTTTTTCAATCTGGTTATATAGGGTATACCAATACTGTACACCATTTTCTAGCCTATAATAATGGCGAATATAAAAAAGTAAAAGCACAAATAAAATTAGATCAAGAACAAATAATAGTATTATAGGATATAAAAGTGTACTAACAACGGCTCCAATAAGAAGAAAAGCAAAAAAAACTGTGATAATAAGATGGATAAAACGTTCATGCTGAATAAAATGAATTTGGGTTTTATGATAAGTACTAAGCCAATTGATATCTACAGAGTCATTATTAAGGGCTTCTAAAACAAATTTTTCATGAGTCTTCATATATTCATCCATAGTATTTACCTACAAATATTTTCTCTATTAATTATAAAGAAAATTTCCTTTCTGCTAGATTATTAAATACACACTTTCAACCATAGAATAGATACGTAATATATAACTAATATTATGTTTCTTTATTTTATATTATAATATAAATTTTTATTATTGTCACATGATTAGTCATCGTTTAATCTAATTCTATCTCTTAAAAACATAATTAAAAATCTATTATTTGATTAGTCCTACACCCTCATTTCTTAAGTGAAAATTTTGTATATTATATTTATCAAACTATGATATAATGAACATATTAAATTGCAAAATATATTAGGGGAAGGGAATTGTCTATGAGCAGGGTTAATATGCAAAGGAATTATCATATCATACCATTTTCTTTTACGAATACTTTTGAAGATATATCAAAGATTATTAATCAGCCAGATGTTCAAAGAGTATGGAAGCAACATATAGATAATAGAGAAAACTTATTTACATCTGTGAGTAGCCTATTTGAAGAAGATTCAACTCATTCTTATGGTAGTCGTATAGGTATTGCATTAGAACTACAGATGGATAAGGCAGATTATTTTGATTATGGGATACCAAAGTTTATTAATAACTTAGAAGATGTAAATGGTTATATTAAAACACTGAATTATGAAGATGCTAATGTTTTTTTTACATTAGAATTTTTAAGAGTCTACTTATTTGAGACAGGCATAGGTTTTCTAGTTTACTCAGTAATTTTTGATCCACAACCTGGTGAAACAAGTGAACAAGGTTCTAATATAGAGAAAATCATTGAGGGAAACCATTATTTCAAAAAGTTTAGGCAATCAAATATAAAAGAGTATTATAGTCATTTTATGATTGACCATATTAAAAAGAAGATCGATTTAGCGATGGAAGAAATAGAGGAGCAAAAGCAGCTAAGCATTGAGACGGGGATGGAAGAGAAGGGCGTTAGAGTTAAGACCTGGATGAAAGACATCCAAAAGTTAAATCAATTTAATCAAAAGATGCGTAGAGATAAAACCAGAAGGTCTCAGTATATACAAAGAATATTATCTGATTTAAAACTAGAAGGGATCAATTATTTTACTAGCCCTAAGTTTGTAGATGATGCCCATGTATTTAGCTATATTCAGCTAGATGAAGAATCTAGTGAAAGTAGAGATATACCAACTTATTTATGTAAATCAATGAATGCTTTTAAAGCCTCATTTAAACCGGTTGAGCAAAATGTAGATTATAAAATTTTAGATAATGTGATTCAATCTGCAGATAATATATGGTGGGTTGGTTCTGTTGAAGGCATTGTGTGCATGAGTAAAAATGTTGCGAATCCTATAGACAATAAGTTTTTAGAAAACACTTTTAAGTGGGATATTGAAAAGAGTTATCTCTACCTCTATATTCTTATTTTACATATGAGATATGCACTTCTTAGTTTCAGTACACAAATTGCAAATAGAACGTATAAAAGTCTTAAAAATTGTTCAGAACATGACATTCAAAGTTGGAATGAAATTAGAGAAAAAATTATCTTGCTTGACTTAAGAGGTATGTTCTATGACATTTCTAATAAATCTGAGCAAATAGACGTTTTTGATATGATCAGAAAAACGCTTAAAATTGATAAACTTAGTGATGAAATACATACACGTATTGATGATTTAAGTCAACTTGTGGATTCTTATACAAAAAGACAAGAGAAATTGAAAAAGTCAAAACAGATAAGTCAGATTGCTAATGCGGTAACCATTCTAGTTCTTGCACTACTTGGACCTATTATTAAAGTTATAGTTGATATATTATATGATATTAATAAGACAAACTTTTGGTATGTAATATCGATTATTCCAATTGCAATTGCCATACTTTTTATTGGTTATCTTATCTTTAAGAGCATATCTAAATTTGTAATATCTAAAATTAAAAATAAATAAATCTCAGTTAGCTGAGGTTTATTTATTTTTATATAATATTCTTTAGTAGAAAGTACCTAGAATTTGCTCTATGATTAAATGTTACATAAAAGAGGAGCAACTTTTTGCAGAATAGATAAAGGATTTCATAATGTAAATAAAAAATTAATTATAAAAGAATATATTTATAAATAATATTTTAATAAATTATACAAAAAAATAGTATTTATTCATTTAGCTTTATAAAAAATCATTTGCATAGTAAAATATGAAGAGTAACTATTTATACTATTATTAAATAAATACAATAATATTTAATAGAAAGGAAATAAACAAACTTTTTAAAGTATTCCATTTAGTTTAAGCATTTTTATTCATAATAGTTTAATAATTCATGTTTTAAATAGTTACCGATACTATGTAAATTCACCAAAGAGAAATAACTTTACGATTATGAATATACTAAGCATTTTTGTTGTTTCTCTATATTTAATCTACTGTTTAATCATTCATACAAATAGGTCAAAATGGAGGAATTTTTGTGGAAGACAAAGTACAATTAGTGAATAAGATTATTGAGAATATTGAAAGAGTAATTATTGGTAAGCGAGAAGCCATAGAACTTACACTGATTTCTTTAATGTGTGAAGGGCATATACTTATTGAAGATGTACCAGGTGTGGGTAAAACTACGCTTGCAGCAGCTATAGCAAAGTCAATTAATGTAAGCTTTAAACGAATACAATTTACACCCGATATTTTACCATCAGATATCACAGGTTTTTCTATGTATAATCAAAAAACAGGAGAATTTGAATACAAAGAAGGGTCTGTAATGAGTCAATTCATTTTAGCAGATGAAATTAATCGAACATCTCCTAAAACTCAGGCAAGCTTACTTGAAGTGATGGAAGAAAGACAAATAACAGTTGATGGTATTACACATAAAGTGCCAAGTCCTTTTATGGTGCTTGCAACGCAAAATCCTGTTGAATATGTTGGAACCTTTCAGCTTCCAGAGGCTCAGATGGATCGATTTTTTATGAAAATGAGTATAGGTTATCCAACAGATGAAAGTGAAAGCCTAATGCTCACAAATTTTAAAGAAGTAAATCCACTGGCATCCTTAAAACCTGTAGCGAATAGTGATGATATTTTAGAATTGCAAAAACAAGTTAAAAAAGTATATGTTGATGAAACGATTAATCATTATATTATAGAGATTGTTCAGCAAACGAGAAATCATCCAGACATTGCTCTTGGAGTAAGTCCGAGAGGTTCACTAAATTTATATAGAGCGGCACAGGCTTGGGCTTTTTATGAAGGGAGAAGCTATGTTATCCCAGACGATGTATTAAAAATGGCATCCGTAGTATTATCCCATAGAATCGTACTAAAGCATGAGGCAAGATTAAAAAGAGTGTCTATCTTAGAAATTATTGATTCTATTATCCATAAAGTAAGAGTTCCAGTGGTAGATAATTATGAAAAGAAATAGAATTGTATTTCTTATACTTTTTGTTTTATCATTAGTACTTTGTTATTTTTATAAAGGCCAAGTCAGCTCTATGTTTTTATATGGATTATTACTTTTGCCCATGGTTTCTTTGGGGTATATGATTTTTATATATTTTCGCTTTAAATACTGGCAGGAGTTAGATAAAAAATTTGTTACAAAGGGAGAAGCAGTAAAATTTAAATTTAGTATACATAATGAAAGTATACTACTCTATCCCCTCATTAAAGTCAGATTTTATAATATGAATAGTTTATTTGAAAAGACATTTGCAGATAAAAGTTTTATGATCAATCCTTTAAAGAAAAAAGACTATGAACTGTCATTTGAGTGCAAATATAGAGGATATTATGAATTTGGAATTAATAGCATTTTCATAGGAGATTTATTAGGTTTATTTTGTATCAAACATGAAGTACTAACGCCTAAATGTATCACAGTTTATCCTAGAATAATTCCCCTAAGTAAGTTTGCTATGATTAATAGCAATATTGGTGATACAGAAAAAGTAGGAAGAAGTAACTATGAAGATAATACGATGATTTCTGATACTAGAAAATATGTACAAGGGGATAGTATCAAGAGAATTCATTGGAAACTTACAGCAAAAAAACAGGATCTATTGGTTAAAAATTATGAAAACTCATTGCAGACAGCAGTAAATCTTATAGTTGATTTAACAAGTAACAACTATAGCAATAAGGAAAATGCATTAATTGAGGATATAGTCATTGAAAGTGCAATTGCTGTTGTCCATTTTTGCCTAAATAATTTTATTCCTGTGCAACTTAATTATTTTAACGACCATATGGTAACGAATCATGCAAAAAACATGTTTGATTTTGATGAAATATATAATGTTTTGTTTCAACTGAAATTTGACCAAACAGTTTCTTTCGCTGAGGTTGTGAATCTGACGCAGGAAGTAACCCTTGATAATATTGATATTATTTTAGTGACAGCAAACTTAAATCAAACACTTTATACGCAAATATGCAATCAAGTTATGCTAGGAAATAGTGTTATATTGATTTATATTTATACGCCTACAAATAAAGAACA
The DNA here is from genome assembly GCA_023410675.1 of Bacillota bacterium. GTDB lineage: Bacteria > Bacillota > Clostridia > Lachnospirales > Cellulosilyticaceae > JAEYPM01. The sequence continues at coordinate 35,098 of JAEYPM010000003.1, read as the reverse complement.
AGAGGAAATAGAAGAATTAGAAAGCATTTTTAAATTGCTTTCAGAAATCAATGTTATTTGCTATAGACTAGGGCTTAATGATGATATTAAAAGGGTACTTGAGCAATAAAGGGGGTGAAACTTACACAATGAGTATTAGGGAAAAAGTTGCAAATATTTTAATTTCACTCATGCTTATATGCCTGATGGCTTTTGCATTCACTTATGAAATTGTAACAATGCTTAAATTAACGCAAAGCCTTGCTGACGTAATTATTACTGTTTATATTTGTTGTATTTGTTATATGATTATTTTTTATAATAAGCCATCATTTGTATTTACAGTGCTACTTGTAAGCATGTCTATTATTGGTACAACTATTTATTTAAATCAGAAAAACCAGTTACAATTATTTTTAGTTTCAGCAAAAAATGAATTGATGCTCTTTTATTATTGGCTAATGGAATTCGTTTATGGAAATTCTCTTTCAAACCCAATATATAGAAATGTATTAGTAATAGGGATAAGTATAATTATTGTATTTATAGTTTATGTATTAACAGTAAAGAAGTTTAACTTCCTTCCCTTTCTTGTTATAGGGATCAGTTATTTTGTCTATAAAATAGTTAATAAAATGGATATTAATAAATTATCTTTATATGTATTTGTATTTTCCTGTTTGTTATATTATTTCAAGCATACATACATAAGTCTGATGAAAAAAGTGGAACAAGATGAACATATAAAACAAACTTCTTTTATGTTACTAGGAATTATATTATCCAGTTTCATATTTGGTTTGGGAACATTACTATCGCATACTGCACCTGTAGAACTTAAATGGGCTCATGACTTATCCCATCATCTATATAGAAAGAGTTCTGAAGGTTTTTACTATGAAGCAGATGATTTTTCCTTGAATCAAGTAGGAATAGGAGATGGCGATACAATACTTGGAGGAAATATAAATCCAGATGATACAGTCATACTAGAAGTAAGTGCTCCAAAGAGAATTTATTTAAAAGCCAACTCAAAAAATGCATATATGGATAGCTCATGGACGCAAACAGACTTAGGTGAAATACCTTTATATGATAATGTTGAAATAGTAGATGATACTTCTGAAATGTTATTTGGAGTAGAACGTTTATCAAATAAAACGTTAGAAGATGTATCATCCTTAAAAAGTATAAAAGTTACATTCAAAAGTATTAAGACAAAGTCTTTGTTTATCCCGTTAAAGATGGCTTCAATAAAGCTAAATGGCTATCCTAGGGAAATTATTATAAAAAATAATGAAACACTAAAGATGGATAGATTAGCTGGAAACAACTTTAATTATGAAGTTGAATATTATTCATTTGATTATAACAACAAAGACCTTGAAGAAACCTTAAGAAAGAGCTATGCAGGGTTATATGATGAATGGCCTGTCCAAAGGGCTAATGAAGAAAGTCAGTTAAAACAATTTAGTGATAAAGCAAAAGCAATACGTGAAGCTTATTGTGGGTTGCCAGAAAACTTACCACAAAGGGTAAAAGATTTAGCTTTTGCAATAACAAAAGATCAGACCAATGACTATGATAAGGTTAAAGCTATTGAAGCTTATTTAGCAAGTAATTATGTATATACTTATTCGCCAGGTACTCCTAATAGGAGAAAAGACTTTGTGGAACATTTCTTGTTTGAAAACAAACAAGGCTATTGTACCTATTTTGCAACATCTATGGCTGTATTGACAAGATGTATCGGATTACCTAGTAGATATGTAGAAGGATATACCACTCCAGCCACATATAAACAAGGAACAACAGTATATAGTGTAACAAATAAACAGGCACATGCATGGGTAGAAGTATACTTTGAAGGATTTGGATGGATTCCATTTGAACCAACAGCAAGTTATAGAAATGCATTTAGAGAAGATTATGGTCCATCTCCAGTAAATACAGGGATGCCAAACTTTACTGGTAGTTATTCAATGAATGATGAAGAGCTAATAACTAATATTGGTAGACAAAACAATAACTTTATGGATACAATTATAAATGTATTCCCAATAGTGGCAGTCATTCTCCTATTATTACTAGTAGTAGGCATAAGATTGTGGAAGAGATGGAGACTTACTAAAATTAATGCACGTGATACCATATTACACTGTTACAAACAGTATTTAAATATTTTTGCGTATCAAAAGATACCTATGAATGAAAATGAGACACCACGTGTTTTTGCAAGAAGAATAGATCAGCAGTTTCAATTTGAAAAAGGCACATTTAGTGAGTTGACAGAGATATTTTTAGTTGCACGATATAGTCAACTAGATATAGATGAAGAGCAAAGAGAAAAGGTGCTTAGTTTTAGAAAAGAGCTTCTTGATCATTTAAAAACACAAATAGGAATCCCAAGATATTTACTTTATAGAATTCAAAAAGGATAGTCAAGATAAATAAGTGCTACAAGACGAGTTAATAACCGTTTGTAGCACTTATTTATTATGGCCTATATTTAAATAAAGTTGTAAAATAAATTATATAATACAATTGACAAGAAATATATATTGATGTACATTTTATAGTAAAGGAGGTCATTGAATGAAGAAGAATGTATATAGTCTCGTTTTAATGGAGAGCCTGATTGCTGAAATTGATAAATTAGCCTATTCAATGAGTACAAGTAGGTCTAATCTTATTAATCAAATATTGGCTGAAAAAGTACAGCTTATGACCCCACAAATGTATATGCGTAGTATTTTTGAAGAAATAGAAACGCTTCTGAGTAAAAACCAAAGTTTTAAGATATTGCAGCAAGGCTCAGACTCACTTCTAAGCATACGGAGCATATTACATTATAAATATAATCCAACAATAAAATATTCTATTACATTATTTCAATTAGAGGGAGAGCGATTTGGAGAACTAAAAATTGCTTCAAGAACCCAAAGTGAAGTGCTTCAAAACTATCTACAACATTTTTTTAGTATATGGAACACTATAGAAAATCAGCATAAACTTCAAGGGTTTATTATGGATGAAGGGATTAAGTGGAAAAGAGATCTAATCTATAGTAATAATCAAAAATGTTCAAGTAGTGAACTCGCACAAGCAATTACAGAATATATTGAGTGTGTGGATCATGCACTAGCCATATATTTTAGTCATATAAATCACGACAGAGATATTATGATAGAAAAATTAGATACTCTATTTTATAGATACATTCATGAAGTTACAATAATTATTTAGTACGGGAGGTAAGAAGATGAACATGCAGAAATTTACTATAAAATCAATGGAAGCTCTTAAAGAAGCAGAAAATAAAACAATTGAAAATCAAAATGTTCAGGTAGGTCAAGAACACTTATTCTATGCCCTATTAACGCAACAAGATGGGCTAATTCCACAGATTTTTGAAAAAATGAATGTGGATACCCGTGCCCTTATTCAAATAATTAGTAACATTATAGGGAAAATGCCAAAAGTAAGTGGGCCAGGCAGACAAGCTACGGATATATATGTTTCATCTGATCTTGGCAAAGTACTTACTGAAAGTGAGACAATTGCTGAAAAGATGAAAGATGAATATATTTCAGTAGAACATATGATGTTATCACTCATTCAGTTTGCGAGCGATGAGCTAGACAATATCTTAAAGGCACATTCAATTACAAAAAAGAACTTTGAAGATATGGTAAAAAAGGTAAGAGGAAATACTCATGTTACAAGTGATTCACCTGAAGCAACTTATGATGTTTTATCAAAATATGGATATGATCTTGTACAAAGAGCTACAGAAGGCAAAATGGATCCAGTCATTGGAAGAGATACAGAAATACGTAATGTCATACGTATTTTATCAAGAAAAACAAAGAATAATCCAGTGTTAATTGGAGAACCAGGAGTAGGTAAAACAGCTATTGCAGAAGGACTCGCACAACGTATTGTCCACGGAGATGTACCAGAGTCTTTAAAAGATAAACAGGTATTTTCCTTAGATATGGGAGCTTTAATAGCTGGAGCAAAATATATGGGAGAATTTGAAGAACGACTAAAAGCAGTATTAACAGAAATTAAGAAAAGCGAAGGTAAAATAATCTTATTTATTGATGAACTACACACTATTGTTGGAGCGGGAAAAACACAAGGGGCTATGGACGCAGGAAATCTATTAAAGCCCATGCTTGCAAGAGGTGAACTTCATTGTATTGGGGCAACTACTTTAAATGAATATAGACAGTATATTGAAAAAGATGCAGCACTAGAAAGAAGGTTTCAGCCAGTTATGGTATTTGAACCTACTGTAGAAGATACTATAGCGATATTAAGAGGACTAAAAGAGAGATATGAAATTTTTCATGGAGTCCAAATACAAGATAATGCCCTCATTGCTGCAGCCACATTATCCAATAGATATATATCAGATAGATTTCTGCCAGATAAGGCAATTGATCTTATTGATGAAGCTTGTGCACACTTACGTACAGAAATTGACTCAATGCCAGTAGAGCTAGATGAGATAGCGAGAAAGATTATGCAACTAGAAATTGCAGAAGCTGCTCTTAAGAGAGAAGAAGATCAACGATCAAAGGAAAGATTAAGAGATACGCAAAACGATTTAGCCAATATTAGAGATCAATTTAACACTATGAAAGTGCAGTGGGAAAATGAAAAACAATCCATAATGTCTATGCGCCAGATTAAAGAAGAAATAGAAAATGCTCATTTAAAGATGCAACAGGCAGAAAGAATATATGATTACAATAAAGCTGCAGAACTTAAATATGGCATAATTCCAGAACTACAAAAGAAGTTAATAGAAGCTGAACTTAAAATAGCAGAGCTAGGAGATTCAACGCTACTAAGAGATAAAGTGAATGAAGAAGAGGTAGCTAAAATAGTAGCCAAGTGGACGAATATCCCTGTTACTAAGCTTGTTGAAAGTGAACGGCATAAAATACTAAATTTAGATAAAGTTCTTCATCAAAGAGTAATTGCACAGGATGAGGCAGTATTAAAGGTTACAGAGGCTATTATACGATCAAGGGCAGGTATTCAGGATCCTAAAAAGCCAATTGGATCATTTTTATTTCTAGGACCTACAGGTGTTGGAAAAACAGAGCTTGCAAAAAGTTTAGCAGAGGCACTCTTTGATGATGAACACAACATGATTCGCATCGATATGAGTGAATATATGGAGAAATACTCTGTATCAAGATTGATAGGAGCACCTCCAGGATATGTGGGCTATGAAGAAGGGGGACAATTAACAGAGGCAGTTAGGAGAAGTCCTTATAGCGTTATTTTGTTTGATGAAGTTGAAAAGGCACACCCAGATGTCTTTAACATTTTACTTCAAGTATTAGATGATGGTCGAATAACAGATTCAAAAGGACGCACAGTTGACTTTAAAAATACGATCATTATTTTAACATCGAATATTGGTTCAAACCTCATATTAGAATCAATAGAGGATGAAGGAGATATAGATAAAGAGACCCATGACAGAGTTAACGATTTATTAAAAAGCCACTTTAGACCTGAGTTTTTAAATCGTTTAGATGAAATTGTTATTTTTAAAGCATTAACAAATAAAGAAGTTATAGCTATAGTAGAGCTTTTAGAACGAGAGTTAAATAAAAGACTAAAAAGTAAGGAAATATATGTAAGGTTAACACCAGAGGCTAAAGAACATATTGTAACCGTGGGCTATGATCCTGTATTTGGGGCCAGACCACTCAAACGTTTCTTGCAAAGAAAAGTAGAAACACTCATAGCAAGAATGATTATTGAGCATGATATCCTACCATTTTCAACATTTGTAGTAGATAGCATTGCTAATGAATTAACTATTAGATTAGAAAAGAAATAAAAATGGGAACATTTTTATAATATTCACGTCAAAATAAGAAAAAGGGAGGGAATGCTATGAGTATCAAATTAAAACGTTTATTACTAATATGTTTTTCTATTATTATAGCTTTAAGTTCTTTTGGATGTGCTAGTAAAAATTCGGAGAAACCATCAAACACTAGCTTGCGAGAGTCTCAAAAGATTGCTAAGGAGGATGCATCAAATGCTGCTATGCAAGAACCACAAATATTTTCTAACGAAGTGGCTGCAGAGCAGAGCTTTGATAGTTCTTCTGGAAGTAATGAAGGGGGAGCACCAGAAAGTAGTTTCAATTCAAATACTAATAAAAGAAATGCAAAAATTATATTTACTGCCAATATTACAATAGAGACAAAGACTTATGATCAGTGTATACACGATATTCTTCGTGATGTGAAAAATTATGGTGGTTATGCAGAAAATATTAATAAAGAGGGAAGGAGACTTTATTCTGACTCAAGCAATAGAAGTGCTGAGTTAGTAGTAAGAATTCCAAGTAATTTTTTTGAAACGTTTATTGAAAAAACTGATAAGTTTGGCAATGTTATATCTGAAAGTGTAACAGGAGAAAATATATCTGATCAATATGCTGATATAGAAGCTAGAGTCAAAGTACTTAAAATTAGGCAAGAACGTCTCATGGATCTTATGAAACAATCAAGTTCTCTTGAGTATTTATTTGAAGTAGAGAAAGAATTAGCAAATGTAGGTTATGAAATAGAAATGCTTACAGGTTCATTAAAAAAATATGATAATCTTGTTGATTATAGTACCATTTCTATTTCAGTTAGGGAAGTTGAAGAGTTTAAAGAGATCGTATCAGACGACTCCTTTGTAGATAAAGTTAAAAATAGCTTTATTCAATCAGTAGAGAGTTTAGTTACATTGTTTAAAGCATTAGTTATTGTACTTGCAGCTCTTGTTCCATACATTATTTTTATTGCATGTATGGTTTTAGTAGTTATTATAATATGCAAGATATTATTTAGAAAATCAGATAAAAAGCAAAAAAGTGCAAAAAAAGATTCATCTGAGGAGAAAAACTAAGTGGTAACTTTTGTTAGATATGATAGAAGATAAAATGATGCATACTAAATGGGAAAATGAACGACATGGAGGTATATATGAACTTTCCTACATCTTTTCCTAAACAGCATCAAAATCAGCACCCAGGGCTTGAGTATCAAATGAACCCTATGCCTATATATAATGATGATCATTATATTCCACGTTCAACGCTACTAAATCATAAAGTCGCACTGATAACTGGAGGTGATAGTGGTATTGGCAGAGCGGTTGCTATAGCCTATGCCAAACAAGGTGCAGATATTGCTATTATCTATTATAATGAACATAAAGACGCAGAAGATACCAAAAAAATAATCGAGCAAGAGGGGAGAAAATGTGTCTTATTAGCAGGTGATATTAGTGATGAAAGCTTTTGCAAAGATTCAGTAAACAAGGTAGTTAATGAGTATGGATCGCTAGATATCTTGGTTAATAATGCGGCTGTTCAGTATGAAGCACAAACCTTAAGTCAAATCACAAATGAGCATTTTGATAAAACCTTTAAAGTAAATGTATATGGAACATATTATCTGACAAAAGCAGCACTGCCACATCTTAAGCAAGGCTCTAGTATTATTATTACAACATCGGTGGTTGCATTTAAAGGAAACGAAACGCTTATTGATTATTCTATGACAAAAGGAGCTCTTACGGCATTTGTAAGGTCACTTTCAATGTCTTTAGCTAAGCAAAAAACAGGTATCAGAGTTAATGCAGTAGCACCAGGACCAATTTGGTCACCTTTTATCCCATCATGCATGAATGAAAATGAAGTGCAAAATTTTGGGAGTGATACGCCACTTGGCAGAGCAGGGCAACCGATAGAATGTGCAGCAGCATATGTTTTTCTGGCATCTGAAGCTGCTTCGTATATAACAGGACAGACCATCCATATAAATGGTGGAGAGATTGTAAATGCCTAATAATAAATAAATAATAATAAAGAACGGTAGGAAATCTAAATAGATGATTCTACTGTTTTTTATTATTATTTGGAGTTATTTGTTGACTTGGTATATAATAGAGTGAAACAAAAAGATAAAATGACTACAATGGAAAATTACAAGTAAGGAGCAATAGTATGATTTTGTTATCTGCCACAAATATTTCAAAGACATATGGAGATAAAATAGTATTTAATGACCTATCTATTAGTATAGATAGTGATGAGAAAATTGGACTGATTGGTATTAATGGCACAGGAAAATCAAGTCTTCTTAAAATATTAGCTGGTAAAGAAACGCCTGACAAAGGAGAAGTGATAAGATCTAATGAATTAGTGTTAGAATATCTTCCACAAAACCCGCATTTTGATGATGGGTTAACGATTTTAGAGCAAATCTTTCAGGGTGAATCAGAATATATGAAGACAATTAGAGAATATGAACATTTACTTATGAAAATGGAGGAGGAGGTTCCAAATGAAACCACTCAAAAAAAGTTTTTAGAATTAAGTGGGCGTATGGATGCATTAGATATGTGGCAGGTAGAAAGCGAAGCAAAAGCTATCCTTACGCAGCTTGGTATTTCCAATTTTACTCAGAAAGTAGGCACCTTATCCGGGGGACAGAAAAAGAGAATTGCTTTAGCAGGTGTTTTAATCCGGCCATGCAATTTACTAATCCTTGATGAACCAACAAATCACCTAGACAACGATACGATCGGTTATTTGGAAGAAATCTTAAAAAACAAAAAATGCGGCTTAATAATGGTTACACATGATCGGTATTTTTTAGATAGAGTAACCAATAAAATAACAGAATTAGATAATAGTCATTTATATAGCTATGAGGGGAACTATACTACTTTTTTAGAACAAAAATTATTACGAGAAAGCATCAAACAAAAAGAAAAAGAAAAAGAGTATATGCTTTATAAAAATGAACTGAAATGGATGCAAAAAGGTGTAGAAGCTAGACGCACAAAGCAAAAAGCAAGAAAACAGAGATTTTTTGAATTGAAGCAAAATATAAATTATGACAAGGAAGAAAAATTAGAGATCAACTTAAGCACATCAAGACTTGGGAAAAAAATAATGGCATTAGATCAAGTAACTAAGAAATATGGAGCGAAGACTATTATTGAAAACTTTAGTTATGTCATTGTTAAAGAAGACCGGATTGGTATTATTGGGAAAAATGGTGCAGGTAAATCAACTTTATTAAATATTATGGCATCAAAGGTAACTATAGATAGTGGAAATATAGAAATGGGAGAAACAGTTAAAATAGGTTATTATTCTCAGCAAAATGAAGAGCTGAATGAAAATTTAAGAGTCATTGACTATATCAAAGAAAAAAAGGAATATATAAAGATGCAAGATGGAACAATGGTTTCAGCATCAAAACTACTTGAACAATTTTTATTTGAGCCACGCATGCACTATACGCCTATTTCTAGATTATCAGGAGGAGAAAAAAGAAGACTTTATCTACTTGGGGTTCTTATAGAGGATATTAATATGCTACTATTAGATGAGCCAACCAATGATATTGATATTCAAACCCTTCAGGTATTAGAAGAGTATATTGACAATTTTGATGGGCCGGTTGTTGTAGTTTCCCATGATAGGTACTTTTTAGATAAGATATCTGAGAAAATATTTGAACTTGAAGACAATGGGTATATTACGAATTATCCTGGAAACTATTCAGATTATATTATGAAAAAAAGGGAAGACACTTCTGATACAATAAAGAATCATGAAAAAAAGGAAAAAGAAACGATTAGAAAGCAAAAAACAGCTAAGGATATAGAGAAAACTAAGTTTACGTATAATGAAAAATTTGAATATGAAACAATAGAAGATGAAATACAATTATTAGAAGATAAGCTTGAGAAGATACAACAAGAAATGCATTTACATGCATCAAGTTATGTTAGGCTGAGTGAACTTGAGAAAGAAAAGAGTGAGATGGAAGATATGCTTAGTCATAAAATGGATAGATGGGAATATTTAAGTGAGAAAGCAGCAAAAATATAACAATAAAACTTTTAAATTAACTATATTTTTATACAGAAAATGTGTATAATAATAAAGGTATCGCTAAGACCGAAAGAGGAGGAGTTTGGAAAATGGAAGAAAGTAATCTTACTATGGCTGATTTAATGGAAGAGATTGATAAATCAATGTCTCGTATATATAGAGGGGATATAGTAAATGCCAAGGTCGTGCTTGTACAGGATGAGGGAATAGTATTAAATATTGGTTATCACACCGATGCATTACTTCCATGGAATGAATATTCATATGATGAATGCTTAAAGGATGATGTTATTATAGGTTCAGAGTTTGAAGTAAAAATACTTAAGGTTGATGATGGAGAAGGAAATGTATTAGTCTCTAAAAGAAGAGCTGAAGCAGAAACTGCTTTAGAAGATGTTAAAGAAATATATGAAAAGAAACAAATTATAGGGGTTAAAATTAAAGAAGATGTTAAAGGCGGAGCAATTGCTATCCTTAAGGGGCTTAGAGCATTTATTCCTGCATCACATATTTCTCATACATATGTTGAGGATATTAAGGCTTATGTAGGAAAAGAAATTGAAGTAGAGATAATAGAATTTGATCCAAAGACTAAAAAAATAGTTCTATCTGCAAAAAGGCTTGCAAAAGAAAAGTTTGAAAAAGAAAGAAAAGAAAATTATGAGAAACAGCAAGCACTTAAGGCTTCAAGATTAGAGGAGCTGGTTGAAGGAAATAAATATAAAGGGATTGTAACCAAACTTATGCCATATGGTGCTTTTGTGAATATTGGAGGTATTGAAGGTCTGATACACAATATAGATTTATCTTGGGTAAAAATTAAGCATCCAAAAGATGTTGTTGAAGAAGGTCAAGAGATTGAAGTTACAGTTATGGATATAGATAAGGAAAAAGGCAAAGTTGCACTTAGGTTAAAGGATATTGCTTTAGATCCATGGCTTTTAGATATAACCCAGTTTGAGGTGGGGCAGGTCATCAATGGAAAAGTAACCAGACTAGTTGATTTTGGAGCATTTATTAGTTTGTCAGATAATGTTGAGGGACTTGTGCATATTTCTCAAATATCTGATAAGAGAATTAGTAAGCCAAACGAAGTCTTAGAACTAGGACAAGAAGTAAAGGTTAAGATTTTAGATATTGATAAACAAAATAAAAAAGTATCTCTTAGTATAAAAGCTGTGGAAGAAGATTTAAATAAAGAAGATGTTGAAAAATATATCTCTAGTAGTCAAGAAACAACTACACTCGGAGATGTTCTAGGTAATTTATTTTAATTTCATAAAAAAATCCCCTGTCTCTATGATAGGGGATGAGTTATTTCTTTAAAAAACACAAATAGTAAAGGAATAGATAAAATTATGGGGCGTTTGTGGAACTTTTTTAAAAATCCAATAAGAAATCGAATTGTAAATAAACTAAGTGTCAATACACTAGATGGTTTGTTTGATGAGTTAGAAGACTTATTCATTAAAAAGGAAAAAACAAATAAGTATTATTTAGAGCTTGTCAATAAACATGATGAGCTCAAAAGATATAGTTCCCTAACAAATGAAGACATTGAAAAGTTAGATAAGTTAGTTGGTAGCTATAAAGATATCGAAGAGAAAAAATTAAGTTTAAGAGGAAGACTTATAAAAAATAATAAAGCTCTTATTGTGATTGCAAAGTATGAGGAAGAAATACCACAATTAATAGAAGAAATGATTGTTGAAGAAGCTAAGGTAAAAGATACGAAGACAGATCTATTTTATTTACAAGAAGAAAAAGAGCAGTTGATCGAGGAGCGAGAACTATTACTTAAAGGCTATAGCTTTTTGAAATGGTTTAGCTTTACTATAACAGGGGTTCTTGCCCTTGCCCTTCTTGTGGCTTTTACTTTAATGCAAGTACTTAGAGAAGGAATATGGGTTTTTTTAAGTATATTTGGGATTGTTTTAGTCGTATTATTACTTGGCATTCTCATTACAAAAGAGAAATTAGAAAAAAGACTAAAGGATAATGAAATTTTACAGCAAAAAGCAGTTAAATACCTTAATAAAATTAAAGTAAAACTCTTTAATCAAGTGAGATATTTGAATTTTCAATATGATAAGCTAGGTGTTGATAGCTCAGCAAAGCTAGAAATGTATTTTAATAGATATTTAAAAAACAAGGATAATGAAATAAAATATGCACAGTTTAATCGTAAGCTGATGGACATTGAAGATAGTATAATGGCATTATTTGAAAATAGGGGTATACATATGAATCATGTAGAGAACCTTACAGACTGGATTATGGCTGGGAAAAAGGCAAGTGATATTGATGCTGTTACCATTGAAATGGATAAAACAAAGCAGCAGTTAGAAGCCTTATCAGAATATGAGCAAGAGTTATGGAAACAGGTTTATACAATGAAAGAAGATAAAAGCCTTTCAGTATTGGTAAGTGAAAAAATAAATCATTATACAGATGTAACAAAAGCATATCTTGACAAACAAAACAAAGATAAATAAAATGTAAGATAGTTATAGAATTTACATTAAATCTTTATTTTACTATGTGAATTTATGGTTATATGCGATGAAGAAGAGGAGTATAGTACTACTTGTTACAAGAGAAAAGGACCATTAGCTGAGAGGTCTTTTACAAAAGGGTATTAGAAGGTAGCTTTGGAGCACTATTTTAGAAATTAAGTATAAAATAGCGACTAGTGTCCGTTAAAGCACTAAGAGTGTTTTGCTTATGAGCAAAAAATTAAGGTGGTACCGCGGGCCGCTCGTCCTTAAGAATAAGGATTGAGCGCCATTTTTATTTGGAATTAAATAAACATAAGGAGGCGTGCTTTTTGAGAAACCTAGAGAAAACTTACAGTCCAAAGGATGTTGAGCAAAAGCTCTATCAAAGATGGATGGACAAGGGATATTTTCATGCAGAAGTAGATAAAAATAAAAAACCCTTTACAATAGTGATTCCCCCTCCAAATATTACAGGGCAACTTCATATGGGTCATGCACTAGATAATACACTTCAAGACATACTCATTAGATGGAAACGCATGCAAGGGTATAATACACTTTGGATGCCTGGAACAGATCATGCAAGTATTGCAACAGAAGTTAAAATTGTAGAGCAAATGGCAAAAGAAGGACTATCAAAAGAGGATTTAGGAAGAGATGGCTTTTTGGAGAGAGCATGGGCGTGGAAAGAGCAATATGGTGGACGTATTATTGAACAGCTCAAAAAATTAGGTTCATCTTGCGATTGGGAAAGAGAACGCTTTACAATGGATGAGGGGCTTTCTAAGGCAGTACAAGAAGTATTCATAAAACTTTATGAAAAAGGATATATCTATAGGGGAGCTAGAATTATTAATTGGTGCCCTGTTTGTGGCACATCAATATCTGATGCAGAAGTAGAACATGCAGAAAAAGAAGGAAGTTTTTGGCACTTAAGATATCCGATAGTTGGCACAGGTAAGTTTATTGAACTTGCTACAACAAGGCCTGAAACAATGTTAGGGGATACAGCAGTAGCAGTAAATCCAAAAGATGAAAGATATCAAGACTTAATTGGGAAAATGGTTTTATTACCACTTACAGATAGACAAATACCGATTATAGCAGATGATTATGTTGATCAAGAGTTTGGCACAGGGGTTGTAAAGATAACACCAGCACATGACCCTAATGACTTTGAAGTTGGACTAAGACATAATCTAGAGCAAATATGTGTCTTAAATGATGATGGAACCATGAATGAATTAGCAGGTAAATATAAAGGAATGGATCGCTATGAGGCAAGAAAATTAATTGTTAGCGACTTAGAAAAACAGGGACTTCTCATTAAGGTTGAACCACATAATCATAATGTAGGAACTCATGACAGATGTAAAACAGTTGTGGAACCTATGATTAAAGCACAGTGGTTTGTAAAAATGGAAGAGTTAGCGAAACCTGCTATAGAAGCTCTTCATAAAGGGGATCTTCGTTTTGTTCCTAGCAGGTTTGGGAAGACATACTTGCATTGGCTTGAAAATATTAGAGACTGGTGCATTTCTCGTCAGCTTTGGTGGGGACATAGAATTCCTGCATATTATTGTCAGGACTGTACAGAAGTCATTATAGCTAGAGAAATGCCGAAAAAATGTCCTAAATGTGGCAAGGAGCATTTAGTTCAAGATGAGGATACTTTAGATACTTGGTTTAGTTCAGCTTTATGGCCGTTTTCAACTCTTGGATGGCCTGATGATACTGAAGAACTCAAATATTTCTACCCTACAAATGTCCTTGTTACAGGATATGATATTATCTTTTTCTGGGTTGTACGTATGGTATTTTCTGGCCTAGAGCAAATGGAAGAAGTGCCTTTTAAAGATGTACTCATTCATGGCTTAGTGCGTGATTCACAGGGAAGAAAGATGAGTAAGTCATTGGGAAATGGAATAGATCCTTTAGAGATTATTGAGCAATATGGTGCAGATGCACTAAGATTGACTCTTGTGACAGGCAATGCACCTGGCAATGATATGAGGTTTTATTTTGAAAGAGTAGAAGTTAACCGTAATTTTGGAAACAAGCTATGGAATGCAGCACGATTTATTCTTATGAATTTTGAAAACGAGGATACTCAGCTCAGCATAGACTTAAAAGATCTAACACCTGCAGATAAATGGATTTTATCAAAGGTTAATCGTTTAGCAAAAGATGTTACAGATAACATGGACAAGTATGAGCTAGGAATTGCAGTACAAAAACTTTATGACTTTGCTTGGGAAGAATTTTGTGACTGGTATATTGAAATGGTAAAACCACGCTTATACAATAAAGAGGACATTTCTAGAAAAGCAGCCTTGTGGACTTTAAAGACAGTAATGATTCAAATTTTAAAGATGCTTCATCCTTATATCCCATTTATTACTGAAGAAATTTTTATGAGTCTTGAGGAAAATGAAGAAAGCATTATGATATCAAGCTGGCCGACTTTTAATGATTCATGGGATTTTAGCATAGAAGAAGATGAAATAGAGTTAATAAAAGGAGCAGTACGTGCAATTCGTAATTTAAGAAGTGAAATGAATGTACCTCCTGCAAAAAAAGCCAAAGTATTTGTTGTTTCCCAAGATCAAAAGATAATAGATATTTTTGAAAAAAGTAAAGTATTTTTCAGTGTTTTAGGTTATGCTAGTGAAGTTTATATTCAGAAGGATACAAAGCATATTTCAAGTGATGCAGTATCTGTTGTTATTCCAAAAGCTACTTTATATATTCCATTTGAAGAATTAGTGGATATGGAAAAGGAATTAGAAAGATTAGAAAAAGAAAAGTTAAAACTGGAAAGTGAAGTAAGTCGTGTAGATAACAAGTTATCTAATGAAGGATTTATAGCAAAAGCCCCAAGCAAGCTAATAGAAGAAGAGAAATCAAAAAGGGAAAAATATCAAATTATGCTTATTGAAGTGATAGAGCGTATTGCTTTCTTAAAAAAATAATACGAATTAAATAATAATGGAGCCTTTAAAATATAGTTTAAACTAGATTTTAAAGGCTCCATTATTATTTAATGTTCTGAATGTGAGCTAAAATAGCCAGATTCTTCGAGTATAGACTCAAAATATGAACCAATACTAAGCTTTTGCGTAGCAGAAATTTTATGGATAGCATTCGTTAAGTACGCAGTAAAAGTATTTTTTGACATAATACATGGAATGACAGAAACAAAATACTGAATACGTAGTTGCTTTTCACTAGGATTTAATGAAAGGAGTTCTTGTTTTAGTTCTTCTAAAAAAGCTTCAAAAGGTTCTGGTTTTTCATCAGTGGATTCTTTTGGCCTTCGGATATCAAACATAAATAGCTGAGATACATCCATTTTAAGATACGTTTGCATAAGTAAAAATAAAGAATATACGTTATCTTGTTTAATCTCCTTACATGATTTTTCATAAGTGGCAACTATTTGGCTACGAATGTCTTCTGTACGATCAGGTAGTGAAGCTAAAAATAGCTGTTTGTTTTCTTGATCAGTCAAAATAGATTTCACACTACAGTATAGATCAAAATAACTGATATGAGACTTGTGTATATCATCGAAGCTAATATTATCTAAAATAAGGAGATTACAAAAGCTACACAACACTTTATACAAATGAATAATTAGTGATAAAAGTGTCTCAATTGTTTCTGATAAAAGTTGGGAATTTTCATCAAACACCTCTTTATCTTGTTCTATTTTTAGTTCTTCTATAGAAATACAAATATCATTAAAATGATTTCCATAGTCTTCATATAATGATCCTCTAAATAATTGTTTTAAAATGGATAGGATTAGTTTTTCATCCTCAAAATGATTGTTGATATAAATATACTGAATACTTTGTTTTACATATTTCATAAAACTTTTTAATGTCATTTTAGCTGGGATGTAGGGAAGTAAAAGAGCAGCCTTTTGGTGACGTTCTGATAAGCTCGTACTTGAATAGACAAATGTAGTGCAGTCAGAAATAAGTTGGTTAAAATCAATATTGTCAGTACTTATAGGGGTACTTGCCTCAGCATTTAGATCAGATTTATTCTCAGAAAAAAACCAACGCATATATAAGTGCTCAAGTTCTCTATTATATGCAATTAATATGCGGTATTTATTTTCCAAGGTAGATTTAAAGGACAATATTTTATGCACACAATCTTCTTTTGACCAGAGCTCATTTTTAAGGATATCTGAAAGAGCTAAAAATAAAGAAGAACTTTCATTTAATATATGTTCTATATCGTTATCAAAATACTTGATAGAATTATACAAGGTGTTATTTAATACTTCTAGATACTCATCTAATAAAACAATAAAAGAATATGAGAGAGATGTATTAATATAGTGATTGTTTTTCATAAGATTCTCCTTTTAAGTCAGATATAGAATTCACTTTTTGAACTTTCATTTATAATTTAGCATATACAATTTAGACGAAGATTACAAGTCAAAAATTATAAGATAAATCAGCATAATTATTATAAGACAATACTAATAAATTCTAAATATAGTTGAAACTGAGAATACTATATATTATTATAAGCTAAAGGGGGAATGAGTTATGAAATTTGAAACAACACTAAGCACCATAGAAATAGACGACATACAATTAGGTAACTGTAAAGCACCTCATGATCTATTAGGTATGCATGACATTGTAGAAGATGGAAAAACTAAGTTAGTTGTACGTGCCATGTGCCCAAATGCAGTTAAAGCTACAGTGATTTCTATAGAAGATAGCGAGAAAATGTTTTCACTGCATCCCGTTGGAGAAGATGGTCTATATGAAGGTGTAATGGTAAGGAGAAAAAAACATTTTCGTTATAGGATTCAATGTGAAGATAAGGACGGTAATAAATGGACGTATATAGATCCCTATCAGTATGATTCTTTGTCTAGTGACTTTAGGTTGCTCCAAGAAGGTATAGACTATGATATATATAATAAATTAGGAGCAAAAATAAAAGAAGTAGAGGGTATTAAAGGTATTTATTTTGCAGTTTGGGCACCACATGCAAAAAGAGTGAGTGTTATTGGAGATTTCAATAATTGGGATGGGAGAAGACACTACATGAGATTTATTGATCATTGTGGTGTTTGGGAATTGTTTGTACCAGGTATTCTTGAGGGAGATAAATATAAATTTGAGATAAAAACTCAGGAGAATGAAATCCTTTATAAGGCAGATCCATTTGCAGCATATAGTGAATTAAGACCGAATAATGCATCTATAGTCTATGACTTAAATAAATATAAATGGAAAGATGCAAAATGGATGAAACAAAGAGATAAAAAGGAGCATTCTAAAGAAGCAGTATCCATTTATGAGGTACATATTGGCTCATGGAAAAAGCATCCTGATGGTAGTTACTATAACTATAAAGAAGCTGCTGATGAACTAGTAAAATATGTTAAGTTAATGAATTTTACACATGTAGAGTTAATGGGAATTATGGAATATCCTTTAGATGATTCATGGGGCTATCAAGTGACAGGCTATTTTGCTCCAACAAGTAGATATGGCACACCTGATGATTTTAGATACTTTGTGGATACAATGCATAAAAATAATATAGGTGTTTTACTTGACTGGGTACCGGCACATTTTCCAAGAGATAGTTTTGCATTAGAAAAATTTGATGGGACAGCTCTTTATGAACATCATAATAGTATTCAAGCAAGCCATCCGCAGTGGGGGACACTCATATTTAATTATGAAAGAAACGAGGTAAAAGTGTTCCTAATTGCTAGTGCACTTTTTTGGCTGGACTATTATCATATAGATGGGCTAAGGGTTGATGCAGTTGCATCAATGTTATATCTTGACTATGGTAGAACAAATGGTGAATTTATTCCAAATAATTATGGAGGAAATGTCAATTTAGAAGCAGTCGAGTTTATTAAGACATTGAATTCAGCTACATATAGTAAATATCCAGGGATTATGATGATTGCCGAAGAATCAACAACTTGGGAAGGTGTAACACGTCCAGTCTCATTTGGAGGGCTTGGATTTGGATTTAAATGGAATATGGGATGGATGCATGATTTTATAGATTATATGAAAATAGATCCCTTTTTTAGAAAGTATAGTCATAACAAACTTACCTTTAGTATCATGTATGCGTTTAGCGAAAACTTTATTTTGCCATTTTCTCATGATGAAGTTGTCCATGGAAAAAGTTGTATGCTCTATAAAATGCCAGGAGACGAATGGAGAAAATTTGCTAACTTAAGAACATTATATGGTTATATGTTTACCCATCCTGGCAAGAAAATGCTTTTTATGGGTAATGAGTTTGCTCAGACAAGTGAGTGGAACGAGAAAATAGAACTGGACTGGAATTTGCTTCAATATGAGCCACATCAAGGTATGCAGTCTTATGTAAAAGATTTAAATGCTCTTTATAGGGAGTATAAATCACTTTGGGAAGTTGATCATCAATATGGAGGATTTGAGTGGATTGATTGTGATAATAGTGAGCAGAGCATTATTTCTTTTATAAGAAAATCAAAGGATTGGGATGAAAAATTAGTTGTAGTTGTTAATTTTACGCCAGAAGTAAGGAATAACTATATTATAGGTGTAGAAGATGAAGGGATTTATGAGGAGATCTTTAATAGTGACTCAGTACAATATGGAGGTAGTGGTGTAGTCAATCAGAAGGTACAAGCAAGAAATATGTCATGGAACAATAAACCATACAGTATTGAGATTACGGTACCACCACTAGCAATAAGTATTTATAGGCGATTAGATTAATTTTACCAAAGCTCTGGGCATTTTGGATAGCAATATAGCATGTTAGAATGGAAACCAATTTAAAGAAAAAAGGCATTAGAGATGTTGGTGTGTATGATGGTCTTGTCCTTTGCAGGATAACTTATCAGAGTGGAGGAATTATGTAACAGAATATAGGAAGCAATTTTAATAATTTACTTTTTCCTATCATTTGTTTTTTATATAACCATTGTGGCTATACTTTAGTAAAGGAAGTGTAGCACTATGAGAATATTAAAGATGGAAGATAAATACGTTAGTAAAAAAAAATCGACTTACATTTACTTACTATCAAACCACAAGTGGCTATTATTACATGAAATAAAGGACAGTACCCATAGTAAGATATACCACTATTTTATTACCCATATTAAAAATGTTGATTATATTGTTATTGGCTTACACTATCTCTATAGAAGTATGATTTATTCACTTTATCCATATGCCAAAGTTATTATCAATAAACAAGAAATAATATATTTTTATGAAAATATTTTAGGCATCCAAAGAAAAGCATATGAGGAAGCTGCAATTACATCTTTACCTACGATAAAAGAAGATCAGTTAGATAAAAACAGTAATATAGAATTCTTTATCTATTGTTTTTATGAGCAAGAGAATAAGATTCAAGCAAATAAACTTTATGAAGAGTGGCAACTAAATATACCACTTAATGATAAGAAAATATATAAAATACTTAGAACAATAGAAGGTTTTTATAAGGAGATCTTTAACTACTTCGAGTACAAAAACATTATTAAATAAGCTATAAAATCTTTTTAAGAGAAAACAACCCACATGTGATAAATAAAACTATTTATCACATGTGGGTTGTTTTGCTTAATATATCATTTTCATTATAAGGTTTTTGTATCTTCTAGGAAAAGTTCAGCACTATCAATATGATCTAAAACAGCAGTACGGCTTGGCCCCCCTTTTACAGACCTTTCATTGACACATGTAGCAAGAGAAATAGTTTCATAGATGTCAGTATCAAATATTGGATGAATGGCTTGATAGGCATTAAGTGGCAATTTTTCTAGAGAAGTATTATGTTGCACACAGTAGAGCACTAATTTTCCTATTACTTCATGGGCATCCCTAAAAGCAAGCCCCTTTTTCACCAAATAGTCAGCAGCATCAGTAGCGTTAGTAAAACCTCCTGCAGCAGCTTGATACATGTTATGTATATTGATCTTCATAGTCTGAAGCATTTGTGTGAAAATAGGAAGACACATTTTTATTGTATCAATACTGTCAAATACACGTTCTTTATCTTCTTGCATGTCTTTATTGTAGGCAAGAGGTAGAGCTTTCATTGTTGTAAGTAAACTAATAAGATTACCATAAGCTCGGCCAGTTTTACCTCTAACAAGTTCAGCAATATCTGGATTTTTCTTCTGTGGCATAATGGAGCTTCCTGTACTATAGGCATCATCTAATTCTATAAACTTAAATTCATGAGAACTCCAAAGGATAATTTCTTCACTAAATCGACTTAAATGCATCATGAGCATGCTAATAGTATAAAGAAGATCTAAGCAAAAATCCCTATCAGATACAGCATCCAAACTATTTTGACATACTTGATCAAAATCTAGTGTCTTTGCTACAAAATCTCTATCTAAAGGATAAGTTGTAGTTGCTAATGCACCACTTCCAAGTGGAAGGGAATTCGCATTTGTATAAGTATACGCAAATCGATCAAAATCTCTCTTAAACATTTCAAAATATGCCATTAAATGATGTGCAAAGGTTATAGGCTGTGCACGTTGTAAGTGGGTATAGCCTGGCATAATAGTGTCTATATTATTCTTAGCTATGTTTACCAAAGTTTTCATAAGTTCATGGAGTAACGACTTAATATCACATATTTCATCCATAACATACATACGCATATCAAGAGCAACCTGATCATTTCTACTACGTCCTGTATGCATTTTTTTTGCAACTGCCCCTATTCTAGAGGTAAGAAGAGCTTCAATGTTCATATGGATATCTTCCATTTTTACATCAAATTCTATCGTTCCATTATCAATATCATCAAGTAAATCCATTAAACCTTCTTGAATTTTCCTAGCATCATCTTTTGGTATAATATTTTGTTTTGATAGCATTTGTACATGTGCTATACTACCTAAAATATCCTGTTTGTATAGTCTTGAATCAAAGGAAATTGAAGAATTAAAATGATCGGTTAAAGAATTAGTTTCTTTCGCAAAACGCCCGCCCCAAAGTTTCATGTTATTCCTCCTTGATGTAAATTAAATAAAAATACAATACCATATAAAGAATGATAATGAAAATAATATTCCTTATATGGTAATTATACTTGTTTTTTATAATATAAACTATAAGCTAAGCAAAATAGTATAATTAAAATTATTTAGAATTATTCTGTTGATTCTTGAGTGCACGAACTTTTAATGGAAGCCCGTATAATGTGATAAAACCGCCTGCATCTTTGTGGTCATATAAGTCACCAGTTGTAAAACTAGCTAAATCTTCACTATAAAGAGAATGTGGAGATTTTGCTCCTTGAGGAATAACATTTCCTTTATAGAGTTTTAATTTCACATCACCAGTAACAACCTTTTGTGTACTTTCAACGAAAGCTTGAAGTGCTTCACGTAATGGAGTAAACCACTTACCATTATATATAAGATCTGAAAATTCAAGGGCAACATTTTGCTTGTAGCGATAAGTTTCTCTATCTAGTGTTAAATGTTCAAGTTCCTCATGTGCTTTGTATAAAATAGTTCCACCTGGCGTTTCATATACACCACGTGATTTCATTCCAACTACACGATTTTCAACAATATCCTCAATACCAATACCATTTTGTCCACCTAATTCATTAAGCTTTTCCAGTAGGGTAGAAGGGTCTAAAGCTTCACCATTTAACTTTGTAGGAATACCCTGTTCAAAGCTTAGTGTAATAATAGTTGGTGCGTCAGGGGCTTTTTCTGGAGAAACACCAAGTTTAAGAAGTGTATCATAATTAGGAGCATTCCAAGGATCTTCAAGTTCTAAGCCTTCATGAGAAATATGCCACATATTACGATCTCTACTGTAGCTATCTTCTTTTTTCATAGGCACTGGTAATCCACGTTTTTCTAAATATTCTATTTCTTCTTCGCGAGAAGAGATATCCCATATACGCCATGGAGCAATTACTTTAAGATGAGGTGCAAGTGCTGCAATTCCAAGCTCAAAACGAATTTGGTCATTACCTTTTCCAGTACATCCATGACAAATTGCAGTAGCACCTTCTTGAAGTGCAATTTTTACTAATGTTTTTGCAATAAGAGCACGAGCAATAGATGTTCCAAGATAATACTTTGACTCATATATAGCTCCAGACTGAATCATAGGGAATACATATTCACGCATGAATTCATCTTTTACATTTTCAATATATAATTTGTGTACGCCCATAGCTTTTGCTCTTTCTTCAAGACCAACAAGCTCTGCATCTTGTCCAACATTTATACATACAGCGATCACATCAAAATCATAATTTTCCTTTAACCAAGGGATAATAACAGAAGTATCTAAACCACCAGAATATGCTAAAACTACTTTTTCTTTCATAAATAAAAGCCTCCTCAGAATAATTTATAACTATTAACTCTTGTGAATAATTATACACTAATGCTAGAAAATTTCAATCTAAAAATGAAATATTTCCTCTATGTATAAATAAAAAGGGGAAGATGTGCCCTTTTTATTCTAATTGCACAAAGACTTAAAAGTATTAACTTGTCTTGCAATGTGTTCTAATGTGTTTGTCCAAAAGGATTCATTTTCTATATCTATATTTATAGTCTTAATAACATCAACAATATCATTTTTGCTTGTAGATCGTAAGAGTTTAACCATTTTTGATGAAAAGCTTTGAGGTTCTTTCTGATAGATTTCAAAAAGGCCTAGTGCAAATAAATTACCAAATGCATAGGGGAAGTTATAATAATTTGCACTTGCACTATAATAGTGAGGTTTACATAGCCACATATAAGGATGAAGGTATTCTTGATCAAGACCATCACCATAAGCAGTCATTTGAGCTTGTTTCATAAGCATACATAATTTTTCTGAAGACAATGAGCCCTTTTTTCTTTCTTTAAAGACAGATTCTTCAAATAAAAATCGACTATAGATATCAACTATAGTTTGCGTTAGACTTGCTAAGTTGTTTTCAATGAGGGTAAGTTCTGAAGATTCATCTACCTCTTTAATCGCTGCGTTTAATATAAGTGTTTCAAAAAAAATAGAGGCTGTTTCTGCAAGGGGTAAAGGAGGATCTGAGTTGAGGAGAGAGTCATTTTTTAAACACTCATTATGAAAGGCATGACCGAGTTCATGTGCAAGTGTTGTGACATCTTCAAAATTACCTGTGAAATTTGCAAGTATTCGGCTCTCCTTGATAGGGTGTATGTTTGCACAAAAAGCTCCACCAACTTTTCCTTCTTGTGGAAACGCATCAATCCATTGTTTTTCAAAGGCATTCTTAGCAAATTCAGATAAATCTGGACTAAAATCATTAAAATGTTTAACAATAAATTTTTCTGCGTCATTTAGATCAAAGCTCTTGTGATAAGAGCCTACAGGTGCAAAAAGGTCATAAAAAGGTAGTGCCCCATCATATCCTAAGTACTTTGCCTTGATTTTTAAGTAGTTTCTAAAAATGGGTAAATATTTTTCTATACTATGCATCAAAGAGAAAAAAGCTTTTTTGCTAAGACCACACTGTATAAGCGTCATATTTAGTACATCAGAATGCTTTCGTAAAGAGCACTCTGTAATGACTTCACCTTTGATATTGCTAAGACATGCAGCTACAGTATCATCAATTGTTTTATAACTTTCTAACTCGGCTTGGTAGGCACTAAACCGAACTTCTTTATCTTTATCAAATGCCATGTTTCTTACTACCGCTAAAGGGAGTTTTTTTGCCTCTTTATCTATTGTAATAGGAACAAGATGCGTTGAAGTAGCAAGCTCATAGAGCCTTTGCCAAGCATTGGAAGCAATATTTTTAATTTTAGATAATATTAGTTCTTCTTTATCAGAAAGAAGATAGCTTGCATTTTCCTTTGATTTTTTTATATAATACTCATGCTGTGATAATAAAGGATAGTCTGCTAGAAAAGAGTTCATGTCCTCAATTTGTGAAACATAACGCTGAAACTGAACCTCAGAGGTTGTTAAAAGGGTTTGCAGTTGTTCAATTTCTTCTACTTTAGCCAAAGCAGTTTCATTTCTGGAATTTTTTGCACTTTCCAAACTACTATAGTTATAGAGTTTTGAAAGTAAGCCTTCTATATTACACTTTTGATTGATATAGTTTACTATTGTTTTAGGAGAAGGGATACTATTCTTTAAATTATTTTCACACCAGTTATTATAAGAATTTATGAGTTTAGTAAGTAATAGTATATCATCTTGAAAGTTTTCACTATCAAAAGATGAATATAATTGACTAAGATCCCAGTTCATAACACTTTGTTATATTGCATAACATTTCACCAACCTTATAATTATTCTTTATGATTTGTATTTTTGTATTAGTGAAGATAGGGAATTTGCACATTATAAGTACATATTAAAATTTGCATTCCTATCATAAAACATAATAGATAATTTATTTATTTTATAGTATACTGTAAATATTAGTATATGTGAATCTGTTCATAGTATATATCGTATTTATACATAAAATACATGCAGAATTTATATTTAGTAACACAGAATTTAGGAGGATTTGACATGAATTTATTTAGTATAGATAGTCCATTTTATAGAGCGGCGTCAGAAGTAGCTGATGTGTTAATCTTGTTAGTATTTTGGTTTTTGGGATGTCTTCCTATTATAACTATTGGGGCCTCTACGACGGCATTTTTTTATGTAGCCGGTAAAAAAGTAAGAAAAGAGGAGGCGTACATAACTAAAGACTTTTTTAAAAGTTTTAAACAAAACTTTAAACAGTCTATATTAATTACTATTATTTTTATTATTATATGGGTTAGTGGTATTTTATATTATCAGATGGCTCAGCAAATTGTTGTATCAGGAAGTGCAGAAGGAATAGAAAGAATTATTCCTCCCATTTCCATAATTTATAATATAGAGGCAATTGTAATGACCATTTATGTATTTGCAGTATTATCAAGATTTAATATGAAAACGAAGAATATATTTATAACATCCTTTGTATTAGCACATAGACACCTCATGACAACACTCGCTATTCTTGGTACAATTTGTATTAGCTATTTACTTATGTTATTTATTCCTGTTTGTATGTTTCTTTTTCCAATAAGCGTTGTCTTTGTGTCTTCATTTTTCTTGCAAAAAATATTTAAAAGATACGTTGATATAAAGGATAATTCATTAGATGAGACAGATAATAACAAGGCTGATAATAGCGAGGAATCAAATGATATTGAGCCAGACAAAAATGATGAAATATAAGATATCAAAGGCTCATCTTACTTGATAAGTGTAACAGATAGTGTATTTGGTTATAATAAGTGTGTTTAAAATATCTTTATATTATTAGAGTATGCTATAGTTTATAGAATTCATAGCTAAAGAATTAGTTTATGTTATGCGAATTTATTTGAGAAAGTAGCAGCTACAAGATGAATAGGTCTGTATCTGAGCGGCATCTCTATAATAATAGAATGGGAGAAAATAATGGGTGATAATGTTTTTCAAAATATAATAACAGTATTCATATTTTTTTGTATTACAGTGACTACAATAAGTTTTATAAGGTATATAATAAGAGTTAGAAAAATATTAAAGTTATATAAAGATAATCCGAATATACAAGGAATAGCAATAATAGATGGGAAAATACAAGTTATTGAAAAGAAGCAAACGACGACAACTGAAGAAGTAAAGCCCAAAGAAATCATCTTAGATCCTGTTTGTGGTAAAGCAGTTGACAGAAAGAATGCATATAGGGTTATGAGAGAAGATAAGGAATACTTTTTTTGCTCATGGGAGTGTAGGGAAAATTTTCTAAAAGCTAAGAATATCAAGGAGAGTGATATCCAAGAGGGTAATGTTTAGTTACCTTCTTTATTATTGAATAAACACATAAAATATACATTTTAAACAACCAGTTAGTCTATATGAATTTACTCTAGAGAATTAATATTTAGTGGATTAATAATTTATACAGTTAAGTCTTTTTTGTGATTAATAAACAGATAGATAGAATGTCTATATAATGGAGGTAGCTAATGAAAGCTGAGATCATAGCAGTAGGTAATGAAATTATTACTGGAAATGCAGTTAATTCAAATGCAGCATATATTGCAAAAGCTATGCTACAAGTAGGGATTAGAGTATGTTTTCATAGTGCAGTAGGTGATTATGCTAAGGATATTCACAACGCATTAAAGATTGCATTAGAAAGAGTAGATATGGTTATTTTTATTGGAGGATTAGGACCAACTGAAGATGATTTAACAAAAGAAACAGTAAGTACGTTTTCTAATAAAGAACTGATATTAGATAAAGATACTGCTGAAAAGATAGAAGAGCATTTCAAAAAAAGAGGAATGGAAATGCCAAAAAGTAATTATAAACAGGCATTGTTTCCTGAAAAAGCTTATATACTTAAAAATGACAATGGAACAGCACCAGGATGTACTTTTATGTATAAGAATAAACATATAGTCCTTCTTCCAGGACCACCTAAAGAACTCATACCTATGGTAGAACAAAGATTAATTCCTTATTTTAAGAATATAAGTAATGATCATTATTGTACAATTGATACTAAATTATGGGGAATCGGAGAGAGTCTTGCCGCTAAGAAATTAGCACATTTGTTAGGAGAATATGAAAGCTATAGCGTTGCCCCTTATGTTAATAATACTGAGCTCATTATTAGGACCATAGCTCATTCCAAAGATAAAAATGAAGCATATCAATTGGCTGAAAAAATCAAAAAAGAGATTGCCTCTTGTTTAGGTGAGTATATAATAGGGTATAATGATAAAAGTTTAGAAGACAGTATATTAGACTTATTAGATAAATATCAGTATACGATAGCTACAGTAGAATCATGTACTGGAGGAATGCTTGCATCTAGTTTAGTGAGTTGCAGTGGTATATCTAAGTACTTTTCAGAAGGGATTATTACGTATAGCAATGCAGCTAAAATTAAATATGCCAAAGTAAATAAAGAGACCCTAGATCAATATGGTGCAGTGAGTAAACAAACTGCAAAAGAAATGGCAGAGGGCATTAAAAGTGTAAGTGGGGCCCAGATTGGATTATCCACTACTGGCATTGCAGGACCCACAGGAGCAACAAAGGATAAGCCAGTGGGACTGGTATATATAGGAATAGCTCTGCCAGACCAAACACATGTGTTTGAACTTCATTTATCTGGCTCGAGAGAAAATATTAGACAAGCCACAGTAAGAAATATATTATATAGACTTTACACCCTTCTAAAATGATATTTCTTTGTTAAATTGTATAAATTTTTCTACAGAATAGACTTGAAAGTTCCCCTAATCTTAGGTATAATGTAAAAATAGAACATACGTTCGTTAAAATGAAGAGGTGAATAGATGATGAATAATGATTCAAAAAAAGCTCTAGATTCAGCCATAGCTCAGATTCAAAAGCAATTTGGTAAAGGTGCCATCATGAAACTTGGTGATGCCGTAGAAACAAATGTATCAGTTTTTCCAACAGGTTCTCTTAGTTTAGATATAGCACTAGGCGTGGGTGGTATGCCAAGGGGAAGGATAGTGGAAGTATATGGCCCAGAGTCTTCAGGAAAAACCACTGTTACATTACACATGATTGCAGAAATTCAAAAGATTGGTGGAATAGCTGCATTTATAGATGCAGAGCATGCACTTGATCCAGCCTACGCTAAAAAGTTAGGTGTAAATATTGATGAGCTCTATATTTCTCAACCAGATAATGGAGAACAAGCTTTAGAAATAGCTGAGACCATGGTGCGCTCTGGAGCGATTGATTTAGTAGTCGTCGATTCCGTAGCAGCTCTAGTACCTAGAGCAGAAATAGAAGGAGACATGGGTGATTCTCATATGGGACTTCAAGCAAGACTTATGTCACAAGCCCTTAGAAAACTTACTGGTGTAGTAAACAAAAGTAAGTGCACAGTTGTATTTATTAATCAGCTACGTGAAAAAGTTGGTGTTATGTTTGGAAGTAATGAGACAACTACAGGTGGACGTGCACTCAAGTTTTATGCAACAATTAGGTTAGATGTTAGAAAAATTGAGACATTAAAACAAAGTAATGAGTTTATAGGAAGCCGCACAAGGGTAAAAGTAGTAAAAAATAAAGTAGCTCCTCCTTTCGCTCAAGCTGAATTTGATATTATGTATGGAGAGGGAATATCAACTGAGGGAGATATCCTTGATTTAGCAGCTGATTTAGATATTGTTAATAAGAGCGGGGCATGGTATTCATATGGTGATATTAGATTAGGTCAAGGAAGAGAAAATACTAAAGCATATCTTAAGGAAAACAAAGAACTGTTAAAACAAATCGAACAAGCTGTAAGAAGCCATTATAGTTTTAGCACAAATTCATCTGAGCAGGTTAATGAGGAATTAAATAAAGAAATAAGTGAATCAGACGATAATTCTATAGAAGCATAAAAAAAAGTTAAAAGAGACAAGAAGAAGTTCTTCACATCTCTTTTAACTTTTTTTATAAAAATTTTTGTCAAAAATACACTAAAGTTATGACATATAAGGGGTTATACTTGACAGTAATTTTAAAAAGTTATACAATTATGATGTTATTTGCACATTGATAGAAAATAATGAGGAGGTGGTAGGTATAGTAATATCGATTTGGTTAGTGTTAGGTACTATAGTTTTAATAATAATAGTTGGAATAATAGCCTTTTCTAGTGGCATATTTTATAGAAAACGTATAGCAGAAGCTCAAATAGGTTCTGCAGAAGAAAAATCACGAAAGATCATAGATGATGCTATAAAGACTGGGGAAGCTAAAAAGAGAGAGATGCTTTTAGAGGCCAAGGAAGAAAACATTAAGGTTAAGAATGAATTAGATAAAGAAGTAAAAGAAAGAAGATCAGAATTACAGCAATTAGAAAGAAGACTTCTTCAAAAAGAGGAAACTATTGATAAAAAATCTCTAGCCTTTGAACAAAAAGACGAACAGCTTCAACGTAAGTTAGAAGGCGTTGAAAAAACAAAGCAAGAAATAGAGTCACTTCGTAACAAGCATTTGCAAGAATTAGAAAAAATTTCAGGGTTTACACAAACGCAAGCGAAGCAGTACTTACTTAAAACAATAGAAGATGAAGTACGCCATGAATCTGCAATGCTTATCAAAGATATTGAAGCTAAGGCAAAGATAGAATCTGATAAGAAAGCTAAAGATATTTTAACGAATGCGATACAAAAGTGTGCAGTTGATCATGTTGCTGATACTACTGTATCTGTAGTTTCTCTTCCAAATGATGAAATGAAGGGCAGAATTATTGGTAGAGAGGGAAGAAACATTAGAACATTAGAAACCCTTACAGGGATTGATCTAATTATTGATGATACCCCAGAAGCAGTCATTTTATCTGGTTTTGATCCAATTAGAAGAGAAGTAGCAAGGATAGCACTCGAGAAACTTATTGTTGATGGACGCATTCATCCTGCACGTATTGAAGAAATGGTTGAAAAAGCTAGAAAAGAAGTAGAAGTGATGATCAGAGAAGAAGGAGAAGCTGCAACTTTTGAAACAGGTGTACATGGGCTTCATCCAGAACTTATTAGACTCTTAGGTAAAATGAAGTTTAGAACGAGCTATGGGCAAAATGTATTAAGACATTCTATAGAAGTTTCTAACTTGTCAGGACTTATTGCAGGTGAGCTTGGTCTTGATATTAGATTAGCAAAAAGAGCAGGATTATTACATGATATTGGTAAGTCTGTTGATAATGATGTAGAAGGATCTCACATTAGTATTGGTGCAAACCTTTGCCGCAAATACAACGAAAATCCAATTGTAATTAATGCAGTAGAGGCACACCATGGCGATACTGATCCAGAAACAGCAATAGCTGTTATTGTACAGGCAGCAGATACTATTTCAGCAGCTAGACCAGGAGCAAGAAGAGAAACATTAGAAACATATATTAAGAGACTTCAAAAGCTTGAGGAAATAGCTACATCATTTAAAGGAGTAGAAAAATCATTTGCGATTCAAGCAGGTAGAGAAATTCGCATTATGGTTGTTCCTGAAGATGTAGATGATGATGGATTAGTTTTATTAGCTCGAGATGTTACAAAGCAAATAGAAAATGATTTGGAATATCCAGGGCAAATTAAAGTGAGCATCATTAGAGAAACAAGAGCTGTTGAATATGCAAAATAGAAAGCAAATTATTGTATAGCAAAGAATAATATAAGTATATAAAAACAGTAATAATACTTTAAGTATTATTACTGTTTTTGCGTATACCTTGTAATACAACGTTTGAGCTATTCTATAATAAATAAATGAATTAAAAAACAAAATCACTTGCAAAAATCTGACAAATAAATTATAATGAATAAGATAAATTACAGGTGGTGATATATGATGATATCAAAATTGGCGAGGGAAATTGCACCTTCATCTACTTTAGCAATTACAGCGAAAGCAAATGCTCTTAAAGCAGAAGGTGTTGATGTTGTAGGATTTGGAGCAGGGGAACCTGATTTCGATACACCTTCATATATAAAGGAGGCAGCAATTAAAGCAATTAACGAAGGATTTACTAAGTATACGCCTGCTTCAGGCATTCTTTCTCTAAGAAAGGCAATAGCAAACAAACTTGAGAAAGAAAATAGCGTTACTTATACAGCAGAGCAAATAGTTGTGAATAATGGAGCAAAACACTCTCTTGTTAATGCATTTATGAGTATTTTGAATGAGGGAGATGAAGTTATTATTCCTGCTCCTTATTGGCTTAGCTATCCAGAGATGGTTAAGATAGCATATGGTAAGCCAGTATGTGTCCAAACCAAAAAAGAAAATAGTTATAAAATGACGGCTGACGAATTTGAAAATTCAATTACTTCTAAGACTAAGGCAGTAGTCCTTAACTCTCCTTCTAATCCAACTGGAGCAGTTTATACTAAAGAAGAGCTTAAAAGCCTTGCTGATATTGCAGTTAAATACAATATATGGATTATTGCAGACGAAATATATGAATATTTAGTCTACAAAGGTGCTAAACATACTTCTATAGCATCCCTTTCTAAAGAGATATATGATCATACGATTACGATTAATGGGCTTTCAAAAAGTCACTCAATGACAGGTTGGAGAATTGGTTATATAGCTGCACCACTAGAGGTAGCTAAGGCAGCTGCTAATATTCAATCTCATGCTACTTCTAATCCTAACTCTATAGCTCAAAAAGCTGCTGAGGCAGCAATCACAACAGAAAATGATTTTGTAAGCGATATGGTTTCTGAATTTGCTAGACGTCGTGATTACATGTATGATGAATTAATAAAAATACCTGGTTTTGATGTAGTTAAACCAGAGGGTGCATTTTATTGTTTTATTGACATTGTTAATATTCTAGGAAAAGCTTATAAAGGTGAAACGCTTAATACTGCTGCAGATTTTGCTAGTAAAATCTTAGAAGATTATAATGTAGCACTTGTACCTTGTGCAGATTTTGGTGCTCCAACATGTATCAGATTATCTTATGCAATAAGTCTAGATAGTATTAAAAAGGGTCTTGATAGAATTAATCAATTTGTTAGCACATTAAAATAATCATTTATTTTATGGCATGGCAGTTTAATATTCAATAAATATAACGAAGGTATGGAGTAAAATCTGTACCTTTTTTATATTTTTTTCTATAATATGACAATATGATGTCCCATTAGTTATAATATACTTTATAGAGAAGGAGCCCAAATACTTCACTTATTTGAATCACTTAAAGTTGTTTCTATTAAATGAATGCATAGGTGTAACTTAGATTTATTCATGAGAATTTCTATAGTGTATTCACATGATATAGCTTGAAATTTACTATGTGAATTTTGTATATACAAGCATTTTGCATATAAATTAAATGAAAGGTGTGGAAATATGAAGTTTGAATGGAAAAAACACGAAAAAGACATATATTTGCCAGAAAAACATCCAAGTTTAATAACTGTCTCTAAGCAAAAATTTTTTATGATAAGTGGACGAGGAAATCCAAATGATGATATGTTCGCTGAAAAAATTGGTATATTATATTTTTTGTCCTATGCTATTAAAATGATGCCAAAGCAAGGATACATACCAGAAGGATACTTTTAATATTCTATTTATCCTCTTGAGGGTATATGGGACTTAACTGAAGAAGGTAAAAAATATAGCCACTTAAATAAAAACGAATTATTATATACTATAATGATTAGACAACCTGATTTTGTAACACAAGAAATAGCGAATAAGGCTTTTGAAAATGTTAGAAAGAAAAAGCCTAATCATTTATTAAATGCTGTATCTTTTAACACTATGGAAGATGGACTTTGTGTCCAGATGATGCATATTGGTTCGTATGATGATGAACCTCAAAGTTTTATTAAAATGAAACTGTTTATAGAAGAAAATGGTCTTAAAAGGACAAATTTATCACATAGGGAAATATATCTATCGGATGTACGGAAAACTGAAGCATCTAGATTAAAAACAGTGTTAAGATATAGTGTCGGTTATGAATAGAAAACAATAAGAAAAAGGAATATCGAACGAATCATGCATATTATAACAAAATGTTCGAATTGTTGTTGAAAACTCGTTCGTTAATAGATATAATGATAGTATATATTGATTAGTGAGAATGAAAGGAAGAATTGAATGAGAGACTCATATAAAAGTCCTTTAGAAGGAAGATATGCAAGCAAGGAAATGCTTTATTTGTTTTCAGAAGACAAAAAGTTTAAGACTTGGAGAAAGCTATGGGTAATATTAGCTAAAGCAGAAAAAGAATTAGGGATTAATATTACGGATAAGCAGATCGATGAATTAGAAAAATATATGGAAGATATTAATTATGATGTAGCTGAAGAGTGGGAAAGAAAAGTACGTCATGATGTTATGGCACATGTCCATGCATATGGAGAACAAGCAAAAGAAGCTATGCCTATTATTCATTTAGGAGCAACAAGTTGTTATGTAGGTGACAATACAGATATTATTATTATGTATGAAGCTCTTGAGATAATTAAGAAAAAACTAGTAAACATTATTAATAAACTCAGTCAGTTTGCCATAAATTATAAGGATTTACCAACTTTAGGGTTTACTCATTTCCAACCAGCACAACTAACAACGGTTGGGAAAAGAGCAACATTATGGATACAAGATCTGTGGCTAGATTTTGTGGATCTTGAGGATTTAATCAAAAAGAAAAGATTAAGGGGTGCAAAGGGAACCACAGGAACCCAGGCAACTTTCTTAAATCTTTTTGAAGGTGATTATAATAAAGTAAAACAATTAGATCAAGCTATTGCAAAAGCATTAGGATATGATACTGTATATCCTGTGACTGGTCAGACTTATACAAGAAAACTAGATTCACAAATACTTAACTTACTTAGTCAAATAGCACAATCAGCCTATAAATTTAGCAACGATATTAGATTGCTTCAAAATCTTAAAGAAATTGAAGAACCTTTCGAAAAAAATCAGATTGGATCATCTGCTATGGCCTACAAGAGAAATCCAATGCGTTCAGAACGTATTTCTTCATTAGCAAGATATGTAATATGTGATGCTCTGAATCCTGCTATTACTGCTTCAACCCAGTGGTTTGAAAGAACACTTGATGATAGTGCAAATAAAAGGATTGCCGTTTCTGAGGCTTTCTTAGCAGTTGATGCCATATTAGAGATATATCTAAATGTTGTTTCTGGCTTGGTTGTTTACCCTAAGGTTATAGAAAAACGTATTAAAGAGGAACTTCCATTTATGGCGACAGAAGTAATTTTGATGGAAGGTGTAAAAAGAGGGGGAGACAGACAAGAACTACATGAAAAAGTGCGTGTGTTATCTATGGAGGCAGGCACGCAAGTAAAACAATATGGGAAGCCAAATGATTTAATTGAAAGAATTATTGCAGATGGTACTTTTAATATGGGGGAAGAGGAACTTCATTCTATATTAAAAGCAGAGAATTTTATTGGGTGTGCGCCGATGCAAGTGGAAGATTTTATTAATAACACAATTATGCCTATTCTTGATCGAAATAAAGAATTGTTAGGACTTGAAGGTGTCGTAAGAGTATAAATATAGATGTATGACAAATAAAAATTAACAATAATTAAAAAAACAAGTTCTCTAGGTTTGATTAGAGAACTTGTTTTTTATCTAATTACTTTTTATTTAATTATTTTTTTGCTTATCGGTAGACATGACTTCTTTAATACCTTTGAAAGTACCTAAGAAGTTAATGGCTTCAGATGGAAGAACCAATTTGCTAGAATCACTGTCAGCTATTTTTTCTAGTGCTTCCATAGAACGTATAGCAAGGATATTATCATCAACACCAGATTCTTTTATAGCAGTGAATACTAATTTTAGACCTTCTGCTTTGGCCTCTTGAATTTTTAATATAGACTGAGCTTCACCTTCAGCCCTTAGTATATCGGAATGTTTCTTTCCTTCAGCTAGGCGTATCATAGCTTCCTTTTCTGCTTCTGCCTTCAGAATAGCAGATTCCTTTTGGCCTTCAGCATTGAGGATAGCAGCACGTTTTTCACCTTCAGCAGTAAGTACAGCTTCACGTCTTTGGCGTTCAGCACGCATTTGCTTTTCCATGGCATCTTGAATATCTCTAGGAGGCATAATATTTTTTA
>JAEYPM010000064.1 GCA_023410675.1 Bacillota bacterium | reverse complement strand
AGCTGTTGTAATTAATGCAATCAAGTAAGTCATTGTCGCCCCTCACGCAGGGGCGTGGATTGAAACAAGAGTATTTGCTAGTAAAGATATATCAGATTATGGTCGCCCCTCACGCAGGGGCGTGGATTGAAACTTTATGTAGAGATTAGCAATAGTGAAAATAGTAAAGTCGCCCCTCACGCAGGGGCGTGGATTGAAACACAAAGGATTTACAACAATAAAAACAATATTAGAAGGTCGCCCCTCACGCAGGGGCGTGGATTGAAACTTATTTTCTTCATGCTAAATCCCCCCTTCTGCTTGTGTCGCCCCTCACGCAGGGGCGTGGATTGAAACAAGAACGTCAGCCAATTCGCTCATGGAAATGCCACGGTCGCCCCTCACGCAGGGGCGTGGATTGAAACGTCCACCCATTTAAACTTGTACTCGCCTGCTCCTGAGTCGCCCCTCACGCAGGGGCGTGGATTGAAACATAAGGCTATTAAAAAAAGACTTCAGTTGGACAAGAAGTCACCCCTTCACAGTAAGGCGTAGACGAAATTAATAATAAATAAAATGTGAAAGTTTTGCCAAATGTAATATTAAATATGCGTATCAGAATATTGGAGAAGTCGAGGTCATAAATACTAAAAACTTTTTTGAAGGGAAAAAGATGAAGTAAAGATTGATAGTCAACTATTTGACTTAACTGAAAGAGTGTACTATTTAAAAAATATATGATAAAATTAAAAGTGTTTGATAATTATATATTAAATCACAAATGAAAAATGATCACTACAGAGGAAGGGGATACTATGAAACAAGGAGAAAGTCCTATATAAAATCTTATCACAAAGTCTATTTTACCGATTATTTTATTTGTATTTTTAGGGCTCATATCTTATGCATTTTTACAGGGAAAAGATCCTGCAGAAGTTGGATTATGGACTTGGATTATTTTTGGATTGCCTTTTGGAATGATGCGTATGAGAGTTTTTTGGGTACTCAAAAACGGAGGGCTGGGTGCAACAATGGCAGTCTTTGTGCTGAATTTTGTGTTAGCTGGATTAATAGGGGGATTTATTGCTGTTTATAAGATCATTATAGCTCTATACTATTTAATCAAATTTTCCTTTGATATTAAAAACAACCAAAACATAAGTCAATAAAAGGTAAATAAAAGAGATCATCCCTTGCATACTTTGCAAGGGATTTAATAATTTTAATTTATATTTTATATGAAATTGAGATTTCTATTGCTAAGAGAGATAAAGAAGACTCAAAGATCATTACGCAAATCAGTGTATTTGGGATTGTCACGATAAACAATTAAAATTTTCATAATTTCGTCAATAGCATTTTACAATGATATTGCGTAGAATAAAAGTAATGCGTAAGGTAAGACTTAGAATGTAGAATGGGAATCCTATAAGGAGGGAAGAAACTTGTTATTAACAATTACCTATACAGGGGAAGATGCGGACAATCTAGGATATCTTTTATATAAGAATCCTAATAGGCATCAGGTTTTTGAATTAAATTATGGGAAGGCATATGTCTTTTATCCAGAAGTTTCTAAGGAAAGAACAACAGCGACATTGCTTTTAGATATTAATCCTTTAGATTTAGCAAGAGGAAAAGAGGGAGCGAAGGGAGGCGGCTTGTTTGATTATGTAAATGATAGACCTTATGTTGCCTCATCGTTTTTGAGTGGTGCTATAGCGAAAGTTTTTGGAACTGCGATGACAGGTAAGTCAAAGGAACATCAAGAACTTGCAAGCAGTGCCATTCCTTTAGAATCTAAAATAGTGATGCTTCCATGTGTTGGGGACAACACATGGATTAATCGCCTATTTGAGCCACTAGGGTATGTGGTTGAAACGGAAGAATATTTATCAGATGAAAACTTTCCAGAGTGGGGAGAAAGCAAATATGTTAATGTAACCATAAAAGGAGAAGTAAGGCTTTGTGATTTGCTTAGTCAAATTTATGTACTTATACCTGTTTTTGATAGGCAAAAGCATTACTGGATGGCAGAAGATGAGGTAAATAAACTCATAAAGCATGGAGGAGATTGGCTTAAGACACATCCAGAAAGAGATCTTATTATGACAAGATATTTTAATAAAAAGGCTAGATATTATAGCATGGCAGTAAAAAGACTAATGGAAGATACAGAACCTGAAGATATAACGGAAGATAGAGATATAGAAGAGATAGAAGGAGAAGAGGGAGAAAAGTCTATAGAAAAAGCTAAAGCATCAGAAGCGGCAGAAGAAGCAAAAGAAAAAGATGGAGCAGAAGAAAAAGCCTCAGCAAAAGGTGTAAGTCTCAATCAGCAAAGGCTAGATGCTATAGTATCAGTTTTAAAGGATGCACATGTGGAAAGTGTCATTGATCTTGGATGTGGTGAAGGAAAATTATTAGCCTTACTTATGAAAGACAAGAGCTTTAAACGTCTTGCAGGCTCAGATGTTTCTCTTAGTATTCTGCAAAGAGCTAAAGACAAATTAAAGCTAGATAAATTGCCAGAAGGGCAAGCGGATAGGATTCAGCTATTTCAAAGCTCATTAACCTATAGAGATAAGCGTTTTGAGGGCTATGATGCAGCTTGTATAGTAGAAGTTGTGGAACATTTGGATACTGCTAGGCTTAAGGCGTTTGAAAGAGTGGTCTTTGAATGTGCAAGACCAAACATGGTGATTGTTACAACCCCTAACAGGGAATATAACAATCGTTATAAAAACTTGATTAACGATGGTATGCGTCATAGTGACCACCGATTTGAATGGACAAGAGATGAGTTTTTGACTTGGGCAAAAGAAGTAGCAAACACGTATGGTTATACAGCTCAGTTGATGGAAATAGGTGAATATGATGAGCAATATGGCACGCCAACGCAAATGGGGGTGTTTAGAAAATGCGAATAGAAATACCAGAGCTTTCTCTTGTGGCTTTAATAGGGGCTTCAGGAAGTGGCAAATCTACTTTTAGTAAAAAGTATTTTAAAACAACGGAAGTGTTATCTTCGGATTATTTTAGAGGCATTATTTGTGATGATGAAAATGACCAAACGGTTTCAGAAGATGCCTTTGATGCCTTATATTATTTGGCCCAAAAGAGATTAAAAGCAGGAAAATTGACAGTAATTGACGCAACCAATGTACAACAAAAGTCTAGAGAACATATTGTAGAAGTAGCGAAAAAGTACGATTGCCTGATGGTTGCTATAGTTTTTGATATTCCAGAAGCTGTATGTCAGCAAAGAAACAGTAATAGAGAAGATAGAAAAGTCGAAGAATACGTGATTAAAAAACATATTAGGCAGCTTAAAAGAAGCATAAAACAGCTTAAGGATGAAGGGTTTAAACAAGTTTATATAATTAGAAGTGAAGAGGAAGCAAATAATATTGAGCTTATTCGCACAAAGTTATGGAATAATAAAAAGGAAGCTCATGGGCCTTTTGATATTATAGGCGATATTCACGGGTGCTATGATGAGCTATGTGAACTCCTTGCAAAATTAGGATATGTAGTAGACAAAGAAAAATATGCAGCCTATTGCCCAAAAGGAAGAAAGACCATATTCTTAGGGGATTTAACAGATCGTGGGCCAAAAAATATAGACGTATTAAAGCTTGCTATGTCTATGGTAAAAGCTGAGCAGGCATACTGCGTTATAGGAAACCATGATGGTAAGTTGCTACGTAAGCTTAAAGGCTCCAACGTGCAAGTCATGTATGGCCTTGAAAAGACTTTAGAAGAAATGGAACAAGAACCTCCAGAGTTTATAGATGAAGTTAAGGCGTTTTTAGATAATTTAGTTAGTCATTATGTTATGGATGATGGTAGGTTGGTAGTAGCCCATGCAGGACTTAAAGAAAAGTTTCACGGAAGAGCTTCAAAAAGGGTTCGAGATTTTGCAATGTATGGAGAAACAACAGGTGAAGTCGACGAGTTTGGATTACCTATAAGATATGATTGGGCAGACGAATATAGAGGGAAGGCATTTGTGGTCTATGGACATACACCACAGCAAAGCGTGCAGTTTATTAATCATACTACTAATATTGATACAGGCTGTGTATTTGGTGGTAAGCTTACAGCACTTCGCTATCCTGAAAAAGAAATTGTGGACGTAAGGGCAAAAGCTACTTATTACGAATCCGCAAAACCTTTGTTTAATAAAAGTGATGAAAGAGATGATATGCTTAATATTAAGGATGTATTAGGGAAAAGGCACATTGTCACAAGATTTAACCAAGATGTAGTAGGGTATGAGGAAAATAGTGCAGCAGCATTAGAAATTATGAGTCGTTTTGCAGCAGACCCTAGATGGCTCGTTTACCTGCCACCTACCATGTCACCTTGTGAAACAAGCTCGATAGAAGATGTGCTAGAGCATCCTAGGGAGTGCTTCAATTATTATAAGGAAAATGATATGGATAAGGTCGTATGTGAACAAAAACATATGGGATCAAGAGCTGTGATCGTAGTTTGCAAGGATGAAGAGGCAGCACTTAGACGTTTTGGTGTTTTAAATCAGGGAATTGGCATTATTTACACAAGAACAGGCAGACGTTTTTTTAATCAAAGCGATGAGGAGCAAGAGATATTAAGAAGGATTAAATGCACTTTAGATGCGTCAGGCTTTTGGGATGATTTTCATACAGACTGGGTAGTCTTAGATACAGAAATTATGCCATGGTCAGCTAAAGCTATAGCCCTACTTAAAGAGCAGTATGCAAACGTAGGAAGAGCGGGAAGAGTGGCTCTTAAAGAGTCAGTTAACCTTTTAGAACAAGCAGTAAAAAGACAAGTAGTAAGCACCAATGCAGATGACACTGCTTCTGGGAAAAATATAGAAATAGAGGGCATACTGAGTCATTATAAAGAAAGGGAACAAGCACTTAATCGCTATACCTCTGCCTATAGAGCATATTGCTGGAAGGTTCATAGCATAGATGATCTTCGCATAGCACCCTTTCATATTCTTGCAACAG
The DNA here is from genome assembly GCA_023410675.1 of Bacillota bacterium. Classification (GTDB taxonomy): domain Bacteria; phylum Bacillota; class Clostridia; order Lachnospirales; family Cellulosilyticaceae; genus JAEYPM01. The sequence continues at coordinate 10,186 of JAEYPM010000064.1, read as the reverse complement.
AAGGGGTAGTCCATCATGACAAAGACCATATATGGCATATGGACTCCATTAAAAGGTATATGACCTATTCTGATTCCATGATCATAGCCACCAACCATATCGTTGTAGATGTTACAGATGAAGCGTCGATACAAAAGGGCATTGCTTGGTGGGAGGAGCTAACAAGTCAAGGTGGCGAAGGAATGGTTGTTAAGCCTTACAATTTTATAGCATGGAACGATAACAAGCTTTTGCAGCCAGCTATGAAATGCCGAGGTAAAGAATATCTAAGGATTATTTATGGACCAGAATATACTTTGAAGGGTAATTTAAAAAGACTTAAAAAAAGGTCTCTAAGAAAAAAACGTTCCCTTGCCTTAAGAGAGTTTGCTCTTGGAATGGAGGGCTTAGAACGCTTTGTAGGTAAAGAACCTCTTTATAGAGTCCATGAGTGTAGTTTTATGGTTCTTGCATTAGAGAGTGAACCTGTAGATCCAAGGTTGTAGCCATTTATGCCCCTCTCAAATTTGGTAGTATAATAAAGATAAAATATAAGCCTATAAACAACTGCTCCTTTGCCTATTTGGCAGGGGAGCAGTTTATGACTACCATTTAAGATGAATTTCCTAAATGATTTTTCTCATCTTTTGTCTTACTACATCAACAAATTTAGTTTTTAATTTTAGTATTTCTTCTTCTGCTTTATCATCACTTAAATTTAGGAGTTCGTTAAAATGACCAGTGCCATTTGGGTTACGTGTATAGTTAAATCCACGTTACTTGAATTGGTTTTTTATTAGGAGCTTCTGGAAAATCTCCTTCTGGATAGCCAAAGGCAATAGGCCCGAAGATTTCTTCATCTTGCTGCATCTCAAGAAGGGCTAATATTTCATCATTGATACCCATAGCACCAAAACCAAGCCAGCAGCTTCCAATATTTAAAGATCTTGCTGCAAGCATCATATTGCCACAGACCATTGAGCAGTCATTGATATAGCTCATTTGTTTTTTACCGATGACAAATACAAGAACTGGTGCAGCGTAGTAGATAGAGTCTTCAAGGGTTTTGTCAATGGCTTCTCTAGCAGCTTTAAAGCTTTCATCTGCTTGGGCTAAAAATTGTTTGTAAACAGGTTTTGCATTAAGTGCCATTTTCTTTCGTACTTCTTCACTTTTTACCACAACAAAACGCCAAGGCTGTCTGTTTGCCCCTGAAGCAGCCCAGTTTCCCGCATCTAAGATTTCTTCAAGAATAGAATTTTCTATTGATTCATTTGAAAAAAATCTTACAGATCGTCTGTTTTTAATGTTTTTTATTACTTCATTCATTTTAAATCCTCCTATAGAATATTAGTTCATATTATTTTTCCTATTGAGTAATTTTAGCACTTAAGAAATAATAAAAATTGATGTTTCTTGCTAATAAATTGATAAATGGAAAGATAGTTTGTTTAAAACGATATACAATTGAATAAGCATATGCTAAACTTATAAAAATATTTTGACTTATAATAGTGATGGAGTAGGTTTACGCTAACGAGATATGATCTGTGTAGTGGAGGTGAAACTTAATTTGAGGATTCTTAGATTATACAATACTGAAGATATACCTAAAACGACTTCAAAGTTTTATGAGTACTTTAAACATCTAATCAATAGTGTTGAGAATAGCTTCTGGATAACGACAAATGATTCCTTTTGTGTGCCCATTGACTGGTATCCTGATAGTGAATCAGAGCCACAAGAAGAGCTAGATGAATTTTACTCATCTATAATAGATCAGAAGAATAATTATATGTTGGTTGATAATCGTTTTATGAAAAAGTATGGCGTTTATGTAAGAGACGATTGGAATGAACTCATGTGCTTTTACGGCGATTTGAGTTGTTTTCAAAAATTAGTTCAGTTTTTAGATGCGACACATGGGGCGTTAGTAGATATGATTCTAGATAAAGAAGTATCTAAAGGATTGAAATTTGAATTTTTGTTACATAATTGGGATGCAATGTATTGGGAGTTAATAACAGAAAAAGACGTGTACTGTGAACAGTTATCAGTTTCAATACAAGGCAATAAGGGGATAATGATTGAAGAAATAATCAAAAGTCAATAGGGACACAAATATCCATATCGACGATAGTCCCATCAAACTTGTCATTAATGTAAATTTGAAGGTCTTTTCCTGTTTTAGAAAGTTCATAATCAGAATTTGGAAGCCAATCATGATAAATATAGTGATAGGTGTTTAGGATTTCTTGTACAGACCCCTTATGAGAAAATATGAGATACCTTGAGGCGTCAAAGTGATAGGCATTCATTCCATTTGGAATATTCCTATGGCTTATGACTTCTACAAATACAGTATGATAGATCTGATTTGTGTAAGGGTCGTCTTCACAGATGCCATATATTTGATGAGGATGAATACAGCCTGTGATTTCCTGAATTCTAGTCTTAAACATCTCATGAAAACGAAGGATAGACATGTTTTCAATAATCTCTTTTTGAGTAGTCACAAACTGCATGCCAACACCAAGGAGCTCTTTTTGGACAACTATTTTAGGTAAAATACTTTCTTGAGGTATTTCTTTGGGTTTTCCAAGTAAACTGATTTTATCTGTCAGTTTAATTTTAGTTTGAAGCTTTCGGTACTTAGCAGGCGTAATGCCAAAATATTTTGTAAAAGCCCTTATGAATACTTCTTGGGATTCAAAACCATTCTCAAGAGCAATATCAATGATTCTTAATGAAGATTCACTAAGCATCATAGCACATCGGCTAAGTCGCCTTTTTCTAATATAAGACATCACAGATTCCCCAAGTAGTGAAGAAGAAAGTCTGTGGTAGTAATACTTTGATAGAGAAGCAATTTCTGCAAGTTTCTCTAAGGTAATGTTTTCATTTAAATGAGTATCAATATAATCAATGGTTTGCTGAATCCTTGAATAATAGTTCATAGCACCCTTCCTTTTGGATGATTTTAGCCAATTTCGTCTATTGAGACAAAATACTTCTCTGGATTTTCTCTGTCTATGTATACTAAAAGCATTGTTATATTCCTTTGGAATAAAATAGGTTGTGGATTAAACCAAATATTAGGACTTTTAAAAAGGTAGGTGTTGCCTGTTATCATATTCATCCACTTGCAAGTGATGATATAAGGGCTTTTACCATTGACGCGAATAGAAGTGTTTTGTGTGATATTTTCGATTGTGGCATAGATCTTCTGCCCATTTTCACGCAGCATTTGATACTTCTTTTTGCTTTTACCATGATAAATAATCATAATTAACCCTATGCTAAAGAAAATAAATCCTACGATAAAGAAAATGAGCCAAACAAAGTTAAAAAAACCAAAGCTTATTTCATTTGGATTTATAGGATTATAATAAATATTAATCTGTTTTCCAACATACATGGAAGGGTTGTAGAAGTCTGAGAGTTTTTCATACTTAGTGCCATCTACAGAGTATTCTATACTGATACGCATGATATTTTCATGACGCACATTACGATAACTCGATATATCGGTTATGGTTGCAGTTGTTGGGATATAATTCTTTGTTGTAGTATAGGTATATAGTGTAGCTATTATAGATAGTATGATAAAGATGATGCCAACAAGAAAGGATATAGTACGTAGTATTTGCAAGGCCTTGTTTGGTTTCATATTCACATATTTTATATTTCTACTGTTTAATGCCATAGCGATTCCGCCCCTTTTTTAGTAAGATTATTGAATCCTACAAGTTTACCTATATTGTACAATATCATAAGATATAATTAAAGTCATAGGTTCTAACAAGACAGAACTGTTTAAATTTTCTTGTCGCTACTATATGTGTGTGATAGGATAAATAAAATGTGAAGATTAATATTTAGGGGGATATTTACATGAAGCGAATATTTTATGGGATGTGTATAAGTCTATGTATATTATTTGCAGGATGTTCAAATGATGTTATCAAGAATGAAGAAATTAAAGATACAGGGATAAAGACTACAGAAAGTAAAAAAGCAGAGCCAAAAACTACAGAAATCCATGAAACTGTTACCCCTTTACTAATTAAAAACTATTTTATTGGTGGCGTAATAGGCGGGAAGCTATATAATGCCGAAGAATTTTATAATAAAAATGTTGTGATCATGAAAAACTTTGAATATGATGTTTATAAATCAGGAGGGAAGTTAGGCACATTTATAGGAAGTGATCCTATGGATCCGAGAACGGGCGATTCGCTTAAGGAACCACCATATAACTCAGATTATGTTTATATAGAACTTTATGACAAAGATAGGCAAACCGTTGATTTTGATATAGCATTAGAGGCAAATTGGGAGCTGTTCCCTAGGGGCTATCAAAGACAAGATACCAATCAGAGTGTGTATAAAGAAATTGTAGATAAGGTGCTCATGAAGGAGGGAATAGAAAATCCCGTCAGTCATATTAAAGAAATTATTAGGGTAGATTTAGATGGAGATGGCACACAAGAAGTGGTGTTAACAGCTAATGATACTACAGATAATATGTTTCATGACAGAAAAAAAGGAGCCAATGCCATTGTCCTATTTAGAAAGATAGTAGATGGAAAAGTACATCAGGATATAGTTGTTCAAGATTTGTGGTTAGAAGAGCCAGAAGAGGCTACCCTATATAGGTATTTATTTGAAGTGTGTGAAATAGCAGATTTAGATGGGGATGGGATTATGGAAGTCATTATAAAGGGCTGGTACTATGAAGGGGAAGAATATTGTGTCTATAAGCTAATAGATCATAAACTTGAGCTAGTTGCTGTAAATGGATTTGGGGCATAAGCTTTAAATAAATCCATAAGACTAATAAAGTAGCACAAAGAAAATAAAAGACACAAAGGAAATGAAAGACACAAAGGAAATGAAAGCACAAAGAAAATAGAATAATACACGAATAATGGAGGCTAGAAATGTATAGTTTTAAAAATGATTATAGTGAAGGTGCTCACCCTAATATACTTCGAGCATTAACAGAATCTAATCTTGTCCAGTCATCTGGATATGGGGAGGATGACTACTGTAAGGAAGCTGCTAGGCTTATTAAAGAGAAGATTAGGAGAGAAGATATAGATGTACACTTTTTGTCAGGTGGAACACAAACCAATCTTACAGCTATTTCAGCTTTTTTAAGACCTCATGAAGCAGTTATCTCAGCTTATACAGGACATATAGCGACTCATGAAACCGGGGCAATAGAAGCCTGTGGACACAAGGTTATTACAGTTAAAGCAGAAGAAGGAAAATTAAATCCAAACCATATTTTATCTGTGCTAGAGGAACATACAGATGAGCATATGGTAAAGCTAAAGATGGTTTATTTATCTAACTCTACTGAACTAGGGACGATTTATAAAAATGAAGAGCTAAAGGCAATAAGTAAGCTTTGTAAAGATAAGAAGTTATATCTTTATTTAGATGGAGCAAGACTAGGCTCAGCACTATGTTCTAAGGATAATGACCTGACATTTTCTGACCTAGGATTGTACACAGATGCTTTCTATATAGGGGGCACTAAGAATGGAGCTTTATTAGGAGAAGCTTTGGTTATTACTAAAGAAGAGTTAAAAGAGGATTTTCGATATCACATCAAGCAAAAAGGAGGCATGCTGGCTAAAGGAAGGATACTTGGTATTCAGTTTGCACAGCTCTTTAAGGATGATCTTTATTTTGAACTAGCAAAGCATGCAAACCATATGGCAGAAATACTAAAGAAAGGTATTGCAGATATGGGGTATTCGTTTTTAATAGATTCTCCAACGAACCAAGTCTTCCCCGTCTTTTCAAATGAGATCATTAAGAAGCTTTCTGAGTGCTACAGCTTCCAGTTTTGGCAAAAGGTTGATGAAAACGCATCAGTAGTTAGGCTTGTCACATCATGGGCAACGCCGAAAGAAGCAGTAGAAGATTTTATTAAAAGTTTAAAGGAAATAAGCATTCGTTTGTAGTTATCTAGATCATCGATTTAAATAAGTTTAACTCGAAAACGAGTTCCTGGATCGATGGCAATGATAACATATTTCACAACCACACAAAAAAGAGAAAAGCATATAAAGTCTATAGTGAAGATATTAAAGAAACTATACCTAGCCATAATGCTAAAAATAGATTCATTAGAGCTCTTGCGAATGTGCAAAATAGTCCCCAAGTAATAGGATAAAATAGTTTGAAAAGCACAAAGGGGTAAGCAAATCATATAGCAAAACTTATCAATATATTTATTAAAAATTTTATATCCCACATAAATAGCCAAGAGCATGACAAAAGCAATCTTTGGCTCAAGCATTCCATAAGACTGAAAAAGTGTATGTGTTGCAAAAACAGGCAGTGAATAAAGCAGTGCACCAAGAGTTCCTTTAAGCACTCTCTTCTTTATGATAGAATCATCGTCTTCTAATAAACATGTATTATTTTGACAATTTGAACACCGATAAGAAATTTTACTTTCTGTGATAACAGGTTCGAAAAAAGAACTATATTTTGGATTACCACAACGTTCGCAACAAAACTGAAGCTTATAGTATCTCATAAATTCTGTTAAATCATTAAGAATATTTCTTATGAAAGAGAAGTCTTTTGGCCTGTTTGTAATGGGGACAACCTCAAGAACTAATGTATGATGAGAATAATTAGCTCTTGAAATATAGGAATTATTTAAGCATAAATTATTTAAAATCCCCCTTAATTTCCTTAGATAGATAATAGCACTTTAGTCAGCACCACCACCGCCACAACCACCACTGTTACTAGAACCACTATCAGAGCTGCCAATATGTGAAAAACAATCGATACTTCGATCAACTTCAATATTTACTTTTATATTCGTAATATCTAGAAGAAAATCTATAAAAATAGCTGCAAATTTATTAACATATTTTGCTGAAAAATTATCAAGAACAAAAGCGAGCTGAGCATAAAAATCGTCAGGATCTATAGCTTTAAAATGTATGCCCTTTAAACTTTTATAGGTTGGTTTTTTATAGGTTATGGGTGTTGAAGAGGCTAAACAGTAAAGCACCTTTAAGTCTATAGCATGGTTACGTTTATGGTACTCAAAAATATCAGACGTACTTTTTGTATAGTTCATAGCGTAGCTATTAAAATGAGCTTTTAGCATATAAGCATCTTGGTATAAAGACCTGTTTTTCTTAGGTACTTTTCGTATTTTGATTACTTTCTTTACAGCAAGTAAAATTTGTTTGTGCTTATCAAGCAAGCTGTTAATGAACTCAGTAAGAGAAATACCTATTTTATTATCATACGTATCAAAATTTATGAAACGTATTAGAATATCAATAAATTGACGCTCATATTTTTTTAACTCATGAAACTTTTCTGTATCAATATATAACATATTTTCGTTTATATATAGAATCTTTCTTCTCATTAAATCTAGGAAAATCAGCCGAAAAATATTCATATTTGTACAAGGTTCTTTTAACATTCTATTATATTCAATAGGTGTAATGGTTAGTTGCTCAAATTGATCAAAAGCTGCTACTATTAGCTTTGAATTTTCATTGAGTGTATTAAACCTTGTCAGAAGGTCATTTTTATTCGCTTTCTGGTGGACATAGAAACGCCAAATAATAGCAAGAATTAAAGTAGCTAATAAAAATAATAATAATGGAAGAAATTCTCCTGATTCACTAATAAAATTACTCAAGGATTTCATAATATTTAACCTCACTTATTCACTAGAGTATTACTTTATATTTTCCTTATATAAGTTATCGTGATTATTTAATGAAGTTTAGGAGTACTTTATAGGCTGTCGAAACGGCAATTTATATCTCGTTTATTTAAGTCTCCTGTTAATGCATAAGTAAGACATCTAAGACCACCTTTACAATAATGAGCCTTATAGCATTTATAGCACTCTTCAGGAATTTTAGATATTTCTTTAATAAAATCACTTTTTTCGCAAAGGTCTGTGATAGATTCTGTAAGTACATTGCCTAGGACGACAGGCATTCTTCTGCAGGGAACAAGATCACCATTTGCAAGAATTGTCAGAAGCTGTACCCCTGCTGAACAGTAATAAATTTGATGACTGTCCCCTGTGCAAAATTGCATGGCACGGTGTGTATGAATTTTGGTACGTGTAAATGGGCTTTTATCAGCTTTTTTAGCTTCTGAGGTAAGAATCTTAACATATTCGTAGAACTCTTCCGTTGACATAATTTCTTCGTCTGTTTCAATAGGAATGAGTCTGTCTGTAAAGAATCGGTCAATCTTATGACGTTTAACAACTTTTATCACGTCTTTTAGCTCTTTATAATTTCCCTTATGAGCTGTAAAGGACGCCATAGAGGGGATAAGATATTTTTTTAGTAAATGAGCAGCAACGAGGGTCTTATCAAAAGTATGAGCTCCCCTTATGCGTTCATGAGTTTCTTTGATCCCATCTAAACTAAGCTGTACAAAGGATAACTTTTTATATTGACTAAGCCTTAAGGCTATTTGCTCATCTAATAAGAGGCCATTAGTAAGCAGTCCAAAACGCATATCATTTTTTTCAAAGAGGTCAAGGACTTTAAATAAGTATGGATAAAGAAGGGGCTCACCGCCTGTTAGGTTAATATGTCCAATGAAATTTTTGGCTTTTAAATAATCAAGGTATTGCTTAAAAATATCTTCTGCTTGACTGAGGCTTAGCTCCTCAGAATAATTATCTTGGTAACAATGGGAACATCTTAGGTTACATTTGTGTGTAATATGCCATTGCAATACATGTTTTTTCATAAGTCATCTCCTTTTTAATCTGCTCCCCCACCACCGCAGCCACTGCCACCGCCGCAGCCACCATCACTGCAACCACCGCAGCCACTGCAACCATCACCACTGCAACCACTACAGCTAACACCGCCATTACATCCACCACCGCCAAAGCCAGAATCTGCAGGTGCAGGAACATAATTAGCTGCAGAGGCATCTAAGAAACTCCCAAGTGTATGATAGAATACATGGATTGTAACATTTTCCACTGGCTTAAATCGAGACAAGGCTGAAGTGTTAGATACAGTAGGAAAGGATGCAAGGTAATAAAGCACCATTAAATCTATATTTTGGTTATTCTCATAATATTTAAGAATATCAAAAGTACTGCTTGTGAATTTTGCAGAGCGTTGTTTTAAGTAAACACTTAACGTAACAGCTTCACCTTTTAAAGTCAAATCTATATTTTGTGATATGGTGATAAAGACCTGATCCATTAAGCGTGAAATTTCTTAATTTTCACTGATTAAAATGTTAAGAAATTGAGAAAGTAAAACACTCTTTGCTTGATTTTGCTGTTGAAACGGCATGAAGTTAAATAAAATATCAATAAATTCACGTTCATGGTCTTTAAGCGTGTTAAGTTTTGCAAGATCAATATGTAACTAATTTTCATCAATAGAAATAACCATGCGTCTTAAAAGTTCCAGCAAGATTAAGCGAAAATCATTCATGTTGGTACATAATTCGTTTAAAAGTTTATTATATTCCACTGGTGTAATATTAAAGCTCGTAAATTGATTCAAAATGGCCTGAATTTCCTGAGGGTCATTTGCCTGTTGCTCAAACTTATCTTCTTTTGTCTTACCCTTGTACCATAATACAAAATTAACAACCATAAGCATAAAAATAAACGAAACAGTTGATACTGAATATTTTGAACGTCCCTTTTTATTTCTGACTAGAGGCTTAGCCGAAGGCCTAGTTGGAAACTTAGCTGAATATTTAGGTGAAGACTTTGAGTCACTTACAATAGGAAGAGTAGTATCCCTATTTTCTAAAAGGTGCACTATAAGGTCAGCACTATTAATGGTATGCTTTTTATCTGCTGCAAGAACGAAGGAGTAGTTGAGTAATAGAGTCATCATAAAAATAATAATAAATTTTTTTAAAGAATTCATGTATTATCACCTCATTAAAGAAGTTTTACTAATTTTAATCTGCTCCACCGCCGCCGTATGAAGAACAGGAACTGCAGGAACTACAACTGGAGCAGGAAGAACCTCCATTGTTGTATGCACTTGTATTATTATTTGGGTTAACATACTTGGTTGCATAGGCATCTAGGATAGAAGCAAGTGAACGATAGAATTCATCAATATTTAAAGAACTATATTGCACCATGCTAAATTGAAACATATTTATGGGCTGATAAGTTATAGGCGTAGTGGACGCAAGG
>JAEYPM010000058.1 GCA_023410675.1 Bacillota bacterium | reverse complement strand
TGTCTCTTGCTATTTCTTCAATAGCAATCGCCTCGTTGTTAACAGTCTGTGCAATGGAATCAATTCCCGCAACCGTCTTCTCTGTTAATTCACAGATGCTTTCTACTGATCTATCGATTTTATTCATAGTACCAAGAAAACTATTAGAGTCCTCAAGATACTGATTACTTAGCTCAATCAAGGAAATGTAGTCATTAATTACTTTTTCATCTACAAAATGAAGCATTGTATCAGAGCAGTTTGCCAGATTAGAAACAACGTCTTCAAGCTTTTTGGCATATTCCTGGATTGTCATAACTGTATTGGAGGATTGGGCTGCAAGCCTATTAATCTCTTCTGCAACTACAGCAAATCCCCTTCCATTTTCTCCAGATCTTGCTGCTTCTATAGATGCATTAATAGAAAGCATCTTTGTCTGGGCAGCTATATTTAATATAGACACAGTTAACTGGTAAATATCAGATACAATATGCGACTGGATGATTGCCTCAGAAAGATTTCCTCTTACCTCATTAAAAGTATTTTCAACTTCATTTTTCGAGTTTATAGACTTCTCCCTAAACTCAGTTGCTCTTCTATTAATTTCTTCAGAAATACTACAACCTTGTGCTACTGTAGAAGATACTTCAATAATCATACCCTGCATGCTGTTTGCAAAATCAACGATTTCTTCTGAAGCTGCTGAAGTTTCTTCAATAGCAGCAGATATTTCTTGCGAGGCCGCTGATGCACTTTCAATACTTTCTTTTGATTGATAGAGTTCTGATTCTAGCTCATTACTCGCTGTCGATACTTCAATAGATAACTCACCTGATTTGTCTATCATCATCTTATACTCATCCAAAAGCTGTTTCATTTTTTTAATTTCAAGCTTGCTTCTATTATTTTTCTTTTTAGCTAATAATAATATGATACCTATTACAACAAAAGATGATAAAATAATAATCAATTCATTCACTAATGTGTCACGCTCCTAACTATTAATTAGCATCTGATATCTTAAGAGCATTTTAACCGATCTTTTTATTGTTCTACCACCAATGCTGGTTGATCAGTACATGTATTTTCATTTGTTTAACACAAATTATTTACATAATATAAATAATCAAGTTGTAGTCGCACACAAAAGCTCTATTGTTAAGTTGCACATATAAAATATCAAAAATATTAACCTTTGTATTAATATTATACACTATTGGTAAATTATTTTCAATTATAAATTTACAAAATTGAACAAATTTATGTCAAAAATACTATAATAATTTTATTAGTTAAATTTAAAATAGAAAGATATTGTTATTCCAGTAAACATAACTTAACCGTATATGAATGGCTACAGGGTATATTTGCACAGGTTTAAAAATTGAAAAAGGCATGTATTTTTTTAATAACCTGCAAAAAAATCTATAACAATTTATGTTGAAAAATGAAAATACAACCGATATATATAATATATATGTTCATTATTCAAATATTTAACTAGAGAGGTGACTCATGATCAAAAAACTATTACATAAGCCCCAATGCCAAGAAGCAGAATGCATACTGAAATACGTGGAAGACTCCCTAATCGGGAAGCAAATTGACTCTCCTAAAGTAGAATACCATCTTCACAAGAAAGTATTAAATCAATTTCAAAGACTGCTAGACTCCGAAGCAAAAATGTCCTCCTCTGCCAAAGAACTTCTTGATATATTAAGCTCACTGAGCAGCTTTGATGTAGGTATGACCCACATTTCCAACCAGTTAACAGATTTCGCTTCAGAAATGGCAATTGTAAGTGAATCTAACCTAGCAATTGTGGAACAAACAACTGCAAATATGAATGAAGTAAATAATGTTGTCACATCTACCTCCGCAACCTTAAACAATCTCTCTAATCAAAGCGAATTTTTAGCGAAAAAAAATGATGAAAGTATGAGCCTTTTACATGAGCTAAAATCCTTTAAAGACAATGTAGTCCAGGATAATGAGATCATGATTGATAAAATCCAACATCTGATGGACTTAGCAGCCAAGGTTGAAAATGTTGTTAATAGTGTTCAAAGCATTGCCGAGGCAACAAATCTTTTGGCTTTAAACGCTGCAATAGAAGCTGCAAGAGCAGGTGAAAACGGCCGTGGATTTGCAGTAGTAGCACAGGAAATCCGCAAATTATCTGATGATACAAAACAAGAACTAAAAGGTATGATGCAGTTTGTTAACAGCATTCAAAGCGCTGCTGAAGAAAGTAAGATAAGCCTAAATAATACCATTCAATCATCTTCTCAAATGAGTGAAAAAATAGAAGCAGTATCCCATACCATTAGTAAAAATGTGGGTATGCTCAATAATGTGGTTGAAGATGTTGATATAATCAATAGGTCAACCCAAGGAATAAAGATTGCCTGTGATGAAATAAATCATGCAATGGAAGCTTCTAGTCATGATGCAGAAAAACTTAGTGTTATGACCCAAAGTATACACGAAGATGCCATAAAGAGTGTAGACTTTGCAAGGCAGCTATCTGAAATTGATAACCGGATGTCCGATATACTGAATGTGATGTTTGAAAGCCTTGAAGGCGGTTCTCATGGGATTACAAAAGAGGAAATACTGGATGTATTAACAAAAGCAGTGAACGCTCATATAAAATGGGTAGAAGTGCTCCAAACTTCTGTTGATGAAATGTGCATTTATCCTCTGCAAACCAATCCAAACAAATGTGCCTTTGGGCATTTCTACAATGTCATACGTATAAATTACACAGAAATAATTAATGATTGGGAGCAGATCGGTGCTATTCATCATGAATTTCACCTCATAGGTGACAAGGTAATGGAAACCATCAAGAATGGGCAAAAACTTAAGGCTCAGGATTTATATAATGAGGCTGAAATATTATCCAAGAAAATAATTAATTTAATGGAAGTGATCATTGATAAATTAAGCACATTGGATAAATAAATACAACTAAATGAAAAACTCCAGCATAATATTGGAATCTATCATTAACCAAAAACTACGATAAGTGCATAATATATACTCAAAGAACAAGTCCCTAGCTGTAACTGGGGACTTTGGGGACTTGTTCTTTATATGTATGCTTTTTTATATTTGTTCTTTCTTTAATTTATTCCTCTGGCGTCTTACATGCTTTAAACACAAATTCCTTTTCCTATACCTATCCCCCCACCAGTTAATATCGCAACTGGCATGTTTGTAACCCTTGACCTAAAGCTACTCCTAATGAATATGTATAGTAAGACAACTTATCTTCTGATCACACCCCTTAGAATCCTTGTGACTTTAACCATTCATCAGCTTCTTTTTCAGTTAAGGTAGCTTTTATTGCAAACTTTCCTACTCCAGCTTTATTCATCTGCACTAGTGTAACAGCATTATCTACAATTGTTGCTATTGCTTTTAGGTTGTTCTCTGCCATCCAGCCTGAGAAGGCTGTTAATTCTTCACTTATACCTGAAACCTTATAATTCCTTAAATCACAAAACTTAGACCATGGTTTCTCATTAAGGATATTCTTTATTTTCATATAATCTCCTTCGAATCTTTTAAAATCTTCTTTGGTCCAAACTCCATTTTTTATTGTCTCATACATAATACGTCTTTTCTCATCAAAATTCAGTGTGTACATTTTTTTCTCATCATTAATAATCATTTAAATACCCCCTAAATTTGAATTTTTATATTACTACAATTGTCTTATGCTATAGATTTCACATCTATAAGTATATTTGTTCCTGCAAATAAATAATGTAAAATCATTCAAAGAAACAACTTTGAGCAAATGAGTAGATCAAGCTTATATATTGTATCTCTATAAGACAATATAAGTACAACTGAAATTAATATCATTCATAATATCCTTCAGCTAGCTGTTTACTTAGGATTGCTTCAGCTAAGCTTTCAACATTCCTTGAATTCTTTGACGATGCATCAGCTATCGAATTCACCTTGTTCGCGATAGTGCATATGTCTCTTGCTATTTCTTCAATAGCAATCGCCTCGTTGTTAACAGTCTGTGCAATGGAATCAATTCCCGCAACCGTCTTCTCTGTTAATTCACAGATGCTTTCTACTGATCTATCGATTTTATTCA
>JAEYPM010000061.1 GCA_023410675.1 Bacillota bacterium | reverse complement strand
TAATATAATTTTGCAGCTTAGTTTTGGAAGAAAGCTTTTCCTTGATATTATCAAATAAATTAATAAGCTGCTCATTTTCAATAGGTTTTAATAAATATCCTTCAACTTGCAGTGCAATTGCCTTTCTAGCATATTCAAATTCTTGGTATCCACTAACAATAATAAACTTAATATCAGGATCGATCTTAGTAGCCTTTTCAATAAAACTAAGCCCATCTACTTCGGGCATACGAATATCTGTAACGATAACCTTTGGTTTTATTTCTTCTAATACCTGCATTGCCGCGTGTGCATCACCACACGCATAAACCTCTGTAACATAAGGTATATTTTTTTTGATTTTATTTGCAATGCCCCTTCTAATATACTCTTCATCATCTACTACTAAGACTCTCACGATTTATCCTCCTTCCTAATTATAGGGTAATGCTGGGACAACAATACGAACTATGGTCCCTTTATGCTCTTCACTTTTTATATCAAGACCATACTGCTCACCAAAATAAAGCTTTATTCTTGCATTAACATTTTTAATTCCTATGCTTCTTTCAGAGTATGACTCAATATTGGCATGAATGATTTCTTCATCTAAAGACTTCTTTAGTTCTTCTAGTTGCTTTATATTCATGCCCATGCCATTATCTTGCACAGTTAAAATAAGATATTCTCCTTCTTTAGATGCCAAGATGCTTATTTGGCAATTTCCTCTTTTATCCTCTACGCCATGGAAAACTGCATTTTCAACTATAGGTTGCAAAATAAGCTTGACCATTTTATAGGAATATAAGGTTTCATCAATATCATAAATTATTTGGATTTTGTCACTAAAACGTATTTTTTGTATCTCCATGTAGTTTTTTACATGTTCAATTTCTTTAGATAGAGGGACTACTTCTTTGCCTCTGTTAATACTATATCTAAATATTTTGGCAAGTGACCTACACACCTTGCTAATGACTTCTATTCCCTCTTCTTCTGCAATAATATCCATGATTTGAAGTGTATTGTATAAAAAATGTGGATTAATCTGGGCTTGTAATGCACTAAGCTCTGCTTCTTTTCTTAAAATTTCTACTTTATATACTCTTTGTATGAGTTCTTTAATATTGGCTACCATGTGGCTAAAACTTAAACTTAGCTGCCCTATTTCATCTTGACTCTCTACTATGATATCTTGATTAAAATCTCCCTTTTCTACCTTCTTCATAACGTCCATTAAATGATTAATAGGCTTAGTAATCCCCGAGCTAATAATAAATGTGATTAATGAAACGAAAAATGCACTGCTTAAAATCATTAAAACAAAGGTATATTTTATATTACCTATTTGACTGTATATCCTATTAAAAGAAACTGTATTGATAATAGTCCAGTTGGTCACAGACGATGTATCAAAAGTGACTAATGACCGCTTATTATCTAATGTAGATGCTAAATTCCCTGTTCTCATTTGTAATAGTTCACTAATATAATTACTTCTAAACTGCGTTGATATATAGGCTGTATCTGTGCTATAAACAATAGTTTTATTATTGTTTACGATAAGAAATTCACTTTGTCTATCAATATTCATGCTTTGAATAATATTATCAAAAACCTGAGTATCCATGTTAATCATAATATAACCTATTGGTGCTTGTGTATCTGAATCATTGATCACTCTTATATAGGAGAATACCTTTTTAGGCTGCCCATGGGCTATTATTTCATTTGGCATGTGTGTAGGAAGAATCATCACTTCTCTATTAAGATTCTTCATGTCATTAAACCATTTTGAAGAAGTAAACATATATCCTGGTTCTATACTATTACCACTACCTTTATACTGATAAATCTCACCATTATAGCTAAATACAAATAAGGATTTTATGTCCTTTCTTAACATCATGATATTATTAATCTTACTATCCATGATCGCATCATCTCGAAAAAATTCTTCTGTTGGTCTATTCTTTTCTTTTTGCAGTATTTCCTGAACCTTCTCATCTGCACTAATAATAATTGCTATCCTATCAAGCTCCTCAATTGAATAATCTATATTTTGATTCACTTGTTCTAAAACTTCTAAAACATATCTTGATAACTCATTTTGTATAAAAGTTAATGCAATATTATAAGAAAACAAACCCACAAATATAAGTGCAAATACCACAATTGCCATATAGGAAATAAAAAACTTAGCATTTAGTGTAAGCCTATTAAATATACTCTTTAGTTTGCCAAATAACTTTATAGATACCCTCATATTTCTTCCCATCTTTTTGTTTTAAATATTTTGTATTAATCACAAAGCAGTACATCCTCTATTTAGTATGCACTGCCTTAATTTAAATATTTGTTATTTTAGATTAAAAGAGCTTTAGATTGCTTCGGTTACTTTACGAGAAGTACTGGGAATCTAAAAGATTGATCGCCCACCTTAATTGTTTTTGTAGGCCAAGAATAGCCTGTAGATAAGATTTCTCTTTTGTTTCCTATATTTATTCCTAGCTCTGCACTTTTTGCACCTGTTATGGTAATAAACCATTCATATGCCTGGCCATCACCAATGGTAGCTTCTTTATCAAGAGTTCTTGATAAATTTGAAATCATATATCCTGTTAAGCCACCTTGAAAATGCTTTTCCCATTCGTCGCTATATCCAAATTGCGTGTATAGTTCCTTTTGCATGTCTAAAACTTGACTGTGTTTTATGCCCTTTTTGCATAAACTCATGCAGGTTGCTCCAATATAACATGCATCTTCATAACGCTTTTTTGTATCTTGCAAAGCCTTTCCAAACGCAATCATCCTGGCGATGTTAGCATGTAGCCCCCACTTATGAATACTTGGCGTAATAAGCACACAGTTTTCTACTTTTTTATTCGTTGGGGTAGGATGTCTAAAGTTACTGATTCTTTCGTCACTGCCAACTAATGCAACACTTAAACGCATGTCTCTTTTTGATGCATGAGCAATAAGCCTATTTTTAACTTCTATCTCTGTCATGCCAGGTATAACTTCCTTAGCTAAATCATAAAGCATTTCATCGACTTCTTGACCTAAAATTCTAAGCCTATCTATTTCACTATCAAATAAAGGGAAATGGAGGTCATAGACCTCGTTTACATTGTATGTTCCTATTCCTAAATCTATATCGGATAGTATTTTCTTTCCTTCTAATAATTGTTTTGCTTTATTTAGAGGAGACACTTCATACCACTTAAGAGGTATATACGTATAATCATGATCCCTTAATTCTTCCTGCATAATACGATCTCCATCCATCACTTGGGCAATACAATACTTATTTTCTTTTGTAATAATTAAAATACAAAATCCATATTCTGTATCCCATACCACTTCATTGCTACCACCAAAAGTAATCCATGAAAAATTATCTTTTCTTCCTATAACTAGAGCATCATAGTTATTTTTTTGTAGATAATTATTTATTCGCTGATACTTTTGCTCTACTTCATATTTCACTTTTTTCTTCCTCCTCTAAGGCATCTTAAACGTTCGTCTTATCCACAAAACATTTTGAGAGCCTTGCAAATACTGGCAATCCTTTTTCTGAAGATGGATAACAATCTCCTTCTATAAGTGGCATCATGTATTGTATACAATCCTCTGTTACATAATTCCCCTCTTCATTTATCCATTTCTTAGGGATTTTCTTTTCAAGATTAGCCACTTGACTAAGGTCAATGAGTTTTGTTTTACATCTGTATGGCGTATTACTTATTCTTTCAAGCCCAATCATATACCCTGTATTCCCATTTACAGCTTCTTTAACTGCTTCTGTTCCAAGCATAAATGCTTCATCACTATCTGTTTTAGAAGTGCAGTGTGCACTACATCTTTGTAAAACACCATAGGTAACAACTTTTACTCGCTTCGTAATATGCTTCATGACATAGTCCCCTAACATTTGTCCTACTCCTCCTAGCTGACTATGTCCAAATATATCATGACTTTGAGTCTTTTGCTCTAAGATATAATTCCCATTTTTCCCTTTAATACCTTCAGATACTACTATTATAACTTTACCCTTTAATTTATATGCATTTTCTACATCTTGGTGAAACTTATCAAAATCAAATACAACTTCTGGAAGGTAGATGAGATCCACTGCTTTTTCTCTTTGATTCACAGCTAATGCACCAGCAGCAGCTAACCATCCTGCATTACGCCCCATTACTTCAACAATTGTTACAATACCAGAATTATAAACACGTGCATCCTCAGCTATTTCTAAGATACTTGTTGCAATATATTTTGCACTACTCCCATATCCTGGGCAGTGATCTGTGTTCATTAAATCATTATCTATGGTTTTGGGCACACCAATAGCATAGAGTTTATAGTCCACTTGCTTGGCATATTGTGTTATCTTATTTATAGTATCCATGGAATCATTTCCGCCAATGTAAAAAAAATATCGAATTTCATGGGCTTTAAATACTTTAAAGATCTTATCATAAATTTCCTTACCCTCTTCTATATTTGGAAGATGATATCTACAAGATCCCAGTGCAGAAGCTGGTGTGTTTTTTAGCCGTTTAATTTCTCTAATATCTTCTTTTCTTAAGTCAAAGAGATCTTCATTTATAATGCCTTCTATTCCATTTTGTGAGCCATAAATGTTTTTCATACACTTTTGATCTAGAGCTTCTATAATAGCACCACATGCACTTGCATTAATAACAGCAGTTGGTCCTCCTGATTGTGCTACAATACAATTTCCAAACATCATCCTATTTCCTCCTACTAAAATCAACAGTCTGTACTAATCACACAATAAAATACTAGGAAAGTAATTCCATAATTTCTTTAAACTTATGGTTATCCCACGCAGATCTTCCAATAAAAAGTCCATCTACATCTATAAGCTTTGACAGAGCTCGTGCATTTTCTTTATTTACACTGCCTCCATAAAGAATAGGAATTTCTTTTGCAATTTCTTCTCCATAAATTTTTGTAAGAACCCTTCGGATATCTGAATGTACTTTGTCAACATATTCTGTATCCGCAGGTATGCCATTTTCACCAATAGCCCATACAGGCTCGTAAGCAATCCATACTTTTTTAACATCCTGACTACTAACATCATGAAGTGCTATTTTAATCTGCCTACTAAGCACCTCCTTTGTTACACCATACTGTTTATCATAACTATATTCCCCAATACATAAAAGAGGGATAAAACCATAGCTAAGAGCAGCCTTTAACTTCTTATTTAAATCAAAATCATTTTCATTGTAATACTGCCTTCTTTCAGAGTGACCGAGTTCTATTAGATCAATACCTATTTCCTTAAGCATTTTAGGGGATATTTCTCCTGTATAAGCCCCTTCATCAGCCCAGTGCATATTTTGTGCACCTACAAATATTTGATTGCCACTTAATAATTTTCTTACTTCTTTTAAATCTGTGTAAGGCGGAATAACAAAAAATTGAAACTGTTCGTACGCTTTTGTAAGTTCCTTAAGTTCCATAATATAGGCAATTGCTTCTTTCATTGTTTTGTGCATTTTCCAGTTCGTACCAAGCAAAAACTTTTTTATAATGATCACCTTCTTCCATACTTATCATGGCAGTAATTTATTTATTATGATTGTATACTTCCCATCCCATATATTTCCCTAGGGCTTCTTCTAAAACAATTGCAGAGCTTCCTCTACTCA
This sequence comes from Bacillota bacterium, assembly GCA_023410675.1. Classification (GTDB taxonomy): domain Bacteria; phylum Bacillota; class Clostridia; order Lachnospirales; family Cellulosilyticaceae; genus JAEYPM01. The sequence continues at coordinate 3,035 of JAEYPM010000061.1, read as the reverse complement.
TAGCTACATGATGTTCAAAGCCATTTTTGCAAATGTATTTCATAAGTCCTTGAAGATTGTTTACCTTACATACCGCTACGCCGCCTAATGTATTTACTGGATCGCTAGTAAATTCCCCATCTCCTACATAAATCTTTATTTTACCTTTTGCATCATCTGTAGAAAGCTTTGCAAAGGTCATAGCTCCAGATGCTACATTTGCCTTACATGCACCAAAGCATTTCTCTTTTCCAAGACTATTTCCTAGTATATCAAGATGTCCTATTTCAAAGGATTGTCCAATAAAACTTTTTGGATAGTTTGAGCAGTGGATGCCTATGCATTTATCTCTGTCATCACCATAGTTGTTATTCCAGTCCAAATACCCCACTGGCTGCATAGAAGCTAAATAAAGTGCATACATCGTTACTGCCCCTGCCACATCTACTTCACATGCCATAGGAATTCCTTCTTCTCCTAACATACTCATAGGTAGACAACTTGCACATCCATAATTGTTTTGAAGAGAATCCCAGCACTGAATGGTTCCGGCTACACACTCATTTTTTTCCATCCAAGTTTTGATTGTTAAATAAAGCTTTGCTGACTTAATCATATTTTCCTGACTTGACGAACCGTCCACTTGTCCATAAGCTTTTATTTTCTCTACTGTTTGAAGGACCTCTTCATTTGTTTCCATATCCTTTGCTGCAAATATAATCTCTGATAAGTCGACAGGGACAACTGTAATGCCTGAGTTTTGAAGAAGTTTTTCAGAGTACCGTACAGTTTGAAAAGCCATTGGTCTTGTTCCAATTTGTGCAATCCTAGCTCCTCTTAATCCTTTGACAACACGGCACACCCTTGAAAATAATTCTATATCCTCAGTAAATATCTTGCTATCTATACTGCATGTATGAAGCGTTGTATCTGTAAACAAAATGTTATATTGATAAAAATTATTGCACACAGAAAGCTTTCCACAAAATGCATCTCTTCTTCCTGAAATATCCATCTTACTTAGGTCATCATCACATGCCTGAACCAAAATAGGAACATTCAGCTTTGACATATTTATAGCACTCACAATGCCTACTTCATCCCCAAAATTTGGCAAAGATACAATAATTCCTTGAATTTTTTCTTCATTATCTTTAAATAGCATAGCACATTTTTTGGCATCTTCTAGCGTTTCAACAACACCATAAGCTGTATCTTCCTCTGTAAGACATATTACGTCATATCCTAACGTTTCAAGTTTAGAAAGGAGTTCTTCTCTCCCCTCTCGTGCAAGTTTTGGACTAAAAAAACCCCTTGTTCCAACTATTACACCAAAAGTTCCTTTATTCATAGCTGTATCCTCCCACACTGTATTATTTAAATAGTCAAAAAGTTTTGCTTTTCATATTCCTTAACGCGCTGAATTTTTTCACTTGACGGACCAGGGATAAATTCTAAGCTTAACCATTCCTCTAGGATTTTTGCTGCAAGCTGCGGTGCAATAATCCTTGCTCCCATTGTAATAACATTACAGTCATTACTTAGCCTTGCTCTTTCAGCTGAAAAAATATCATGGCACACTGCTGCATAAATACCAGGAAACTTATTCGCTGTAATTGCCATCCCAATACCTGTCCCACAAATTAAGATGCCTTGTTTTGTATTACCACTTTCAAGGATCTTATGAGCCACACATGCTGCTATATCTGCATAAGCTGTTGTATCACTTGCCTGTGCTACGCCTACATCTTCGTAAGCAATTCCCTTACCTTCTAATATAGAAAGGATAGTCTTTTTAAATTCCACCCCTGCATTATCACAGCCAATTACAATTGTTTTCATTTGCTATACTCCTTCTTGTTTATTTTAGCCAGGTCCTTAAAGTCCTCTTTTAGATGTTCATAAATATTTTTGTAAACCTCAAAGTATTCCATATATATTTTATGATTTTCTAGGTTTGGCTCCATCTTATCTACGTATTCTGCTTTTTCTTTAGCAATAGAATAATCTTTAAATATACCAACACCAACTCCTGCTAAAATAGCATCACCAAAAGGTGCTCCAACCCTATTCTTTAACATTACTGTAGGGACGTTAAATACATCTGTAATAATACTTCTCCAAAGCTTACTTTTTGCTCCGCCTTCATTACATACAATAGGATAATTAATCTTTATCCCACTTTCTTTTATTAATCTAAAAGAATCATATAAAGCATAAGCGACTGCTTCCATCATCGCTCTTACAAAGTGAGCTTTTGTATGGTGGAGAGATAATCCAAAGACAACACCCTTTGCATCATTGTCCCAAATAGGCGTTCTTTCTCCCATAAGATAAGGTAAAATAATTAATCCATCACTTCCTGGGTTAACCTTCTCTGCTTCCATGTTCAGATAATCATAGGCGTCATATCCTGGCACTATCTTTTCCATAGCTATTTCTAAATGAGAAAATTGATCTCTTATATATCTAAGGGATTGACCCCCTGTAGTTGTTGTGGCTATTGTTATATAAGTATCCTCTGAATTTATGGTGTAAGGAATATTAAACATCGTATCCATAAATCTATTGATATCCTTATGAATGACGCCAAAGTTGCCACATGTTCCTAAATTCATCTGAACATCGCCAACGCTAGTAGCTCCTCCCCCTACCCAGCCTGCGTTACAATCTACTTGACCTGCTACCACAGGAATTCCTGCAGCAAGTCCTGCTTCACTCGCTGCTTCTTTAGTAACAGTTCCTATTACTGCTTCGCAAGGATACATATCAGGGAAAATACTTTTATTTAGCTGAAGCTTATCTAAGATATGCTGCTCAAATTTATTTTTTACAACATTGTAGGCAACACCATAAAAAGCTCCTGCTGTATAGTTGGCTGTTGCTATACCTGTTAACTTTAGGCGGATATATCCATCTATAGTCAGGACTTTATCAATACGATTAAAATCTTCAGGTCTGTTATTTCTTTCCCATAGCAGATTGACAATTGAAGGATGATCTTCAACTCTGTTTCCTGATATTTCGAATATTTCTTTGACTCCTATATTTTCTTT
>JAEYPM010000026.1 GCA_023410675.1 Bacillota bacterium | reverse complement strand
TGGCTTAAATTCAACTAACAGATTTGATTCAAGATTATCTCCTATAGGTGGTTCTATACCAAAAATAGGATTTTTCATATCAGAAATATCATATACTGGCATATACTCCCATAAAACATATCCATTCTGTGCTGATTTATTATTTCCTATGTATGAATAATCATTTGTTACAATCATATTTGCCCATGAAGAATTATTTACACGTGCTGAAATAGTTGCTTCTTGTCCTGGTGCAAGCTGTTTTGTAGATGAATTAAATCCAAATTCTACATAAGCATTCGCATCTTTACGTAGTGGTTTAATATTTTGAACACTCTTCATCGTTATATTACTTTTTAGTGTACCATAAGGATTATCAAATTGTGCCCAGTCACAATTAATTTGTTTAGAAATATTTGTACTTTCATCAATATAGTAATACCTAGTACATAATTTACTTAAATCAATTATTTCATTTCCTTCATTTATAATTTTGAACTTAAGATAAAGTGTATTTCCGTTTACAAGACTATTTCTATCTAATAATAACTTAATATTACTTGTCTTTAATTTTGGTATAAATATTTCTCTTTCTAATGTTTTCTCATCTGCATTATCAGCTACAACTGTTACACCATATTTCTCTGTCTTATCAACAGGACTTGGAGCAACTTTTACCTTCCATGATACCTGATATTGTTTTGTACCAACTGGTATATCTCCTAAATCAACTGTTTTTTCGCCTTCAACTATTTCCATTCCACTAGGTAAGTTAAGTGTTATTCTTGCATTAGTAGCAGTACCTGTCCCTATGTTTTGGATGTACGCTGTTACTGTAAATGGATTAGGTGAATATTCTTCTTTACCTTCTTTATTTTTTACTACCTCAAGTCTTGTTGCTCCTGTAAGTGCTACTGCTAGTGGTGGTCTTAAATCTTGTTGTAATGCACTAAGACCATAGAAGGTTTTACATGCGAGAGTATCTCCTTCACTAAGTTCTTGTTCATTCCAATAAAGACAAACAGCACTATCTCCATTAGACCTTCCAGCTTCTCTTGCATAATCCCAAGGATTACCTGTTGCTGATCCCCAACTTGTGAAACGAACTCTATCAGGCGTAGATGATTTATCAATATTTAAAGTTCCTTGTGCAATAACAGACGGCTTAGAAAGTGAATCAAATGCTTGCCAAAATTCTGGTATATCAGCTCCACATAAATCAGTTTCAGTTGTTACATCTCCAATAGTTGGCAATCTAAAAGGAGCAGCATCATTATCTCCTAGCATTGTGTCAAACATAATACGAACCCCTACTTCATGAGGCGTATCACTAGTGTTTTCAACAGTATAAAAGAACTCAACTACGTCGTCTCTTTTTGTATATTGATTAGATATAATTCCTATGTGCTGAGATACAATAATATCACCATAACATTTTGTGCCAATTATTTTATTTTCATAACGCGTTACGGTATCTGGACTAAATATATGGTTCGTGCCATCTATTCTAATCGTTGTATAGGAAGTTCCTCCGTCACCATAAAGTAGCTTTTTATTGTCATCATTAGGATCATCTGGGTTTCCTCCTGTTGTAAACAATCCATAATTACCATTTAAATAGTTAAATTTCACATATTCATTACTAATTGAACCTGTTTTAGGTTCCTCTGCTGCAAATTGTATTGCTCTATTTCTTGACTGAGATTTTCTTGTAGCTTTTCTTCCTTCTTGCCTTTTAAAAATATTTTCCTTCCAAATTTTATATTCCTCTTCATCCTCAGGAGGGTTTTCATAGTCTATATCCTCATATAACATAAAATAGCTAGGCAATTCTATTACTTCGCTATAAGTTGCTTTAAATGGCATAGTTATACTTTCTCCTATAGGAATAAAAGCATATTCTCCTATGCCCTTTATCATACATACGTTATCATCTTGCCTTTTATACTGAGCATTTTGCATGTCCACTATTTCATGCTGTAAATCACATTCTATATGCCAATTTTCTATTTCCCAATCACTTGTATTTTTAAGCTTGATTTCTCCAGCAAAAGTATCTTTTGATTGATCTGTAATACATAGTATAGCTTCATATCCTTTACCAGAATAAATAACTGGCTCTCCTATTACAAAATTTGCTGATGTAGTGATTTGTGTATCTAGTTTGTCTTCTACAACTTCAGGCATATAAATAGGTAATGTTGTAACATCTGCAAAAGCCTGAGTTGGTATTATTGTTACCATCATCATAAGAGCTAAAAAAATGGCTAACGCTTGTCTCTTTTTTGGTTTGATTACTCGTTTATCCCTCATATTTCCTCCGCTTTATATAGAAATCACATTTTGAAGTTTGCCTTATACTATGTGATTTCATTCTCAGAAACATCATTTAGTTGATTGAATAAGTGAAGTTCTTGAGTTGTTTTATGTGAATTTAATCAATAAAATTACATTTCAGAAAATATGATAACATTTTCACTGGTAGAAATCAACATTGTTACACAAATAATCACCTATATTTTTATTCACTTTACACAAATTGATAATAAGTTTTGTTTATCGACAATTTTCTTACTAATTATTATCTAATTAATATGTTAATTCTCCATAATTTTTCATTTACATAAAATAATACTAGCTTAACATATCAAAAAAGGTTGATTATAACTACCTTATATAGTAATTACAATCAACCTTTATTCATCAGCCTGCAAAGCAATGGTAAGATTTTTTCTGTTATATGCTTTCCTATTTCAACCTATAGCACTTGCAAGGATTTACTGTAACTATTAAAAAAAACATTAAAAAAGTACTTTTTATACTATCTTCCATTCTTTTCGAATCCTACTCCATTTCTTATCTCTAGCATGGGTTATCACTTCAATATCATCTCCTATCAAATGCTTAAACCTCGCCTGCTTCTTCAAATATTCTTCCACTGGGGTAAATGTCTTTGGATTCCTATTTAAAATAAACTCTCCATTCTCAAATTCAGCAAGATACCACAGTCCAGCGTCTACTACTTCCTTTGCAATATCAATAGCACTATTCATAGGTGTTCCCCATCCAGTTGGACATGGTGCAAAAACATGGATATAGGAGGTTCCATCTACCTTAGAAGCTTTTTGAATTTTATTGATAAAGTCTTGAATATAGCCTACACTTGCAGTTGCAGCATAATCAATTCCATGAGCAGCTACGATCTCAAACATGTTCTTTTTCTGTGTTATTGTCCCAGGAATGTTCTCACCTGCAGGAGTGGTTGTTGTTTTTGCTCCATATGGCGTAAGTCCGCTCTTTTGGATTCCTGTGTTCATGTAGGCTTCATTGT
>JAEYPM010000023.1 GCA_023410675.1 Bacillota bacterium | reverse complement strand
GCATGAAGTAGTCCTCCGTAGCATTAGCATGAAGAAGGACTCGCCACATTCCTTCACCGACGCAAGCGTGCCAAGGAAGAAGGGCTCTGAAGGTCCGGTTCAGGAACGTCGTGAATCTAAAAACGTTATATAAAATCGCACGCAGGCCGCCCCATCCTTGGAGCGGAATTTTGGAGTATTACATCGAAGAAAGTGAAAGGATAAAATTATGTTAGAAGATCTGCTTACTGAATATTTTGATGCACTAGAAGATGATATTATTAGCTATATATCAAATTATGGACAAAAACGTATAAATAGTATTGTTTGTTGGTCTATGGTAGAATATCAACAAGGATTATGGATTTATTCTAGTGATAAAAATCAGTACTCTAATGTTTTAGAAGCTTTTATAAATCTTTGGACTGCTAATTTAATTGATATACAAGAATGGTATGATTATTTTCAAAGCAATACAGAGTTTGGAAAATCCATTTTCGAAAATTTTTTTATGAAAGATTTTAGTAAATACAATATTAAAAATATTAGTGTTGATGATGCAAAAGGATATATTTATGGGAGTATAGGAGCGATGCTTGATAATATGGCTTATACTCGAAAAAAATACCCGGTAGAAGTATATAATCATAAGAGGCCTAGCAGTACACCTGGCATATATGTAAATGGCTCAATAGTCAAAGAAGAAGAGTTTAAATTTGATATTGCTAAACCAATATTAAGGGCAAATGAATTAAAGTATGATCATTATCGGGCTGGTTACCGGGAGCTTTTTATAGAAACAGAAGATCAGTATATTTATTTTAATGAATAGTTTTTGAGGAGCGTCCATCCATGGCCGCTGCTGGCTTCGTGAGGCGTGCGACTTTACATAACAAAAGATTCACACAAGGGCTCGAAAGAAAGAGCATGAAGTAGTCCTCCGAAGAATGAACATGAAGAAGGACTCGCCACATTCCTTCACCGGGCGGGCAAGCCGCTGCCAAAGAAGAAAAGCTCTGCGGGTCCGGTTCAGGAACGTCGTGAATCAAAAACGTTAAGCGAAATCCTTACGAAGTTAATGCTGATTTAAAGTATTTATTATTTTAAGAGTTTTATTTCATGTTAGAAAATTATAATGGAGGTTAATATGAAGCGGAATATTTATTGCGAGAAGTGGAATGGTATATTATACTGATAATGAAAAGTATAAAGACAGAATAGTAACGATAAAATGGAACAGTAAATGATGATATATTATGCATTCATAGGGGAATTCTCTAATATCTTCAGTGTGGGTACGTTCTCTGAAAATGTGACAGAAAGGTTGAGTTGTCTATGCAAAAAAACGATTCAAATAAGATATTAGGAGTGATAGCATAAAAAAAGTATCAAATATTGAAGTGTTAAGGGAAAAGTTCAAACATGATTTAATTGGGAAATGGATTTCTTGTGAGGGGATATTTAATAATATAATGAATGAGGTATGGATATTTTATTCAAATGGAAAAGGTGAAACGATTAGAGAAAGCCTTATGTCATAGGAGGATAAAGAATTATTTTTTGTGGAGAAAAAAGGATTTATTTTGTATCGAAATATTATATCCAGATCTTGATGATCAATCAAATTGGTTAGAAATAAGATATGATTTCTGTGAGATACAAACAGATTATGGTGCTGAAAATGCTTTGATACAATTGGATAATGAAGGAAGACCACGAAAAGTATTTGGATTGATGAATGTGCCACTTTCATATCGTGAGTCTATTGAAAAATAAAGTTAGTAAATTTTAGAATGTAAAAGAGGTGTATCAGTATGGGTGATAAAAAAGATGTTTTAGATAATGGTCCTTTTTTTCATGGCACTAAAGCAGAACTGAAAATTGGAGATTTATTGGAACCACAACATTTGTCAAATTACCAAGATAAGAAGTCTAACTATATATATTTTACTGCAACATTAGATGCTGCTAAATGGGGTGCTGAATTAGCAACATCTCAATCAAAAGAAAGAATTTATATCGTAGAGCCATTAGGTACATTTGAAAATGACCCAAACTTAACTGACAAAAGATTTCCTGGTAATCCAACACGTTCATATAGATCGAAATTTCCTTTGAAAATAATAGCTGAATTAGCTTCATGGGAAAGGCATTCCGATGATCAAATAAATCATATGCTTTTATCTTTAAAAAAGTTAAGAGATGAAGGAAAAGATATAATATACGATTAATCCATAAAAATTCAATTCATAACATTGGAGGCAATAGGTGGACCATTTTCATTTTTGATGAGTTAATCACTTATTTTTTATTAAAAGCATCTAATATTAAATCTAGAGAATATAAAACATTTTCCATTTCTTGCTCAGGTACACGAGAGAACATCTGTTCAAAATAATTATCCATTTTATTTTCTATATCACAGAAAAGTTTTTTCCCATTATCCGTTAAAAAGATGTTCACACTTCGCCTATCTATTTCAGAAGTTACCCTTTGAACATATTTTTTTTTGACTAAACTATCAACACTTCGACTAGTAGTACTAATATCAAGATTTAATCGAATAGATAAATCTTTTAGAGCGATGCTTTTAGCTCTTCCAATTTCAATTAAAGTATGGCTCTGAGTAAGAGTAATTGCTTCACAGCAGAATTCATTATTATTTTTTTCTAATAGTTCTAATTTACGTTCCATCATTCTTATTTTTTCTCTAAATTGTTTTGAGCGTATATCAGTCATATCAGATAGCTCCTTTCATTATTTATAATATTTTATCATATATACTTGCAAAATACAAATATTGCTGAAGAATATATTTGTAATAAACAAACATTGTTAAAATATATAATTGTAAAAATCAAATATTGTTAAAATATATAATTGTAAAATCAAATATTGTAAACAAATATATTTGTGTATTGCAATTATATTTATTGCAAGGTACAATCATAATATTATATAAAGACGAAACCTGTAGAGAGATTATAATTCGTTCAATGAAAAATAATGATTATAAAAGTGTTAAGGACATATATTTGTAAAGGATTAAAACTAAAATAGCTGTATTTCAGATACAATCACCTAGTTTTGAAGACTGGCATAGCTGTTGTTCATCTAAAGGAGTGCCAGAAGTTAGCAACTATATTGCTGAAAATATGCATGAGAAGCACTTGTGTATCAAACTGTTAAATAAAGTTATTAATGAATTAGAAAAAAAGATGATGCACTTCAAAAGCTAAAATTTTTGAATTTAATCATGTAGATATATCCTTATATAAGATTGTGGATTTAGAGGGGGCGGTGTAATAGAAAAGATTGTGCAAAATGTAGAAGGTATCTGGTATATAGAAGTAAGATTGTTGGAATATAAAATAAGCCATTAATGGATATCTTTTATTATTTATACCAATAACTATTCGTAAAACTTGTGTTTCGCGAATAGTATATGTAATAAAAAAGAGGTCTACTGTTTGATGCTAAAGCTCTTTTTGTACAATTAATTAATATATATTATTAAAGTTTAATTGGTTGTATATCTTCTGCTGTATTACCAAGTTAATGAAAAATATCTTATTTATATATCTTATTTAATATAAAATCTTGTTATTATCTATACATTTTTAGGAAGTTTGATTATAAATGTCGTACCTTCATTTATTTTACTTTCTGCAACTATGGTTCCTCTATGAGCCTCAATAATAGATTTCGTTATAGTAAGCCCTACACCTATTCCTCCTGTTTTATGATTTCTTGATTTGTCCACTCGATAAAAACGTTCAAATATATTTGGTAAATCTGTTTCGCTAATACCTATTCCTGTGTCCTTGAATCTTATTTCAACAACTTCTTGGTGTTCTAAAATATCAATTATAATTTCTCCATTATCCTTGGAATATTTTAGTGCATTGGATATGAGATTATTAAAAACTTGGCTTATTTTGTCCTGATCGGCATATATCAAAATATCTTTTGGATGATAAATAACCTCTATATTTTTAGTGAAAAATTCACTCTCAAAATTACTTAAGATTCTTGTAATAAGGTTAGATAATATAAATTTTTCTTTTGAAATCAAAATATTTCCATTTTCAACACCTGATAAGTCTTCAATACTTCCAATTAGGCGTTTTATTCTAATGATTTCATCATAGCAGCTATAAAGTCTTTCTTTACTCATCTCCCAAATACCATCAATCATTGCTTCCATATGCCCCTGTACTGATGTTAAGGGTGTCCTTAACTCGTGTGCAACATCCTGAGTTAATTGTTTCCTCAATTTATCCTTTTTTTCTAAAGTCTCAGATAAGTCATTAATCGCATTGATCAACATAGAAATTTCTTTTGTATTAGAAACATCTTTTAATTTTCCCTTGTATTGCCCTTCAGAAAGTAACACAGCTTTTTTTGCGATTTTATTAAGGGGCTTACTTATTCTTAAAGACATAATTATCCCTAAAAGATACGCCAAGATTACTGAACAAACGCCAATAATAACAAATAATATATTCAGGGCTTTAATAAAAATGAGTTCTTCATCATTAAAATAATAAGGACCAATATAGCCAGTAGTTAATATGCCAACTTCTTTGCCATTAACCATAAGGGGATATGATTTTTCCTCATATTTTCCTTGCCAATTATTGGTATAACTATACATATTTTTTCTCATAGCAGCAATCATATCTTCACATAGACCATTGTTATGCTCCATTGCAGACCATATTTGCCTGTTACTTTCATCTACAACTGTAATAACCATACCATTTTGTAAAGCATTCATACCAATCCTTGCTAAATAGTCAGTATCCCACATTTTATCTTCTTGATATTGCACTACTATAAGTCCAATAATCTCATTCGTTTGTTTTTCTTGCCTGTTAATTACATAATCTTGAAATTGTCCTTTTATATAAGTATTGGCTACTAAGCTAATAACCCCGACAACTATTACAACTATAAGAATATATGAAAAGGCTAATTTCCTTCTTAGGGAATAACGCAATTCATTCACCTCCGAATTTATAACCAATACCACGAACAGTTAAAACATATTTACATTCTTTAGGATCTGTTTCTATCTTTGCTCGTAAATTTTTTATATGAGAATCAATGGTTCTATCATATCCATCATAATCTCCATCAAATGCACTATTAATGAGAGCTTCCCGCGTAAAAACCTTTCTAGGATGCTTAGCTAAAGTTAATAATATTTTATATTCTGTAGGGGTCAAATAAATGTCCTGACCTGATTTCCTCACGGAATAATCTATTTGATTAATGATTAAATCTTCATGATTAAAGGATAATATATCTGTCTTTGGAGATTCTTCAGAAGTTCTTCGAAGCAATGCGTTTACTCTTGCAACCATTTGTCTAGGACTAAAAGGTTTGGTTATATAATCATCCGCTCCAATGTCAAGGCCATTCAGAATACTCTCTTCTTCTACCTTGGCAGTTAACATGATAATAGACACCTTTGATATTCTTCTAATTTCTTTGCAGATCTGTTCACCACTGATATCTGGTAGCATTAAGTCCAGCAAAATAAGATCAAAACTTTGACTGCTAAATAGCTTTAATGCATCAGTGCCGCTAGAAGCTTTTAAAACTTCATATCCACTATTAACAAGATAAGATTCTATAAATTCAACTATTTTTTCTTCATCTTCAACTATTAATACTTTTTTTGAAGCATTATCCATAACTATTTCCCCTTATTTGACTCATTATTTAAATGGTTATCAACATTGATTGTACTACTTATCATTCCCATCCAGCAAGTATAAGTAACTGGTCCTTCTTCCTGAGGGGTAAACTCTATAATGTTCTCGCCAGGAAGTAGATATTTTTGAATATTATACTTTGGTATAGTAACTGGGTTATTGCACCCATTTAAATCTTTTTCATCTGCTTCAATAATAAACTTTACTGGAATACCTTTTTGCACAGTTATGGGGGTGTATTTACCTGACTCCATATTTATTTTGACCACTTGCATCCCATCTTTAATCACAGCAACATTTTTTTTATCGTACCCAATCCTAGGAATAGTAATACCAGACAGACTAAGTCCTCTGTTTAACATTACTAGTCCAAGGGTTATAACAAGAATAGCACTGATTTTCATGATTTTATGCGATAACTTGTTGGTAATTAAAGAACTTAAAGCCCCAAGACCAAACATAAGAGGAACTGTTCCTAAACTAAAATAGAACATTGATAATGCTCCAGTTAAAATACTGCCTGTCCCAAGAGCATAGAGCTGCATAGATTGCAACGGTCCGCATGGCATTAAACCATTGATCAGCCCAACATACAAGGGTCCTCTTCCACTTTTTTTACTTTGTATCTTCTTCCCTATTAACTTTGGCATTCTAATATTAAAACGTCTAAGCCATGGGAAAATATTAAGCATATTTAAGCCCATTATGATCATAAATGCTCCAGAAAATAATGTGACGATGCCTCTTGCAGCACCTGAAAAACTAACAGCAGAACCAATTCCGCCTACAATACCTCCTATAAGTGTATAAGATATTACTCTGCCAATACTATAAAGCATACTTGCTCTTAGTTTACTCCCATTTTCACTTGACGGGTATCCGCCACATTGTGCTATGTTAATACCGCCGCACATGGCTATGCAATGAAAAGAAGTAAGGAGGCCAACAACGAAGAGCATCCAGTATCCCATAGATGGATCAACTCTTGGTATTAAACTATTTGATTGACTAATTATTAAATAAAGTGTAAGAACAATAATGATAATGGCAAACAGTTGTTTCATACGTTTCGTACCTTGGACTATGCTATCGGATTTTTTTCTGGACTTTGCCTCACCGTCTTTTATAACCTTATAATCTAGCCTTTCTATAGCACGAATAATTTGATCAGTTTCTAATAATTCATTATTAAAGAGGATCATTACATTCTTTTTTATATAGTCTGATTTTACGTGTTCTATTCCTTCTAGCTTTTTAAGCTTATTTTCAATAATGGTTTCACATCCCGTACATACCATACCCTCAATATTAAATTTTAAATAAGTTAAATTGTTAGACATAAAATCCCTCTTTCAATCCTATATTATTTTTTCCATACTAAAAATAATGGTTCATACTGTAAAAGGGCCTCTTCATTAATAACCACTTGTGCATCATCCTCAGTTTTAATACTTTGGTCTAAAGGAACAGGATTACAACCATTTCTAACTTTTTCAACTTGGTCTATTGTAAACTGGTTACCGCAGTTTTGACACACAAGAACATCATTTTTTTGGACATAATAACCTCTGCCTGAATTGTTGCAGACTTGACATGTATTAAGTGCTGTTCTCACAGTTCCATCTGATGCACGCACAGCTATCACTTCCATATAAGTATCATTAGCTAGATAACTATAAAACTTGGCTTTATCTGTAATATCAGCTTTGGTGATGGTTAGATCTCCTTCAATTACTGCAGTAACTTCTTTATTATTTATTACTGTTGTATCCTTGTCCTTATTACTAAATATTGTTAGAGATACAATGACTGTTACAATTAAGGCAACTATAATAATATTTTTCTTACTTATGCTGTTTTTGGAAGACTTATTATTTTGATTCATTACATATTCTCCTTTAATTCTGTATTTTAGTAAAGTTATTTTAAATAGATATAGATTTTTCATTCATCTTTCTTACCATCAGAGTAGCAAGTATGATCTTTTCCATTTCTAAACATGCCAATCATCATAATACTCATCATGATTGGACAAATTAAAGAAAATAATCCTGCTATCAATCTGCTAGTACCTGCATTATTCATTTGAAATAGGGATAGAATACCGACTATGACTAGAGGAAGTAAACAACAAGCTCCCATCATTCCCATATGTTTTAATGGACTAAGATCTTTATGCTTTTTACCGTTTGTTTGATCTTGTTTTCTATTTAATAACATATAAAACCCTCCTATAAAGATGATTTAAGAGGCTCAATAAATCATCTTTAGTTATTTGATAGTGAAAGAATATCAAAAGTTTATGGATTTTTCATGGATTAAATGCTTTTCTTATGTTAGAGTACTTTTTTACCACCTAATAAGCTAATGAAAAATTAAAAACTGAATGTAGTATCTCCACATTCAGTTTCTATATTTATGCTATAGTTTATTTCTTTGCACAGCTGTCTATATATGTTAGCTGATACTTGCTACACTTATAATCCCAGCCTCTGAGCTGGTCAACCAAAGTGTTACAATTTTGCTTGACCAGCTCAATTGCATGTCCTTCGCAATCACAATTCTTTGTTATGTTAAAGGCAAAAGTAATATATATGTTATCTTTATCCTTGGCAGCTCCTAATGCATATTCAGCTAGTCTTTCATAAAAAAGCTTTGTCAAAGAAGAAAGCCAGCTAAAAGAGATTGCTCCATAGGTACAAGATGTTATACAGGAAGCATAGCCAACGCATTTACTTTTATCAATCTTTGCTTTTTTAACAATTTCTATTGCATTTTCTGGACATTTTTTTGCACAAGCCTTACAAGTTTTACACTTTGTGGCCCTTATCTTAGGGATAGCATTTGTATGCTGTGCAAGTTTTCCACCCTTAGAAGCACATCCCATTGCAAGCTGCTTAATAGCACCTCCAAACCCTGCTAAAACATGTCCTTTAAAATGACTGAGAACGATAATTTGCTTTTCTTTAGCAATTGACTGAGCAATCATACAGGATTTGAAATGTTTTTTATTAATCTCGATAAGCTGATAGTCTTCTCCGCTGTCTCCATCTGCTATAACAACTGGAACTCTAGTAAAACCATGTTCTTTAGCAACATTTAAATGATTTTCTTTTATGCTTCTCTGCCCTTTATAAAGCACATTTGTTTCAACAAAAGCTGTTTCTACATTACTATTCTCCAAGTAGTCAATAATACCATTAAAATTTTTTGGTTCAATAAAGGTTGTATTTCCCTTTTCACCTAGATGTACCTTAAGAGGTATATATTTACTAAGTGTTATCTTCTCTCGTTCTTGTATCAGCTTAAGCAGATTTGCTGCAGCTGCACTGATTTCTTCTGTTTTCAAATAAGAATCAATGGGTTTAAAGTATACTTTACTCATAATCACGCTCCACAGGTATTTTACCCCTTCTTCGCTCAATTTCTATTAGCTTAGCAGTATCATTTTTCCACTCATCAAAAGTGTCATATTCATCCTTAGTTATATAAAAATAGGTCGGTATATCACAAATGCCCATTGGTATACAAAGTAGATAGAAACCTTTTAAAGCTATAGCACCAAAACCTGACCAATTACCCTTTTTAATAATACTACACTTTGATACTGGTGCTAATTTTTTATGTTCAATACATTCATTGCACCCAAGGCACATTCCATCAATACCATTAAAAGGACAGCCCTTACATTCACATTGAGCCATAATGCATTTTGCTTCAAATAAATTTGCTTTGTATCGCATGTGTGTCCTCCGTAAACATTTTTTATTCTTCAATCAATTGATTTATCTCATTAATATGCAATTTCAAATGTCTTGGATAGTCAATAACCATAGCTTTTAAGGATATCTTTTGATTTAAAGCACTTACCCATATATTGTCTAGACATTCAGTTTTAATATTTTTTATAACATGAACTATATGGATATTGCTATATTTCCAAAGCTGTACTAAATCATACCAAGACGCATCATTGTAATTTTGTATAGCAATCCATCGATCATTATTTCCTAAGTTTGCATAATCAGGATAATGACATGGATTTTCTTGATACTGTAAGTGAACGATTCTATGTATATTATTTGTTGCTGAATCTATCATATGTCCTACTATTTGCTTGATAGTCCTATTTTGCTGATTTCTTTTTTGTGTTATTTGAATATCATTTAGTTTTAATAGCTTTTCTTCCCATTCATTAAGTATACTTAGAATTTCATTTTCTTGTTCTTTAAAAATATTCATACACTATCTACTTCCTTTCATAATATATAAGGGTTATAGAGAAACAGCATTAAAACTATTGATATAGAATAAAATTATGTCTCTACATAAACAAACAGCACATTTTTGAATTTAGTATAATGAAATGTTACCTAAAAAGTCAAATTATTTAGTAGTATATTGAAGTGATACATTATTATTTTTTCTTTTTTTCATTTATTCTGATAGCTTTAAGAGCTTTTTTAGAACCCCGTATGATATCTTTTTCAAGTTTGCGTTCTTTAAAGCTCTTAAATAATATGTCATAATCATAGTCTTTTGGATAAAGATATTTTGCTTCAATACTTAATCTTAGTCTTTTTGCATTTACATCTATGAATTCATTTTTATAGAACACTTTAATATTATTATAGTTATCTTTGCCTTCGTAAACAATGCCATAATCATTATAATCTATTAGAATCACTTGATCGCCTTTTTGAAAATTATAGTCAAAGTTATCTTCTTCTTTTGCTACTTTTGGTGAAGCTTCCTTATTGATGCGTATAAAATTACTATTAATACATTTTAAATTATAGCATTTTGACATGCACATATATTTTTTTGCATTATCAATTATAGATTCGTCAATCCCCATCTTTTTAGATATCCAAAGGGCATTACTTTCACCTGACTTACCAATAATTAATTGATAAAGTGGTTCTAAAGTTTCTTTGTTGAATTTCATAGCGGCATTCTTAAAGTCTGGATGTAGATTACCATAATTTTTTATTTCTGCATAATGTGTTGTTGCAACTGTAAGAGCGCCCTTATGGTACGCAGCCTCTAATATAGCAATAGCAAGTGCAGCTCCTTCGTTTGGCTCTGTTCCACTACCTATTTCATCAAATAATAATAAAGTAGCATTATTTGTATTTTGAAGTATCTCTGCTATATTTTTAACATGAGACGAGAAGGTGCTTAGTGCATTTTCTATACTTTGATCATCTCCGATATCTACATAAATTTTATCAAAAATAGACATTTCACTTTCTTTGTCAACTGGAATATGAAAACCAGATTGCATTGCTAAAGTAAGTAAGCCAATGGTTTTTAATACAAGTGTTTTTCCACCAGCATTAGGGCCTGTTATAACAAGCGTGCGATAATCCTTACCAATTTTAATATCTAAAGGAACGAATTTTCCAGATAAAAGTGGATGTCTTCCTTTAATAAGATTAATGACTCCATAATCATTAATCTTAGGTTCAATTCCATCTATTGATTTACTATATCTAGCTTTTGCAAAAATCATATCATATTGTGCTATAACCTCAACATTTTTTCTAAGCATGTGAAGGTGATCATATACAATACCTGTCAAATAGGTTAATAACCTATATTCTTCTATACTTTCTTCTGTTTTAAGCTGAAGTAACTCAGTGGTATATTTGGAAATAACCATAGGTTCAATAAATACAGTTAATCCTTTTGAGGATGTATCTACAATAGTTCCTGGTACTTGATTTTTATAAGCAGCTTTAATTGGGATGGTATATCTTCCGTTTCTCTTGCTGACAAAAAATTCCTGAATATAAGTCTTGTTTTCATTACTTTTTAGAAACTTTTCTAATCGATCTTCAATTTTTATTTCGGTATTGACAATGCACCTACGTACTTTTTTAAGTTCCTTACTAGCACTATCATCAACCCTGTTATTTTTAATTATACTGTCTACCTCATCAACTACATGATGAAGGTCCTCAATAATATGACTATAACTGTATAGTGTTGGGGCATAGAAATCCTTGTCTTTTAAATAAGTCTTGATTTTTAGGCATCCCAATATAAAACTTTGAATGTTTGTTAATGATTCTGGCTCTAAAATACTCCCTTTTTCTACTTTATCTAAAATAGTACTTATTTTCATTATCCCTTGCAATGGAACGCTTCCATTTAAATCAAGTAATGTACGTCCTTCAGTTGTTTCTGCAAGTCTATTTTTTATGGTAGACTTATTTGTACTTGGCGAGAGCGTATCAATAAGCTCTTTACCAAGGTTACTCACACAGTATTCTTTAACGATACTTTTTAACTCGTTATATTGTAATTTATCAAAAGAATGATTATTCATATCATTTTCTCCTTATATTTTCTTTTATAAAGCGTTTAAAATGAATTTACATCGTATAACTTATTTAATATGTTAATTCATATATACATAAAAATGTCCGCAATAAGGCATTTACCTTCAAAAAGGCATTTTGCTTTACTGCGGACATTGTATGAGTTTACATGATTAAACTGATAATAAATCGTATAGCAAACAAACTTGATGTCTACAAGTTTGATAACCATATTCTTTATTATTATCTAATGAGCAACTAATTTCTGAAAGCATTTTTTGTAAGGTAAGCCATTCAAATATAAAAGACATAAAACGTATATTGAGTACACAAACAAAGCCTGAGCATACTCAAACTTAAAAATTTTATGTGCGTTTACTTGCTTATTTAGTTAGCACTATTCACCTTTACAAAAAACACCAACATCAACCACCACTCCTAATATTTGAAATTTATTACTGACATTACTTTATCATAACTTATAAGTATTTTCAATAGATTAATAACCCTTATTATTTATCATATAAGCCATGTGTTGCGAGAATAATAAAGCTAATATATAATTTATGGTAATAGAACATTATTTTTATAGGCTTGGAGGAGCATAAATGCAGCTTCAACATTTATTAAGTTATACAAGAAGGGCTATTCAGGATTATGATATGATTCAAAGTGGTGATAAAATAGCGATTGGTATTTCTGGAGGTAAAGATAGCCTTACTTTAGCAAGAGCTTTAAAAGATTTGCAGCGTTTTTACCCTAAGAATTTTTCATTGCATGCGATTACTATTTCACTTGGCTTTGATAATTTTGATACTACTAAACTTAAAGAATATTTTAAAGCACTAGATATTCCCTATGCCATTTATGAAACACAAATAGCAGATATTGTTTTTAAAGAAAGAAAAGAGACGAATCCTTGTTCTCTTTGCTCGAAAATGAGAAAAGGAGCTCTTTTGGATATTTCAAAGCAACTTGGATGTAATAAAATAGCTTTGGGCCATAATAAAGATGATATTAATGAAACTTTGCTTATGTCTCTTTTTTATGAAGGCAGAATACACACCATGAGTCCTGTAACTTATCTAGATAAGAGTCATATAACACTCATTAGACCTTTAATCTATGCACCTGAAGCTGATATAAGAAGTTTTTCAAAGAAAAACGAACTTCCTGTACTTAAAAGTCCGTGCCCAGCTGATGGACAAACCAAAAGAGAATATATAAAACAACTCATTTATTCATTTCAAAAAGAGATGCCACATGTTCGAGAGAATATATTTGGAGCTATACAAAGAAGTGCATTAAAAGACTGGAATATAGATAGGGGATGATCGTTTGTCTAGTTATCAAGATAACAAAAATAAATATACAACGCTTAAAATGAGGGAAATTCTAAAGGAGCTTCCAGCATATGCAAGTGATTTTTCAAGAGGTATTGAACATACATGTAGTGCTAATACACGTCTTGCTTATATTTATGATACACGCATCTTTTTCGAATATATTTATAAGGAAATTCCAGAACTTAGTGCGTTAAACACTTTAAAAGATATTACTCTTGCCCATTTGGCTGAGGTTACACCTAAAGATATAGAAAAGTATCTCGAGCATCTTACGTATTATGAAAAAGATCAAAATTTAAACCATACCATTGCTTATCAAAATGGCCAAAATGGTAAAGCAAGAAAACTAGCTTCTTTAAAAACATTCTACAACTACTTTTATAGGCAACAACTTATTACTAAAAATCCCACTTCTTTTGTAGATATGCCAAGAATTTATGAAAAACCAATTATCAAGCTAGAAATTGATGAAGTCGCAAATCTTCTAGATATTGTTGAACATGGTGACAAGCTAACTGACAAGCAAAAAGTCTACCATAAATATACACAAAAAAGAGATCTAGCTCTCTTTGCACTTTTACTTGGAACAGGTATGCGTGTATCAGAATGTGTTGGCATTAATGTAGAAGATATAGATTTTAATTATAATGGTATTAAGATCACCCGAAAAGGTGGAAATAGTACGATTATCTATTTTAGTGAAGAAGTAGAAAAAATACTACGTGAATACCTAGAGGAAAGAGAAAAAGCCATATGCACAGATTTAGATAATCCACTTTTTTTGTCCATGCAAAATAAAAGATTATCGGTTAGAAGCGTGCAAATATTAGTAAAAAAATATACGACTCTTCTTACAAATCTAAAAAAAATTACACCACATAAACTACGAACGACATATGGTACGCAGCTTTACCAAGAGACTGGAGATATTTACTTAGTTGCTGATGTTCTAGGGCATAAGGATGTTAATACAACAAGAAAACACTATGCTAAAATGGATGATCAAAGAAAACAGATGGCAGCCTCTGTTGTGAAACTTCGAGAAAGTTAGAATAAGTCGTAGATAAATAAGTGCAAAAAAGAACATATGTTTGATTTGCTAAATTATCTATGTTATAATTAATGAAAATATAAAACTAAGGGGTTATCCTATGGAAAATGCACTAACACCCAAACAAGAGCAAATATTAGAATATATTAAAGATGTTTTTAAAGATAGAGGGTATCCTCCTTCTGTTAGAGAGATTTGTACTGCAGTAAATCTTAAATCAACTTCTACTGTTCATAGCCACTTAAATAGCTTAGAAAAAAAAGGATTAATTAAAAGAGATCCTACAAAACCAAGAGCTATTGAAATTTTAGGTGAAAGAGAAAGCTGGCTTGATGAACATGCTACACCCGTACCAATAGTAGGAAGGGTCACAGCAGGACAACCAATTCTAGCAGATCATAATATCGAGGACTACTTCCCTCTTCCCAATCATATTACACGAAATAAGGATACTTTTATCGTGCGTGTTCAAGGTGAAAGTATGATCAATGCGGGTATATATGATAAGGACTATATTATTGTAAAAAGCCAAACCTATGCTGAGAATGGAGAAATTGTTGTTGCTCTTATTGAAGATGAAGTTACTGTAAAAAGATTTTTCAAAGAAAAGAACATGATACGTTTTCAACCAGAAAATGACTTTATGGCACCTATATGTGTTCATGAGGCTACTATATTAGGAAAAGTTATAGGGCTTTTCAGAGAATTTTAAGCAGATATTTTATAATATCTGCTTTTGTGGTATATTAAATAGATAAATCAAAAAGTAATATAAATACTTATTTTACTTTTAGGAGGTGCAGGATAAAATGAGTCACTTATTAAATCATGGGATTATTGAAGTTGCAACCTTAACCCCTACTACTATTCAAATTGGAAATCCTAGATATAATGTAGATAAGATGTTGGAACTATTCAACAGTGTTTTAGAAAAAAATGAGTCTGGAGAAAGACAAACAAGAATAGTTGTGTATCCTGAATTATGTATAACAGGCTATACATGTTCAGACTTATTTAATCAATCTATGCTTCTAAATAGTGCTAAGGAAGAACTAAGACGTTTTATTGATAGTACTAGACATGAATATTGTCCAATTATTTTTGTGGGAATACCTATTCGAAAAGACAATCAGCTATTTAACTGTGCTGTTGCCATTCATAATGGCAAAGTTTTAGGTGTTATTCCAAAAACATTTATTCCAAACTATGGTGTCTACTATGAGGCTAGGTATTTTAAATCTGCTTATGAGAGACTTAATGATGAAATTCAGTTATATGATGAAAGAATTCCTTTCACTGAAACTTTCCTTATAGAAGATCAGCAAAGTGGTGCTATAATTGCCGCTGAAATATGTGAAGACTTATGGGTACCTATCCCTCCTTCATCCTATCACACTTTATATGGTGCCAATATCATTGTCAATCTTTCTGCAAGTAATGAAACGATTGGAAAAACTTATTATCGTCAAGACCTAGTTAAAATGCAGTCAGCTAATTGTATGTGCGGCTATGTTTATGCTTCTGCTACTAGTGACGAATCCACTACTGATACTGTTTTTTCAGGTCATTGTATTATTGCAGAAAATGGTATAATTACAGCTGAAACAAAGTTTATGGAAAACCAAGATATTACTTATGGAGAAATTGATATTGAAAAATGCATTAACGAAAGAGTCGTTAATAGTTCATTTATGTTAGTTGAAGGTAAATTGCACGACTATAAAAACTATAAACATATTTACTTAAAAACTTTTAATCCAAAACTAAACGTCTTTAAGGCAAATAGAAAAATATCTCTTTTTCCATTTGTTCCTACAGATATTGATAGCCGTTCAGAGGAAATATTGTCATTACAAGCCATAGGACTTGCACAAAGGTTAAAGAAAATTCATTGTGAAAAAGTAGTGGTTGGTATTTCTGGAGGACTTGATTCTACACTAGCATTAATTGTTTGTATAGAAGCTTTTAAGATTAATAACTATAATCTTAAAGGTATTATAGGCATTACCATGCCTTGTTTTGGCACAACAAGCCGTACCTTAAATAACGCTATAAGCTTAATGAAGGCATTAGGTATTACCTATCAAGAAATTTCTATAAAAGAAGCTTGTTTGCAGCACTACAAAGATATTGGCCATGATATAAATGTACATGATATTACTTTTGAAAATGTACAAGCTAGAGAAAGAACACAAGTTCTTATGGATATTGCAAATAAATTCAATGCTATTGTAGTAGGAACAGGTGATTTATCTGAATTAGCTCTTGGATGGTGTACTTACAATGGTGATCAGATGAGTATGTATGGGGTTAACGCTTCAGTACCAAAAACGTTAATACGTAGTATTGTTCATTCCTATGCAAAAAAACAAAAGGACCCAATCAAAGCTACTTTACTCGATATTTGCGATACACCAATTAGCCCAGAGCTTTTACCACCTAACGCTGATGGAACCATTGCACAAAAAACAGAAGATGCTGTTGGGTCCTATGTGGTACATGACTTTATCTTGTATTATATGCTTCGGTATGGGTTTGGTCCTAAAAAGATATATGACTTATTTATCCATGCCATGACACAAAATACTTCTTGTAATAAAGAAGATAATATGACCTTCGGCAAGGAAAAAGTATTAAAAGATATGAGAATATTTTATAGACGCTTTTTCACACAGCAGTTTAAAAGGTCTTGCATGCCTGATGGAATAAAAGTTGGCTCTGTCTCTTTATCTCCACGTGGCGATTGGCGTATGCCAAGCGATGCATCTTATGAAGCATGGCTAAGAGAATTAGATACTATTACAAACTAATACATTTTTTGTTTTTCATAGTTTGCATAGCGATCATGGCACCTAATCGTGCATGATAATAGGTCAGCCCCCCTTGGTAGAATACTGTGTAAGGCGGTTTTATAGGAGCATCTGCACTAAGTTCAATAGATGCTCCTTGAACAAATGCACCTGCAGCCATAATGACCTTACTATTATAACCTGGCATATCCCATGGCACAGGTGTTACAAAACTATCTACTGGAGCAGCTTTTTGTATTCCTTCACAAAAAGCTATAATATTATCTGCATTTTTCATATTAATGGCCTGGATAATATCACTTCTTGTTTCCCTACTTGTTGGCATAACTTCAAAGCCTAGTTTTTCAAATAATGCAGCAGTTAATACTGCTCCTTTTAACGCATTAGCTACAACTTCTGGTGCTAAAAAAAGTCCTTGTAAAACAGGCTGATTGAGACCAAGGGTTGCACCTACTTCTTTACCAAGACCTGGCGCAGTTAGTCTTACAGCTGAATTATCAACATATTCTTCTTTCCCTACTATATAACCACCAATAGGAGCAAGACCACCACCTGGATTTTTTATTAGTGAGCCTACTACTAAATCTGCTCCCACATCTGTTGGTTCAATCGTATCTACAAATTCACCATAACAATTATCAACCATACATATAACATCTTTTTTGATATCTCTTATAAAGGAAATAAGCTCCTTAATTTGAGTTACAGTAAATGTAGGTCTATAAGCGTAGCCCTTAGATCTTTGTATAGTAATTAGCTTTGTCTTATTAGTAATTGCATTTTTAATTCCTTCAAAATCAAAGCTAAAATCCTCTTTTAGAGAAACTTCTTTATATGTAATTCCATACTCAGCTAAACTTCCCTTTTCTGGTTTAATGCCAATAACACCTTCTAGTGTATCATAGGGTTTGCCAACAGGAGAAAGAAGTTCATCTCCTGGTCTTAAATTTCCAAACAAAGCGACTGTTAATGCATGAGTTCCTGATATGAGCTGAGGCCTAACAAGGCCTGCTTCAGCATGAAACACATCAGCATATATTTGTTCTACAACTTCTCTTCCGAGGTCATTATATCCGTAGCCACTCGTTGCTGCAAAATGAATATCACTAAGCTTATTTTTCTGCATAGCTTGTAATACTTTTGCTCCATTTATATGCATATTCTCTTCAATAGTTTTAAAGCTTTTAGTCAATTGCTGTTCTGTCTCTAAACAAAACCTTTCAGTTTCTTCGTCAATATTTAGTAAATGATATAAACCCGACATGTTTGCTCTCCTCTTAGTAATTAGTAGAAAATGATACAATGAATAAGCCCTCTAATAAAGAGGGCTTAGCATGTTACTCTGCAGAAGCTGCATTTAAATTAATTGATTTTGATGGAATAATAGTTGAAACTGCATGTTTATATAAAAGCTGTTGTTTGCCTTCACTTTCTACAATAATAGAAAAGTTATCAAAACCTTTAATAATACCTTTTAACTGAAATCCATTTGTTAAAAATACAGTAACCATCATTTTTTCTTTTCTTAACTGATTTAATAAAACATCTTGTAAATTAATCGCTTTGCTCATAAAAGTTACTACCCCTCCTATTTAGATACTGTTGCAGTTGACTTTATTTTATAGTATTCCAATCAGAATGTCTATAATATCGTAAAAAATTATAGATAATATGTTTAGATTATTGACAGGTTTTATTTTGTATATACAAAAAAGTATGACCCATTATAAAATTTTATTGATATGATTTAATAATAGAGTACATATTTTATCTGCATTAAATGATAATGAATCAACTTCTATAAAAATAGAAGGCGATTGGTGCCTAAACCAAGTGAGTTGTCTTTTGGCAAAATTTCTTGTATTCTTTTTGAGTTTTTCAATACAATCATCTAAGGTGGACTCTCCTCTAAAATATGGAAAAAACTCCTTATACCCTATTGCTTTCATAGATGTAAAACTTTCATCATAACCTTCATCATAAAAAGCTTTTACCTCTTGTACTAAACCATCTTTAATCATTTGATCTACTCTTTGATTAATTCGGTTATATAATATACTTCTTTCCATAGTCAGTGTAAAAAAACAATAATTATATGGCGAATAATTAGTATCTTTTTTATTTCTTTCTGATAAGTTATGCTCTGATATACATAATCCAGTTTCATGATGGTATTCAAGTGCACGTATTACTCTTTTAATATTATTAGGATGTATTTGCGCAGCACTATCAGCATCTACTTCTTTCAGCATCTTATGAAGAAATTCCGCTCCCTTGTTATGTGAAAGACTAATTAAGTAATCACGATATGGCATATTTTGCTCCATATTATTAAACTCAGTATCATACAAGATTGCATTGATATAAAATCCAGTTCCCCCTACTAATATAGGAACTTTGCCTTGATCATGAATGAGATCAATGTATCCTTTTACTTTTTCTTTAAACCATGCTACATTACATGCCGTAGTAGCATCAAGTTCATCAATCATATAATGCACAATACCATCAGCTTCTTCCTTAGAAACTTTTGCTGTGCCAATATCCATACCTTTATAAATCTGCATAGAGTCAGCTGAAATAATTGCCCCATTAATTTGTTTTGCAAGGGTTACACTAACTTTAGTTTTTCCTGAGGCAGTTGGCCCAGCGATTAGAATAAGAGGTTTTTTCATTTTAATTCACCTTTAATCAAATATTATACTCTTTTAAACATCTTTTCAATATCATACTCTGTAAAAGATACCAGTACTGGTCTTCCATGTGGACAAGTAAATGGGTTTTCAAGGAGCATCAAGTCATTAATTAGTCTTATGCATTCACTATCTGTAAGTTTATTATGTGCTTTTACAGCTTTTTTACAAGAAAGTAATATGATACTCTCTTCCTTTAATTCCGCAATATCTTTAGGTTTCTTGAAGCTTAATGAATCCAGTATATCTTTTAGTACATACCATGGCAAAGGTGCATTTAAAATAAAGGGAACTTCTCTTACTACCAATGCATTTTCACCAAGTAACTCCGCTTCAAAACCTAGATTGGATAATAAGTTAACATTCTCCTTAAACACATTAACTTCAGTAGGTGTTAGATGAATAGTCTGAGGAACAAGTAAAATCTGTTTTGAAACATTTCCTTGTCTAAACTTATGCATTAACTGTTCATACATGACTCTTTCATGAGCTGCATGTTGATCAATTAAAAATACCTTTTCTCCATATTCTATTAGCCAATAAGTATGAAACAACTTACCAATGATGCGATACTCTGCAGTTTTTATATATGAAGGAGTTTCTTCTATAATGATATTACTTTTTTCATCTTCTTTTACATAGTCATCTTTTGGGACTTGTATCAGTTTAGAAATACCTTTACTATATGCATTGCCAAAAAGTCTATTTTCTGTTACTGAGTCTACTTTATCCTCATTTGCTTGTTTTGATAGCATAGTATAAGATGTAGGTGTATTAATTTCTTTTCTTGGTGTGAAAAATGTAGGGACATCTTCCACTTCTACTTGTTGCATAGGAATTTGCTTTTTCTCCTTAAGATCCTCATTGAATGACATACGTGGTATTAAGTTAACTTTTTTTAGGCACTCTATGATCGCTTCATAAAGTGAATCATATATTAAATCTTCATCTTTAAACCTTACTTCTAATTTATTTGGATGGACATTGACATCAACTAAATTTGGATTGATTGTTATGTGAATGACAACAAAAGGAAATTTCCCAACCATAACTAATGTTTTATAAGCATCTTCAGTAGCTCTTTGCAAAATAAAACTTTTTATGGACCGTCCGTTAATAAAAAAGTGTTCATAGTGTCTATTGGCTCTTGTTAAAGTAATATTTCCTATTGCTCCTATTATTTCTATATCATTTTTTTTATAGTAAAGCTCATAGACATTTTTAGCAGTTTCTCGTCCATATATATTAAAAATACTATCAATCAAATTATGATTTCCTGAAGTTGCAAAAATAAGTTTGTTATTTTGAATATATTTAAATGATATTTCTGGGTGTGCTAATGCAAGTTTGTGGAGATACTCAACTATTTTTGCAGCCTCAAGCCCTTGACTTTTTAGAAATTCTTTCCTAGCAGGTACATTATAAAAGAGATGTCTAACAATAATGGTGGTTCCTTCAGGAGCAGCAACTTCTTCTGATGATTCAAGGTTACCTCCATGTATTTCTACTTTTTTTCCTAAGACATCTAGGGGCGTTTTCGTAATGAGTTCAGTTTGTGATACAGCTGCTATACTTGCTAATGCTTCACCTCTAAATCCAAGTGTCATAACCGATAAAAGATCCTCAGACGTAGATATTTTACTTGTTGCATGCCTTAAAAATGAAATTTCAACTTCATCTTTAGGGATTCCTACGCCATTGTCCGTTATTCTAATTAAATCTATTCCACCATTTTTTATTTCTATAGTAATTGAACTTGCCTTCGCATCAATACTATTTTCTACAAGCTCTTTAACTACAGAGCATGGTCTTTCAATAACCTCTCCAGCAGCTATTTTGTTGATTGTATGGGTATCCAGTATTTTTATAATGCCCATGTCTTCACATCCTTAGCTTAATTTCTTTTTGTAAGTCATATAGAATTTGAATAGCCTTTATTGGTGTAAGCTCCATAATATCTAGCTGCCGTATGGTATCTATTATCTTAGCATTTTGATCTTCAAATAGAGATATTTGCATAAGGCTTTCTTTAACAGTAACTTGCTTTTTTAAATCTTCTTTAGGATTAGACAATGTCATTTCTTCATTATTCTCTAATGACTTCATAATTTCTCTAGCTCTATTTAAAACATTTTCTGGTATACCCGCTAGCTTGGCTACTTCAATACCATAGCTATGATCAATACTTCCTTTAACAATTTTATGCAAAAAGATAATGTCTTCTCCCACTTCTTTCACTGATACACAAAAGTTTTTCAAGTTAGGAAGTTTATTTTCTAAATCAGTAAGTTCATGATAATGCGTTGCAAATAAAGTTTTAGCCCCTATATGTTTATGACTGGATAAATGTTCTAAAATAGACCAAGCAATACTAAGTCCATCTAAAGTGCTGGTTCCACGGCCTATTTCATCTAATATCAGTAAACTATTTGAAGTAGCATTGTGCAGAATATGAGAAACTTCCATCATTTCAACCATAAATGTACTTTGACCAGAAGCTAAATCATCAGAAGCCCCAACTCTAGTGAAAATTCTATCTACAACACCAATTGTAGCCTCTCTAGCTGGAATGAAGCTTCCTATTTGAGCCATAAGGACAATAAGAGCCACTTGACGCATATAAGTTGATTTTCCAGCCATATTAGGGCCAGTAAGCAATGCTATTTGATGGGTATCATTGTTTAAATAAACATCATTAGAAATAAATGCATGCTCTCCTAGAATTTTTTCTATTACAGGATGTCTACCGTCTTTAATATGAATCTCTTTTTCTACGTTAATAATAGGCCTTACATAGTTGTTTTGATGGGCAACATCCGCTAATGAGCATAAGGAATCTATTTCAGCTATATGATGAGATAATGCTAATATATTGCTAATATTATCTACGATTCGCTGTCTTATTTCTTGGAAAAGCTTATATTCTAACTGGTTAAGTTTATCATCTGCTCCAAGTATTTCTTCTTCTACTTTTTTAAGATCCTCTGTAATATATCTTTCACAATTAGCTAATGTCTGCTTTCTAATAAAATAGTCAGGAACAAGATTTGCGTTTGAATTAGTAACCTCTAAAAAGTAGCCAAATACTTTATTGTATTTTATTTTTAAGTTTTTTATTCCTGTTGCATTCTTTTCCTTTGTTTCTATTTCGACTAACCATTTTGTGCCTTCGCGTTTAATTGTTCTTAAATGATCAACCTCTTTATGATAACCATCTTTAATTATATTTCCCTCTCGAATTGTAATAGGTGGTTCATCAGATATACTTTTTTCAAGTAGAGAATAGAGATCTTCTAAGCAATCAAAGTTTTCATATATTTGCTTTAACTTATAGCTTTGTGTGGTACTAAGAAGCGAATAAATTTTAGGTATCATAGCAAGTGATTGCTTAAAACTTATGAGATCCTTTGCATTACAAGTGCCATAAGATACTTTACTCATTAACCGTTCGATATCGTAAATATGATCCATTGCTTGCATAAGATCACTACGTAAAATTCCATTTTCTTTAAATTCTGTTACAGCATCGAGCCTATCATTAATGTTTTTTTCATTAATAAGAGGCTGCTCAATACACTTCCTTAGAAATCTTGCACCCATGGCGGTTTTTGTATGATCCAGTACCCACACTAAAGAACCTTTCCTCTTTTTTTCTCTTAAAGTTTCTGTAAGCTCTAGATTTCTTCTTGTAGCAATATCTAAAAGCATATAAGCATCTAAATGATAAATATTTATATGATTCATATGTGATAAGGAGATTTTTTGTGTTTCCTGAAGATAGTGTAGCAAAGAGGCTGAAGCTAATATAAGATACTTATCATCACCAAGGCCAAGCCCATGCAAAAGAGAAATATTAAAATGTTTCATCAGTAGTTTTTTTGCACCTTCGATATCTAGCCAATAGTCTGGGATAACTTCTATTTTACAGTTTAATCGACTACTCACAAAATCATTAACAGCACTTATTTCATACACATTTGAATCGACAATACATTCTGAAGGGGTAAATCTTGACAGCTCATCCAATAGTTTTCTTAGTCCATTATCACGATCAATATGGGTAACTGACCATTCTCCAGTAGTAACATCAGCTACACTGAGTCCAAATTGATGATCACAGGATACAATAGAAACAATATAATTATTTTGTTCCTGCTTTAAAGTATTCCCCTCTAGTAAAGTTCCAGGAGTAACAATTCTTACAATTTCTCTTTTTACAATTCCTTTTGCAGTGCTTGGATCTTCAACTTGTTCACAAATAGCTACTTTATATCCTTTTTCTACAAGACGAGCTATATAATTATCAGCTGCATGATAAGGAACACCACACATTGGAGCTCGTTCTTCAAGGCCACAGTCACGTCCTGTTAATGTTATTTCTAGTTCACGTGAAGCAGTAATTGCATCTTCAAAAAACATTTCATAAAAGTCGCCTAAGCGAAAAAATAACAAACAGCTTTTATTTTGTTCTTTGATCTCTAAGTACTGCTTCATCATAGGTGTTACATTCATAATTATCCATCCTTATACTAACAAATTTCTCCCAGCAAATAGTGAGTCTTTGTACCCTTAATTAATACACGTTTTAGAGCACCTATTAAATTTTTATCACCCTTAACATGTACGAGTATCCCTGAATCTGTTCTACCACTAATTATTGAAGAGTCATTTTTACTTAATTCTTCAAATAGTACTTCCTGGGTTGTACCAACATATTTTTGCATACGTTCTAGCTGCACTTTATCTACTAAAGAAGTTAGTGCATTAAACCTAGTTTTTATTGTCTCCTCATCTACTTGATCTTCCATAGCAGCAGCAGGAGTACCTGTTCTCTTTGAGTAAATAAAAGTAAATGCACCATTAAACTTGGCTTTTTCAATAACATCTAAGGTATCTAAAAAGTCTTCTTCGGTTTCTCCTGGAAAACCTACAATAATATCTGTTGTAATTTCAATTTGTGGAATAGCTAACCTTAGTTTGTTAACCAGTGCTAAATAATCTTCTTTAGTATATCTTCTATTCATTTTTTCAAGTATATGTGTACTTCCAGATTGCAGTGGCAAGTGAATGCTTTTACATAATGTATTACACTCTGCAAGTGCTAATATTAATGCATCACTTAAGTCCTTAGGGTGTGAAGTCATAAAGCGTACTCTTTCAAGACCATCTATTGTATCAATTTCTCGTAAGAGCTCAGCAAATGTTGTCTTTTCAAGTAGTGTTTTCCCATAAGAATTAACATTTTGTCCAAGAAACATAATTTCCTTCACACCATTTGCCGCTAGATGCTTCACTTCATTAATAATGTCTAGCTTAGGACGGCTACGTTCTCTTCCTCTAACATAAGGAACAATACAATATGTGCAGAAATTATTACAACCATAAATAATATTAACACAAGCCTTATATGGATATTTTCTTAAGTTAGGTAAATCTTCTACAATATCTTGATAAGAATCCCAAATATCAATAACTGGCTGCTTAATTTCAAAGTATGTTTGCATAAGCTCAGGTAATTTATAAATATTATAGGTTCCAAATATAATGTCTACAAATTTATATTTTTTCTTCAAGGTATCTAATACCATATCTTGCTGCATCATACATCCACAAAGTGCAATAATAAGACTAGGTTTCTTTTTTTTAATACTCTTTAATTTACCTAGCTTACCAAAAACCTTAAGCTCAGCATTTTCTCTAACACAACATGTATTATAAAGAATAAAATCAGCATCCTCTTCTTTTTCTGTCTTTTCATAGCCTATTTTATCTAAAATCCCTTCAATTTTTTCAGAGTCTCTAGCATTCATTTGACAACCAAAAGTAGAAATGCAATATTTAAGCCCTTTATCTTTAATTGTAAGGGATAATATATCTATAATGTCATTTTGACGTAATGTTTCTTCTTTAGAAACATTAATCGTTTTACGTTCACTCATTTTTTATTTCTCCTTATTTTTAATTATCATTTAATCTTGATAAGTCTAATATTTTTACAGTTGACTTATAATAATCAATAATATTCTCTTCTTTCATTCTTCCTAGTTCTCTAGAGAGAGATGGCCTAGTAACATTTAAAAATTCAGCTAAATCATTTCTATTCATAGGTAAAGTTATAGTTAGTGTTCCTTGCTTAAGGTATTGCTCTAATATGAATGTGTTAATCTTACTTCTTACATTTTTCATGGTTAAATACTCAATCTTTTTATTCAGTATTAAGGCTTTATTGCTTATAATATTAAGCATATTATAAATCAACTTTTGGTGGATACTGCAATCTTTAACACAGTTATTTATAAACAAAGAACGATCAATAAAGGCAACTTCTGTAATCCCATCAGTAACAATTGTAGCTGGCCAAACAGCTGCATCTGAAAATACACCCATTTCACCAAATAAGTATCCTTGCTTTAAAATAGCCAGTAATGTGCGATCTCCAGATATATTTTCTTTCACGACAAAGACACTACCACTAAGTACCATTCCTATTTTATTAGCTGGATCACCTTTTCGTGTAATATATTCACCTTTTTTGTATGATTTAAAGACAATATGCATATTAGAAATAAAACTAGAAAGCTCCTCATGCGTAATATTTTTAAATAGGGAAGAACTAAGCATAATATTCTCTTTTGACCTTTGATCCATCAAATAAACACTTCCTTTGTAACATACGTTACCTATTTTTCAAACTTATTATACTATACTTATTCTATATCAAGCAATCACAATTAAAGGAGGAATTTGTAATGAAACGTAAAATAATTATTATAGATCAAGATAAATGCGATGGATGTGGACTATGTGTCACTGCATGTCATGAAGGTGCTATTCAATTAATAAATGGTAAAGCAACTTTAGTATCAGAAAGCTATTGTGATGGTCTTGGAGATTGCCTTCCTGCATGTCACGTAAATGCCATTAAGATCATAGAAAAAGAAGCTGAGAAATATGATGAAAAAGCGGTTAAAGAAAATATAAAACATACAAGCCTTATGCAGTGGCCATGTCAAATCAAACTTGTTGCACCAAATGCACCTTATTTCAATGATAACCATTTGTTAATAGCTGCTGATTGCACTGCCTATGCTTATGCAGATTTTCATAATCGTATTATGAAGAATAAAATAACACTTATTGGCTGTCCAAAATTAGATAATATCTTTTATGAAGAAAAGTTAACAAGTATTATTGCATCAAATGAAATAAAAAGTATTACTGTTGTTAGAATGCAAGTCCCTTGTTGTAAAGGTATTGTTGATGCAGCTAAAAATGCTCTTATAAATGCAAAAAAAGAGATCCCTTTTTCCGTTATTACAATTTCAGTAGAAGGTAAAATTGTAGAAGTGTAAATAATTTCTTAAATAATAAATAAAAATTAAGAGATACTATAGAGAAACAACTGAAATACTTCACACTTGATTGAGTAGATAAATGTTGTTTTTCTATAATGAATGCACATTGTATAGAGTGAACATAAAATGTGTATTCTATATCTATAGAAAGGAGTGTTTTCTTATGGCAAAGGATAGTCAAATAGATAGTAAAGAAGTAAGAATGAAAAAATGTAATTATCAGACGCCGCTTACTGAAGAAGGGCATAACCATAATCCAAATCAAAAAAAACATTCTATTAAAAGAGAAGGATTTCAAAGTGATCATATAAACTAAAAAATTAAAAGGTATTTAACACAGCGTGGGTTAAATACCTTTTAAAGCAAAAAACATTATATCTCAATAAGAGATAAATCAAAATCAATAGTACTTTTAATTCTTTCAAGCACAGTATCAGCAGAAAACTTATCTTTATTTACATCTAAAAGTACCATACCTACAATATCATCTAGATAAACCATATGATCTACTTTTCTCTTACATTTTTCTAGAATTGCAACATCTTTAGAAGTAAGTATTTTATCACTTCTTAGGTAAAGTTCAGAATACCATAATGAATTTTTAAGCTCTTGAGTAGTTCCTCTTCTTAAATAGCGATTCTTTTCACTATCAACTATAGATTGAAGTCTATGCCTAACAATTTCTATTGCATCAGGTATTGTATATCTATTTCTTCCATTTTCTTTAGAGATATATAAAGCTTCATCGGATAGTTTTATCTTATCACTCAAGGCAAAATGAGACTTAAAGTTTTCTTTATAGTATACGCCAATACTTAATCCAATCTTTTTATCTTCTTGAGGTGGTGATAAATTGCCAAACTTCTCCACAAAATGAATGGATATTTCTTTAACAAAAGAAATGATACTTGATTTATTCAAGTTTTCACACATGACAACAAATTCATCTCCGCCAACACGGAATGGAACCATTTGATTGTTCGTTTTTTTATAATTATCATTCAGTAACATACCAAGATATTTAAGTACTTTATCACCTTGAGCATGGCCATAAGTATCATTTACAAGCTTAAATCTATCAACATCAAAACTAATAACAGCAGTTATATTTTCGGAATATTGATTTTCATAAGTATATTTCTCTAGTCGATTACGATTAAAAATACTAGTTAAATTATCTTTATTTGCCATTTCAATATTTTTCTTTAATAAAATACTATTTTCTACAAAAATATTTAATGGCGGTATCAGTATATTCAAAGTATCAATAATAGTAGGTTCAAAAAAATCAGGTTCATAATGTCTAAAGCATATATATCCATTCTTCTGATTGTTACGTTCTAATTTGCTAATAAGTATAGATCCAGCTGTATAGCCAAGTACATTTTGACCATCCGTCTTTTCAATATCACTAATAACTAAATTATTATTTTCGGAACAACATTCTCCAATATTATCAACTAAGTTATATAGAATTTTATTATCATTTGACTTTATTAATTCTTCAATCAGTTCATTACTAAGTGCTCTCTCAGTAAAAGAATACTCATCTTCATTCTCATGCAAAATAATAAAAACCTCACTAACACCAAAACCGAGGATTGCGTCACATATAGTATTTAGCAAACTATCGTATTCAGTTATATTTCCTATATAGAGAATAACTTCTCTTAAAAAATTATAACTGCCTACAATTTTCCTAGTATGTTCTGCCTCCTCCATTAGTAAAGTATTATCTTGTTGTATTTTGTATATTTCTTTTTGATAATAGTCAATTTGTTCTTCTAATTCATGGATTTTACCTTCAGACAATTTCATCCCTCACTTATTATAAGATAGGTTTTCGTATAGTAAATTCATTCTATTATCTCTATAAGCAAATTTGCTTAAGAAATCAAGTTTTAATTAATAGGATTGAGGATCATAGTAATACATAAGTTTACCAGTATGTTCACTATTTATTACATCCATGATAGCATCTATTTGGTTTCTCTTAGAAAATATTCCCATTAATCCACCAAACATCCTTCTTTCTTGTGATAATACATTAACACTACAATCTTCTAAATTATATGTGCTTTTAAAATCTTTCACTACGTCATCAAAATTACCAATTGCATCGATCAATCCTAATTCTTTTGCTTGTAAAGCTGAATAAATACGTCCATCAGCAAGCTGTTTTACTTTATCTATATCCATTTTGCGATTCTCAGATACTATTGAAACAAATATATTATACATTTCATCAACCATTGACTGAAGAATGAGACGTTGTTCACTTGTCAAAGGGTTTCCCATTGCCTTATTCTTCCCTGAAACAATATTTTCTGTTTTAAAACCAAGTTTCTTTTGAAATTCAGTTGTATCAATTAGTGACATGATAACACCTATAGACCCTGTAGTTGTCATACGATTAGCATATATTTTATCTGCAGCCATTGAAATATAGTAGCCTCCAGAAGCCGCCATTTGTGTCATATATACATAGATAGGACGATTCGTAGTTTCTTTATATTGCTTTAATTTTAAGTATAACTGATCTGATTCATAAACACCCCCTCCAGGAGTATTAACTATTAATATTAACCCTTTATTGCTTGGTCTATTCATTAACATATCAATTTGATCTAATGTCCAGGAATGATTGTATGAATTTGATGAAAATAGTGAAGCTTCAGTAGCCGATATTTCCCCTTCAACACGTAAAATTGCAATATCCCCAGATAAATTGTTAAGAAACCCTTTGCTAGTACGACTAGCAACTAGTAAACATAAAGCTATAATAAAACATAAAACAATAGCTGATATAATACCAACAATAATAAATACATTTTTCTTGCGATTTGCGGTCTTCAAAATAATCCTCCAATGCATTAATTTTTTTATTAATTCTAACACATTTTTGTTAATTATTAAATATATAATTAAAATAAATCATCAATTAGTTATTAAAATTAATAAATCATAATTAGATTATTAAAGCATTCCAAGGTATATGAAAGAATTAATTTATAGTACGTATAATTATTTGCTATTTAACCTATAATAACGCTGAAGATTATTACAAGTAGTTTAAGAAAAAATGAGAGGAGAAAAACGATGACATCATTAACACAGAAAGAAATCATGTTATTAAAAGATGAAAAAGATCAAGAGGAGCTATGTATAAAAAAATATACTAAATATGTGGCGCAAGCCTGTGACCCAGAACTAAAACAGCTATTTTCTTATATTTTACAGCATGAACAACAGCATTTAAACACGATTAATAGTATATTAAGTGGAAATGTTCCCTCTGTGCCACAACAAGGGCAACAGCAAAATCAAACAAATTCTCAAATTACAAAGTCACAAATTGCTTATAATCAAAATGATGCAGATATTTGCCAAGATGCTCTTGCGACAGAAAAACATGTGTCTTCAATTTATAACACATCTATCTTTGAATTTAAAGATCATGATACAAGACAAGTACTAAATCATATTCAAAAAGAAGAACAAGAACATGGAGAACAAATTTTTAATTATATGCATCAAAACGGTTATTATTCTTTGCAATAGTTCATCTTAAAGAAACAATAATAAGTCAAATTGCTTATCTTCTCTAAATTGTCCTCTATAAGTTAAACATAATAACTAATATAGGGGACAGTTTAGAATTTTACATATATAGTTTAGAGTGAATAGAAATAGACAAGGGATACTTTCCTATTTCACTGAAAAATACTGTTATTGTATAAAAATAGCCAAGTGGTTAGCTTACTAAACACTTGACTATCATATGTCTTATTAGGTTGTTAACCAAATCTATACGCCGAGTTCTGTATTAAACAGTCATCTATCTAAATATACAGTTACCAGTATATTTTAGCGACCTACCCAAAAACATAGCGAGCAGCTATTCAAACGTAAAACGCTTGTGTTTTTTATACGGTCTTGCTCCAAGTGGGGTTTACATAGCCCTCTCAGTCACCTAAGAAGCGGTAAGCTCTTACCTTACCTTTCCATCCTTACCTATTTTCATAGGCGGTTTATTTCTGTTGCACTTTCCTTAGAGTCACCTCCACTGGGTGTTATCCAGCACTTTGCTCTATGGAGCTCGGACGTTCCTCAAGTACTTCCTTTCGGAGTATGTACGTGCGACTGTCTGATTTACTTAACAACAAATTATTTTATCATATTATGTTTGTATTGTCAATAATTATGACTTTTAATTAAAACAGCTACCACCTACAAACTCCCTAAGTATTGAATTTACAGGTATTGTTGCAGTATCAATAGGTAGGAAATATTCTAAAAATTTTAATAGTCTTTTTGCTTCACGATAGTAAGGAGAATCTCTTTCAATTCCAAAAAGTAAAGGTTCCGCCTTTTGCTTAAGTGCAGCTAATTCATAGATTAATACAGAGTTAAACATAACATCTGCTTCTTCCTGAAATGGGAAAATATTTTTATTTTCACCTCTTCTTACAGAGCTCCATAGTTCAATTGTTTTCTCAGCAGATATTCCTCTATACTTATTATCTCTTACCATTCGGCGTATAAGTCTTGTATCTGTTGTAGGAATCCGATTATGATAATCAATATTAAGCTGTGTTAAACAACTTACATAAATTTTAAATTTATTTTCTTTTGGAATAGCATAGCTTAATTTTTCATTTAAGCCATGAATTCCTTCAATTATTAAAATGTCTGTATCATTAAGTTTTAACTTTTTTCCTAAAGCATTTCTTTGACCAGTAATAAAATTAAAACGTGGTATTTCTACCTCTTCACCTTTGATAAGTTTAGAGACATGTTCATTAAATAATTGTACATCTATTGCATCAATACTTTCAAAGTCATATTTACCATCTTCATCTTTTGGTGTATGTTCTCTATCTACAAAGTAATCATCAAGAGAAATCACATGAGGTTTTAATCCATTTACACGTAGCTGTATACATAATCTTTGGGCAGATGTTGTTTTCCCTGATGATGAAGGGCCTGCAATAAGTACAAGTTTTACTTTCGGTCTTTCCAAAATTTTATCTGCAATTTGAGCAATCTTCTTCTCATGCAATGCTTCTGAAATCTTTATAAGATCCTCAGCATCGCCTCTAGCTATAGTATTATTAAGTGAAGCAACTATATCTACATCTAAAATTCTTGCCCATTTTTCTGATTCTCTGAAGATAGCTGAAAGTTTTGGCTGGGGAGTAATCTCTGGGAGTTGATCTGGATTTTTTTCATCAGGAAACATGAGTATAAAGCCATGGGCATAAGGAACAAGCTTAAAAAGTTTAATATATTTGACATTGGTAACCATATAACCATAAAAGTAATCCTTAATTGAATCAAGAGAATATAAATTAACTGTAGATACTCTTCTATACTTGAGTAGTTCACTTTTATCAGTCATATTATTATTCTCAAAATATTTAATAGCTTCATCAACAGAAACAGTTTTTTTCGTTATAGGAAGTTCTTGATTGACAAGGCTTCGCATTTCATTTTCAATGGCTAAAATATTTTCTGCAGTACACATGGCATGGTCTAAAAATTCACAAAAATACCCTCCAGAAATATGATGATTAACAATTACTTGAGAATTAGGGATAATTCTTTTGCTTGCAACTATTAATAAAAAGGTTGCACTTCTTTGATAGACCCTCATACTATCTTTATGACTTAGATCCAAAAAAGATACATCGCAAACATCATCATTAAGTACATAATTTAACTCTCTAAGTGAAGAACCAATTTTCCCAAGAATAATCGGATATTTATATTGATCTTCAACTTGGACGCTGACATCATATAAAGTACTTCCTTGCTCCATTTCTATAATAGTTCCATTTGTTAAGCTTACACTTATTTTTGCATTCATATTGATCACACCTTTTATAGTATTTTAAACACATTACCATCTACCTTAGAACAAATGATTTCTATATTAGAAAGACGATTCTTTATATGTTTTACTACATATGGTAATGCAGCGTTTTCAGAAGAATAGTGCCCCACATCTAAAACCGTAAGACCTATATTAAGTGCCTCTTGTGCATCATGGTATTTAATATCTCCAGTAATATATAAATCAGATACATGGGCTGCCTGCTTAATGTAGTTACTTCCACTACCAGAACATACTGAAACCTTTTCTACAACTTTGTTTGATTCACCGATTAATTTTACATAGGGTATAGAGAGTTTTTCTTTAACTTTTTCTATATATTCACATACAGTTGTTTTTGGAATGGTTCCATATCTACCTATACCACTTTGTTTGCTTATATTCTCTATCTCAATTAAATCAAAGGCTATTTCTTCGTACGGATGAACCCTTTTAATTTGCTGCATAATATCTGACAAATTATCTTTTTCAATAACACATTCTATTTTTCTTTCTCCTACTACTTCTAACGATCCAATTTCACCTATATAAGGTTTACTTTGATTTAAAGGTATAAAGGTACCTTCTCCTAATGATGTAAAAGTACACCCTTTATAATCGCCAATAAGACATGGATTATAATTTATGATCACACGACGTACATGATCGTAATATTCTTCAGGTACATAAACAATAAATTTGCATAATTTTTTGTTATTAGTTATTTCTAGAATACCAGCTATGTTAATTTCAAGTAAAGAACATAAAATATCATTTATACCATCACGAGCAATGTCCAAATTAGTATGTGCAGTATATACAGAAATGTTGTTCATGATTAAGGTTTTAATTAGTTTATTCGTTGGATCATCAAAATTAAGATTTTTAAGAGGTTTAAATATAAAGGGATGGTGCGTAAAAATACAATCCACCTTCTGTGTAATCGCTTCTTGTACAACTTCTTCATTAATATCAAGCACGCATAGCATTTTATTTACTTTTTGAAATTGACTACCGATTAGTAGGCCTACATTATCCCAAGTTTCTGCTAAATCCTGTGGATATAAAGTTTCTATTTCTTTAATAATATCTCCTAAGATATACATTTCATTACCTCTCTATGCAATAACAGTTCTTCATCTATTTCTTTAATTCTTTGAATAACACTCTCAGTATTAATATTAGATAGTTGCATTTTTATACACATTAATTGTTCATCTCTTTCATACATCCATTTATTAAAATCACTATTGTTTTTTTGAATTAATATCTTACCATAAACATATTCATATTCATGTTCATACTTTTCTTTACCATGAGATGCACTGAGTATTGTATAATATTTACCCTCATCTTCTAAAAACACTTCATCGTCAATTTTAAATTTAATTGAATGTAAGAACCTTCTAATTTCAGGGATATCTTGCTGCGGTTGCAAAATAAGTTGCTTTATCCCCTTTACAACATCCAAATCATTTTTTAAAATATCTATAGTAAGATAACCACCCATACCTGATATAATTATTGTGTCTAAATTATATTCACGAATACCTTGTAATCCTTTTGCCTGCTTGAGTATAATATGTTGTGTGTCTATCTGATACTTTAATAAATTCCTATGAGCTTTTAAAATAGGTCCTTTATTGATATCAGTTGCTATACAAAAGTTAGTGATACTATTTGTAACAAGATAAATAGGTATATAGGCATGGTCTGTTCCAATATCTGCAACATGTGCATCTCTAGGAACAAAATTAGCAACTGCAGCCAGTCTTTTTGTTAACTGCAACAAGACAGCACTCCTTTACTATTATATTATTGATATCATAGAAAACAGAAGTTGAAGAGCCAACTTCTATTCTAAATAATCTTTAAGTTTTTTACTTCTACTAGGATGCCTTAATTTTCTTAAAGCCTTTGCTTCAATCTGCCTAATTCTTTCTCTAGTTACATTAAATTCTTTTCCTACTTCTTCTAAGGTTCTTGCTCTGCCATCGTCAAGACCAAATCTAAGCCTAAGAACTTTTTGTTCTCTTTCAGTAAGTGTATCTAATACTTCAATAAGCTGCTCTTTAAGTAAAGTAAATGCAGCAGCTTCGGCTGGAACGGGAATATCTTCATCTGGAATGAAGTCACCTAAATGGCTATCTTCTTCTTCACCAATTGGTGTTTCTAAAGATACTGGTTCTTGAGAAATTTTCATAATCTCTCTTACTTTAGACACACTCATATCCATATATTTAGCTATTTCTTCCGGCTGAGGATCTCTACCTAATTCTTGTAGTAATTGTCTAGATACTCTCATTAACTTATTTATTGTTTCAACCATGTGTACTGGAATACGAATGGTACGTGCTTGATCGGCTATGGCTCTTGTAATAGCTTGCCTAATCCACCATGTTGCATAAGTACTAAACTTAAATCCTTTTGTATAGTCAAATTTTTCAACGGCTTTAATAAGTCCTAAATTACCTTCTTGTATAAGGTCTAAAAAAAGCATGCCTCTTCCTACATAACGCTTTGCAATACTTACAACCAGTCTTAAGTTAGCTTCTGCAAGTTTTTTCTTTGCTTCTTGGTCTCCAGTTTCTAACCTTTTAGCTAATTCGATTTCTTCTTCAGCAGAAAGAAGTTGTACTTTTCCAATCTCTTTTAAATACATTCTAACAGGGTCATCAATACTTATTCCTTCTGGTATATTATTAATGTCGATATCGGATTCATCTACTTCAACATCAGTAATATTACCTACTATGTCTATATTTTGTGCCTCTAAATATTCATATATCTGATCAATTTTACTAGGCTCGAGCTCCATGTCACCAAATACATCATTAATATCTTCTTGCTCTAATACATTTTTTCTTTCTCTTGCAAGATTAATTAACTGCTCAAGTCTAGATTTAAATGTCAGTTTTTGTTCTGCTACATCCTTCACTATTATCAATCCTTTCTCCTGTCTACTATTCTAACCATTTATAAAATCAATATACAGCCTGTCAAGCTCCTTTTTTTTAAATAGTAGGTTTTGTATTTCGTTTACATCCGTACTCGTCTTTAGTTTTGTCTCAATATAGTTTTTATTGAGGATTTTTATATTATCTAACAGCATTTTATTAAGTAGTATTGTATCAGAATAACGTTCATCTTGTTTCATAAAAACACTAGAAATAATTTTTTGTTCCTCTACATCACTATATTTGCTAGTAAAATAATTAATGTTAGGCTCTTTATTTGACTGGCTACTTAAAAATATTTCTTGAGCAAGCTCTCTAAGAAGTAGCGTAGAAAATAATTCAGTAGATACATACTGTGCTATTTTTGTAAAGATATTAGGATAGTGATATAATACTGCTAAAAATTCTATTTCATTGTTTAATTTTTTAGAACGTGTTTCTTTTAGTGGAATGTCTTCTGTATGCTTTCTAAGTGTATGATGATACTTTCCAGAATTGTCATTAGACATTTCTTGCCTTTTCACTTCAGTTAAAAAAGCAGATTTTTCAACTGAGTATTGTTTACAAATGTCTTCGATATACAAAGATTGTTCAATACTACTCTCAATTTCACCGATTATTTTTGAAACTTGTTTTAAAAATAAAATTTTTTCTTCTGTAACTTGTAGATTATATTCTTTTTCTATTCTAGATATTCGAAACCATATTTCACTAGTAGCATGATCAAGAAGCTTTTTTAATTCTTCCTTACTGTGGGTTTTTATATATTCATCAGGATCTTTACCCTCTTCAAGTTGTAATACCTTTACTTCTATACCTTGATTTCTTAAAATTGGGATAGCTCGTAGTGTTGCTTTGATGCCTGCCTCATCACTATCATACATAATGACGACTTTACTTGTATATCTCTTAAGGAGTCTTGCTTGAAACACTGTAAATGCAGTTCCTAAAGATGCAACTGCTTGCATAAAGCCTATTTGATGCATTGCAATAACATCCATATAGCCTTCAACTAGAATATAATAATCATGTGTATTTAATTTTGCAAAGTTCAGTCCATATAATGTTCTACTTTTATCAAATATTAATGTTTCAGGTGAGTTTAAATATTTAGGGAGTGTATTATCTAAAACTCTTGCCCCAAAAGCAATAACTTTTTTATCTACACTCAGTATAGGAAATATGACTCTTGAAGAAAATCTATCATACAGCAAACTATTTTTTTTGCTTTGCATGAGTAAACCACTATCAATTAATAGTTCTCTATCATAACCTTTATCTATAAGATAATTAGATAATGTGTTATAATTACTGGGTGCATAACCAAGACCAAACTTATTGATAGTATCTAAAGATAGATTTCTGTTCACTAGATAATCTAGAACCTCTTTATTTTCACTCCTTCTTAAAAGAATATAAAAAAAGTTAGCCGCATCCTTATAAAGTTGAAAAAGCCTTTCTTTTTTTTGCCTTAACTTAAGTTCTTCTGGTGTCAACTGTTCTTCTTCAATCCTAATATTTGCACGCTCTGCCAAGTATTTTACTGCCTCGACAAAATTCATATTATCTTTTTGCATCAAAAAGGTAATAATGTTACCACCACTGCCACATCCAAAACAATAGTACAATTGTTTTTCTTGGCTTACAGTAAAAGAAGGAGTTTTCTCGGCATGAAATGGACATAAACCTAAATAGGAATTTCCCTTTTTGGTAAGCGTAATATATTCAGAAATAATAGAAACAATATCATTATGTTCTCTTATTTGCTCTATAACATGCTCTTTAAAATACATGTTGTTCTTCCTTCTTTCTATTTTTCTGCAACTTGTAGAATTTATATAGTAATCATAAAGTAATATTATGTGTATTCATAATAAAAACAATTATAAACTTCTAATATATATTCCAAGAAACAGGAACAAATAACTCACAGTACTTATCAACTGCATAGCGATCTGTCATACCCGCTATATAATCACATACTACTTGAGATTTATTTTCATCCTGTGATAACCAATTAATATATTCTTTTGGAAGTTTTTCTGGTTTGTCCATATAATAGTCATAGAGTTGCTTAATAATGTGCATAGCTTTAGTCTCTTGCTCTTTTGCTTGGGAATCTAAATACACATTTTCAAACATAAAATTTCTTACCTCATAAAATATTTTTTCTATTGATGGACTCATTTTTATATGGGATTTCATCTGACTATACTTAATAATATCTGTTATGAGTGAATTAATTCTTTGACTTGATGTACTACCTAATGTTTCTATAAAAACATGAGGTAACTGGTCATTTGATAAAATTTTTCCTCTAATAGCGTCGTCAATGTCGTGATTAACATATGCAAGTTTA
Organism: Bacillota bacterium; assembly: GCA_023410675.1. Classification (GTDB taxonomy): domain Bacteria; phylum Bacillota; class Clostridia; order Lachnospirales; family Cellulosilyticaceae; genus JAEYPM01. Next base: position 38,409 of record JAEYPM010000023.1, on the reverse strand, counting down.
TCAGAAATTTGAACAACCTTTCCTTCTAATGCATGAGGATTTCCAGCAGTTGGATGATTCAATATACCATCTCTTACTTCAAAAGTAAGATTTAGCCCCTTACCTTTGTTTTCAAGTTTTTCTACCACTCTAATACTTTGTTTATGATGAGAAAAGGCTCCTTCAGTAAGTGTTTTTAGTACCCTTTCTCCTGTATGCCCAAAAGGCGTATGACCTAAGTCATGACCTAATGCAATAGCTTCTGTTAAGTCCTCATTTAAACCTAATGCTCTAGAAATAGTTCGGGCAATTTGTGACACTTCTAAAGTATGCGTAAGCCTTGTTCTATAATGATCTCCTATTGGTGCTAAAAACACCTGAGTTTTATGTGCTAATCGTCTAAATGCCTTGCTATGGAGGATTCTATCTCTATCTCTTTGAAAAACAGTTCTAACATCACATTGTATTTCTTCTATTGCTCTACCTTTAGAATATTTTGCTTTACTTGCATGGATGCTAAGGGTATCTTCTTCAAATTTTTCTTGAGTTTCTCTAAAATTCATGAAAACTCACCTCCGTATACTCTATATAAATTCTACATAAGAATTGTATTTCCTCTTTTTATTGATAAATTTAGTATTTTAGACAAAAACAACTCATGCTTTACACATGAGTTGTACTATTTGACCATCTATAGAATTTTCACTACAAAGGTTATATTATATTGCTTGTAAGTTTTCGATTCTATCAATAATATATTCTTTAACCTTAATTTTATCTAATTCAAGTGCTATGGCTAACTCACCATACAAATTTTCTTCTGCCATGTGGAAAAATTTTTCATCTCCTGCGGTAATCTTTTTACCTTCATTTAATCTTTCTTGTTTCAAAAGATAGATCGTCTTAATAATCCTAATAAGCTCTTTACAGTCACATTTTTTTAGTGCATCTTTATATTCAATTTCTCTTCTTCTTTTATCGGTAAAAGATAGGCAGTCAATATTTTGTATTGCCTCAATAAGATCCATAGCTTCTTTCTTAGTTATAATGCGTCTCATAACTACTTTGCTATTATTTGCAGGAGTAAATATTTTGCTTCCTTTTGTATAAAAAGGGCAAAGAGTATAATATATCTCATCTTTTTGTGCTATTGGTGAATCCATAACGCCTACACTTTCAATTTTACAAACACCATTATTTCCATAAACAATATAATCACCTATTTCAAACACTATTATATCTCCTTTTCTTTAGAAGCTTTCATCTTACTTGCTGATATAAATCTTCTAATTCGTTGATAGTCAAATAGAAACACGCACTATACTGAAAAAAACACGTTCTACTATGTTTGTCTATAAAATCATTATATCAAAAAACCATCTCAATTGTAAGGGTCATTTAAGTTAATCATGCAAACCTTGTTTACTTTGTACTAGATTATGCAAGCTTTTCACATAATTTTATACACATCTACTTAGTAATGATAAACTAGTGATTTAGAAATATTAAATTTTTATATGCAAATCTTTATTTATATATCAGATTAATTTCTTCTTGTAACAGACACCACAACACCCTTGTCATTTTATTAAATGTAACATTCGGTGTATATCATCAGATATCATTTCAACATAATCACCTTAAGGTTCGGAAACAACTTTATTTCAGCTTTAAGTAAAGGGAGATGTTCTTTAATAACTTCTAAATCTACTGTATAGCCTGTCTTAGGGTTTTTAACGACCGTAGTCATATAAATGCCTAGTGCAAGAATACCTTACATGCTTTTGACTTTGACACCTGCATTTTTAAATAGTTCAATGGTTGTTTTCATATAATCAGGATTTTCAGTAGTGCTGTAAAACCAATCTTCTAGGTTCCTTGGTGGAACCTCATTTATCATAATGACTTTTATTTTTTCGGTGCTAAGATCACAATCAGTGAAGTAAATAGGCGTATATTATGATTAATTTTACTGACAGCATCATCCAACACATCTATGTATGCAGAATTTTTCATTCCATGAGGGTTATTGCTTTTATATTGCCCTGCTGTTAAAAGTATCATATCTACTTCCGCCTTAGTTAATTTCTCTACTATTTTTTCTACTGTTAGATATTCTCCACAGGCATGAGCATATCCATTAATGATCATGAACTATTAAGTCCTATCGTATAATATTATAACATTAAAGCAAAAATTACTTTCTCTAATTTAAACACGCTCATTATACTACGAAACAATAATTAATTAAATATAAATATTGTTAATGTTCATATAAATGGGTTAGAATTCTACAAATGTAAAATGGATATCCTTGTATAATCTAAAACCACAAATTTGATAACTCTGTCTAAGGATTTTATTATTCAACAAATAATTAAAAATGGTTGAAACACCCTATGGAAATTTTATATAATTAACGCAACCAAAATATTATGATACTCAAAAAGGGAATACTATTAATTAAGAACTAGATTAATGATTCATAGTATTACACATGTTTGAGTTGTTACTATATAAAATAAAAAAGAAAGAAGGCGAATATCATGTTAAAACATATTGCTATTATTAATGGATCATTACGCAAAGGATCATTTAACCAATCAATTGTAGATTATGTAAAATCAATACTTGAGTCCAAAGGATATTTTGTAACTCAGATCATTATTTCAAACGTGCCTCTTATGAATCAAGATATAGAATTTCCTGCTCCAGCTGCTGTTTATGCAATTAGAGAAGAAGTGAAAAAATCGGATGCTCTTTGGCTTGTAACACCAGAATACAATGGAAGTGTTCCGTCTCCACTAAAAAATATATTGGATTGGATTTCACGACCCGTTGAACCAGGCTTATTGGGTGCTCCTGATTTTATAAGTGGAAAGTTAGTTGCAATTAGCGGTGCTGCAGGACGTTCTGCAGCTTCATTAGTAATGAATGAGTTAAAAGGTCTTTTAAGTCGTATGTCTATGAACCCTTTAGATGAACTGGCAGGTATTTCAATACCAATGGAAGCTTTTCAAACTGGAAAACTAATTTTATCTGAAGAGAATAAGTCATTATTTAATTGTCAAGTAAAGAAGTTCTCAGAGGTACTTGAGAAAGAATAAACATAAGCTTTCAAATGCAATTACAAGCTCTAAATTAAGTAATTGAATTAGCGATTTGCAATTTAAAAATGCTTTTATAAATAAATATTGACACTAAACAAAAAAACCTGTATCTGACGTTGCTGTGCCAAATACAGGTTTTCATATATTATTTATCAATTGAGTCCCATCACTATTGTGGTGGTTTTTTATTAATTCTTGTTTTTAATAGCTGCTTGAGCTGCTGCTAAACGAGCTATTGGTACACGGAATGGAGAGCAAGATACATAGTTCAATCCTACTTTATGGCAGAATTCGATTGAAGAAGGATCGCCACCATGTTCTCCACAAATACCAAGTTTGATATTTGGACGAGTTTTTCTTCCTTTTTGAGCAGCGATTTCAACAAGTTGTCCTACTCCTGTTTGGTCAAGACGTGCAAATGGATCTGTTTCGTAAATATTCTTTGAATAATAGTCTTCTAAGAATTTACCTGCATCATCACGTGAGAATCCAAATGTCATTTGTGTTAAATCGTTTGTTCCAAATGAGAAGAATTCTGCTTCTTCAGCAATAGCATCAGCTGTAAGTGCTGCACGAGGAATTTCGATCATTGTTCCTACATGATATTCTACTGAAATACCAGCTTCTTTGATTACTTGTTCTGCTGTATTTACAACAACTTCTTTAACAAATTGTAATTCTTTCTTTTCGCCTACAAGTGGAATCATAATTTCAGGAATAATATCATATCCTTTTTCTTTCTTAACTTGTACAGCAGCTTCCATAATAGCACGTGCTTGCATCTCTGCTATTTCTGGGTAAGATACAGCAAGACGGCATCCACGATGTCCCATCATAGGATTGAATTCATGTAAAGAATCAACTGTTGCTTTTAATTCATCAAATGATATATTCAATTCTTTTGCAAGTTCAGCTATTTCTTCATTTGTATGAGGTAAAAATTCATGAAGTGGTGGATCAAGAAGGCGAATTGTTACTGGTCTTGATTCCATAGCTTCATAGATACCTGCAAAGTCACCTTTTTGAAGTGGAAGTAATGCAGAAAGAGCTTCTCTTCTTTCTGTTTCACTCTTAGCAACAATCATTTTACGTACTTTCATAATACGATCTTCTTCAAAGAACATATGCTCTGTACGACAAAGTCCAATACCTTCTGCACCAAATCTAATTGCATTTTTTGCATCTTTTGGAGAATCGGCATTTGTGCGAACTTTTAATGTACGTGCTTTATCTGCCCATTTCATTAATGTTTCAAAATCACCTGTTATTTCTGGTTCTACAGTAGCAATATCTTCTCCATAAATATTTCCTGTTGAACCATCAAGAGAAATATAGTCTCCCTCTTTATATGTTTTTCCAGCTAATTCAAAAGTTTTGTCTTCTTCATTCATTTTGATATCACCACATCCAGATACACAGCATGTACCCATTCCACGTGCAACAACCGCTGCATGTGAAGTCATACCACCACGTACAGTTAAGATACCTTTTGCAGCTGCCATACCTTCAATATCTTCTGGTGAAGTTTCAAGACGTACTAAGATTACTCTTTCTCCTCTTGCTGCAGCTGCTTTTGCATCTTCAGCTGTAAAATACACTTTACCTGCTGCAGCACCTGGAGAAGCTGGTAATGCACTACCAATGATTTTAGCTGCTTTAAGTGCTTTTGTATCAAAAGCAGGGTGAAGAAGTTGATCTAATTGTTTTGGATCAACACGAAGTACAGCTTCTTCTTCTGTTATTTTGCCTTCAGCAACTAAGTCTACTGCTATTTTTAATGCAGCGCCTGCAGTTCTCTTACCATTACGTGTTTGTAAGAAGTATAATTTTCCTTCTTCAACTGTAAATTCCATATCTTGCATGTCACGATAATGATCTTCAAGTTTTTCATAAATTCTCTTAAACTCGGCATACACATTAGGCATATCGTTTTCTAATTGAGAAATTGGATTTGGTGTACGAATACCTGCAACAACGTCTTCACCTTGTGCATTGATTAAGTATTCTCCATATAATTTATTTTCGCCAGTAGCAGGGTTTCTAGTAAAGGCAACACCAGTACCTGATGTATCCCCCATGTTACCAAATACCATCATTTGTACATTTACTGCTGTACCCCATGATGATGGATAATCATTCATTCTTCTATAAACAATCGCACGTGGATTCATCCATGAACGAAATACTGCTTTAACTGCTTCCATTAATTGAACTTCTGGGTCATTTGGGAAATCTTCATTTTTCTCTTGTTTGTAAAGTGCTTTAAAACGTACAACAAGTTCTTTTAAATCATCTGCTGTAAGCTCAGTATCTAACTTAACACCCTTTTCTTCTTTCATTTCATCTATGATTTTTTCAAAACGTGATTTTGGAATTTCCATAACAACGTCTGAGAACATTTGGATAAAACGACGGTATGAGTCATAAGCAAAACGAGGGTTGTTGCTCTTTTTTGCAAGTCCTTCAACTGCTGCATCAGTAAGCCCTAAGTTAAGAACTGTATCCATCATTCCAGGCATAGAAACTCTAGCACCTGAACGAACAGATACTAATAAAGGATTCGCATTATCTCCAAATTTTTTACCTGATATTTCTTCTAAATTAGCTAAACATTGTTTAATTTGTGATATTATTTCATCTGATAATGTTTTATTGTTATTGTAATACTCAGTACAAGCTTCAGTAGTTACAATAAACCCTTGAGGGATTGGCAATCCTAACTGCGTCATATCACAAAGGTTTGCACCTTTACCACCAAGTAAATTTTTATTATTTGGCTCTCCATCTTTAAACATATAAACCCATTTTTGGCTCATGTTTATTTACCTCCTATTTTTTCTTATATAGAATGCAGATATACTGCGATTCTTTTTCCTCATCCATTATACCATAAAATTTTCCATTGAATAGTCTGTTTTAGTTTTTTTTAGTCTTCTTGTTGATTTTCATATAATCCCTTATTAGAATTCCATTTTATTTTGTATATATGCAACTAAATCATCGATTTTTATACGTTCTTGTTCCATAGTATCTCTATCACGCACTGTAACTCTATGATCTTCTAGTGAATCAAAATCAAATGTGATACACATAGGTGTACCTATTTCATCTTGACGTCTATAGCGCTTACCTATTGAACCTGCATCATCATATTCAACATTAAATTGTCTCGCCAACATATCATATACTTTGAGTGCATCTTCAGACAATTTTTTTGATAGTGGTAATATAGCCGCCTTTACTGGAGCTAATGCTGGGTGAAATCTAAATACATTTCTTACTTCACCATCTGATAATATTTCTTCATCATAAGCTTCACAAAGAAAGGCTAATGTAACCCTGTCAGCACCTAAAGAAGGTTCAATACAATAAGGAATATATTTTTCATTAGTCGTTGGATCAAAATAACTAAGATCTTCTCCTGAATGATTTTGATGTTGTTTTAAGTCAAAATCTGTACGATCTGCTATTCCCCATAACTCACCCCATCCAAATGGGAAAAGGTACTCAATATCTGAAGTTGCATTACTATAATGAGAAAGCTCTTCCTGTGAATGATCCCTTATTCTTAAATTTTCTTTTTGAATGCCTAAACCTAATAGCCAATTTTCACAATAATTTTTCCAGTAATCAAACCATTCTAAATCAGTTCCTGGTTTACAGAAAAATTCTAATTCCATTTGCTCAAATTCTCTTATTCTAAAAATAAAGTTACCAGGAGTGATTTCATTTCTAAAAGACTTACCTATTTGTCCTATACCAAAAGGAACCTTTTTTCTAGTTGTTCTTTGTACGTTTTTAAAATTAACAAATATTCCTTGTGCAGTCTCAGGTCTTAAATAGACAATATTTTTTGAGTCCTCTGTTACTCCTTGGAAAGTCTTAAACATTAAATTAAATTGTCTGATGTCTGTAAAATTATGTTTTCCACATGTAGGACAAGGAATACTGTTTTGTTTTATATAGTCCTGCATTTGCTCGTTACTCCAGCCATCTACAGTTTGTGGTTCGCCTTTTTGTGCCAAAAAGTCTTCTATTAATTTATCAGCTCTAAAGCGCTCTTTACACTCTTTACAGTCCATTAGTGGATCATTAAAGCCTCCAATGTGTCCTGAGGCTTCCCATACTTGAGAATTCATTAGAATTGCACAATCAACACCTACATTATAAGGGCTTTCTTGAATAAACTTCTTCCACCAAGCTCTTTTTATATTGTTTTTAAATTCTACACCAAGTGGGCCATAGTCCCATGAGTTTGCAAGACCCCCATATATTTCTGAACCAGGATAAACAAAACCTCTTGACTTTGAAAGTGCTACTATTTGCTGCATATTTTTCTCTTGCATGTTTTTTCCTCCCTATAGGTTGTTAAAATATAAAAACCCTTTCACCCCACAAAAGGGGACAAAAGGGTAAATCTAGTTATTATTTTAATATGACATTAATAAATAATATCCAATATTATCCCACGCAATAAATTTAACAAAAAGCTAAATTTCTGTCAAGTATGCAAGTATCTTAGAATTACATTTCTGACATCTTGTCATATCACGTGTATTTATTTGATAACTATTATAATCTTATTATCTAATCCAGAAGTTCTAGATATATCTCTAACTGCACTTAATGATTTCAACTGATTCATTAAATTATCCTTATTTTGCGTATAAAGAGAAATAGTAATAGATTCATTTTCATCCACATCATATTCAATATTCCTTTTTATTAAGAGCTCTTTTATTTGATCATATGCAGCCATTCTGTCTGAATATAATACTTCCCAGTATTCTTCTGAAATAGATTCTTTACTGTCTTCTATACTTTGAACGTCTGTCTTGGGAGTTGTTTCATCAGTGCTATTTGTAAGATTCACTTCGGAACTTGGCATTATATCTGTATCAATATCCTGGCTATTATCTAAAGAACTGACCCCATCTTTCAAGGATTTATTATTTATATCTTCTTGATTAATCATGATATTATTATCTAAAGATCTGTTTTCGCTCTTTTGGTCACTATTATCTATACTATCTTCTTGTTTCATTGCAAGGTTACTATCTATAGATCTGTTCTTATCGATTAACGCACTATTATCTATACTTTCATCCTCATGTTTTTCCATAATTGCATTTTCATGTGCACTTTGTGCTGCAACATTACCATCTTCCTTAGCCGCGAATGATTTAGTATTATAAGGGCTATTTTGAAATACTAAAAAACTTATTATAAATAAAAAGCATGCTGCCATTGTTGTTAATGCCTGCATATATTTCCTATTGTAAGTAAATAACTGTTTCTTTTTACTTCTATCTTCGTTTATAATACTTTGCATGATCTTATCATGAAGTTCATTTGGTATAGTAAGATTGTTTTGTTTTAAAAGTAATTGCCTAATATTTTTTTGAATATTAAGTTCTTCTTTGCAAGACGCACACGTATTAAGATGTGCTTCAAGCTCAAATTTTTCTCTGTTAGATAACGTATTATCTATATATGGTGACAATAAATTTATATAATTATTACATCCCATCATGTGTGCCCTCCCTTCTAGTCATTTGACGAAAGAAACTCTTGTAAGGTTCCTTACTTTGTAATAGTATTTTTTGTAATGCTTGCCTAGCTCTAGATATCCTTGATTTTACTGTGCCTATAGATATTCCTAATATACTCGCTATTTCATCATAAGAATAATCATTGATATCTCTTAAAATACAAATTATGCGATATTGAGGCTTTAACTGAGAAAGTGCATCTTCTAAAATTCTTCTTAGTTCATAAGATTCTATTGTTCCTTCTACACTTTCACTTTTATCCTCTATTTCCATTTGCCATTCATCATTTTCAAGTTTGTTTTCTTTGATTATAGAAATCTCACTTTTTCTTTTATTTTTTCTAATCATATCAATGCACTCATTTACACTAATTCTATAGATCCATGTACTAAATTTACATTTACCTTGAAAATAAGAAATTTTCTTCCAGATTTTAACACATATTTCTTGAACTGCATCTTGAGCCATATGTTCATCTATGAGCATATGCTTGCACAAATTATATATTTGGCTTTCATACTTACTAATTAGTAATTCAAAAGCATGAACATCTCCTTGTTGAATATGTAATATCAGGTCCTTTTCATTATTAACGTCCACAGTTTTTCACCTCTTTTGACTAAGCTAAATTAAAGTGCATTTAGGTTGTTCTATTATGTTAAGTAATTTGATAAAACTATTGCTATTTTTTATTTTATATGATATATTTATTATGTTTCGCGGGTGTGGCGGAACTGGCAGACGCAGCAGACTCAAAATCTGCCGATAGCAATGTCGTGGGGGTTCGATTCCCTTCACCCGCATTACTTAATAAAAATCTTCCGAACCTACGTCGGAAGATTTTTTTATTTAAACGGATTATCAGTTTTCCTTAGTTCTGTATATAGATTATAGGCTTTTTTTAATATATATTTTTCATCAGCAAATTTAATAAGATGGTAGGCTTCATAATATTTATAGTATCCTGCATCAATAAAGTATTCTTCTCTTTGTGGCTTAGTATAAAAGCTATCTGCCTTCATTAAATACCAATGAACAGTTTTACTGATCATATCTTCTTTCCCTTGAAAAGTATATTGACTTGATCCGACATATTTGATTATCTTGACGTCAACACCTGTTTCTTCTTTAACTTCTCTAATGGCTGTTGCTTGATGACTCTCCCCTTTTTCAACAGTTCCCTTTGGCAAAACCCATCCTACATACTTTTGCCTATAGTCCTTATATAATAACAAGATTTTGCCTTTATGAATGACCACACCACCACAGCTAACTGTCTCGATCATATTAGACCCTCTCTTTCTTACGCATTCCCTTACTTCTTTTAATAGTATATATCCATTAGTTATATTTTTCAAACTTAATTCATATCTTCATTACTTATATCTTTATAAATATTAATGATCCTTTTTGCAACCTTTTGTGCATAAGCACCCTCTTCACCATTTTCTACTATTATTGCAAAAGATATTGATGAGGAGTTATTATCTTTATCTTTTGCAAACCCAATAAACCATGAATGTGCCTTATCTGTTTCATTCTCAGCAGTACCTGTTTTCCCACCAATAATTAAATCATCTCTTCTTAAACGTGTGGCTGTACCTTTATCTACTACTTCTATCATCATTTCCTTAAGTTTATTACTTAATTCTTCATCAATATAAGATTTTTCATAGTGCGGAAGAGTCTTTACTTTTATTTTGCCACTTTTAGACATGGAATAATCAAAAATATAGGGTTTCATTAATATCCCATCATTTGCTATACAGCTTACTAGCATAGCCATATGCATTGGAGTTACAAGTGTTTTTCCTTGTCCAATATATGAGAGACTCTTTTCAAAATCTGGGCTTGTAGGTGTTAATTGAAACTTACTATGCAGGCCTCCCATATCAAAATTTAAATTTTTATTAAATCCAAGTTGTTCTGCTATCATTTTTAAATCATTTGTATTAATTTTATCTTTTAGTGCAATAAAATAAGTATTACATGACTTTGCAAAAGCATCTTCTATTTTTAGCTTACCATGAGCCTTTTGATTATAACACTGTACGCTATAATCTTTAATATGAATCTTGCCTTGGCATTCATACTCAAAATGAGATTGTGCTAACTTAGAGTCTTGTAAATAAGCAATAGAAGTAATAATTTTAAAAATTGAACCTGGAGGATAAAGACCACTTGTTGCTCTATTTAATAAAGCAGTATTTTCATTATCAGTGCTAAGGTATTCCCAGTTATCAATGATTTGATTTGGGTCAAAGCTAGGATTAGAATACATGGCTTTAATTTTCCCTGTATTAGATTCTAAAACAATTACTGCTCCTTTGTAACCACTCATTTCCTCTGCAATACCCTTTTGGTATCTTTGATCAAGTGTTAATACAACGTCCCTACCATGAAATTTTTCTCCATAAAAGGTATTTCTAATTATTGAAGAAAAATTATAGTCTGGATATAAAAGCTCAGTATTCGCTAAAGCTTCTACTCCTATTTTTCCTCTTTGTGAATATCCAACAGCATGAGCATAAATGGATGCTTCAGGATATTTTCTTATACCGTCTTTTGTCGTTGCAAGAAGTATATGATTTGTATCATAAATATTTCCTCTTATGACGTCTTGCTCTATATGATCCATTCTTCTATTATATGGATTAACCGATAGTTCACTTTTCTTAGAAACAGTAAAATAAACAAGATAGCCTACTAGCATAGCAAAAAGCACGGCAAAAACAGCAGTTACCATATAAATGAATTTTTTGTTTTCATTCATCAGTTGCCACTTCCTTTTCTAGCTTGTCAGATTGATAGGAAAAAAATGATATTAATCCTATCATAGTAATACTAACTAATATAGAAGTACCTCCATAACTGACAAATGGAAGTGTAATCCCTGTTAGTGGAATGATTTTTAGTACACCTCCAATAATAATAAAAGCTTGTATTGTCAGTATGGCTGCAATTCCTATACTAATAAGCATATAAAATTGATTTTGTTGCTTTAACGTCTCATTAACTATCCATAAAATGATAAAAAAATAACATAGCAATAAAATAATTCCCATGATATTCCCAAATTCCTCACATATCGCAGCAAATATGTAATCCGTAGTTACGATAGGAATTGTATTAGGCATACCTCTTGTTAATCCACTACCAAACCATCCCCAAGTTCCAATAGCAAATAAGCCTTGAATGACTTGATAACCATTACCAGCTACATCTTGCCATGGATCTAACCAGGCTTCAAATCTAATTTTAACATGATCAAATAGTACATACCCTAATAAAGCCCCTATGCCTCCCACGCCAATGCCAACTATAGGTAGCCAAAAGTTCTTTGTAGCAATAAACAAGATCACTAAAAAAGTCAGATAATAGAGCAATGCAGCTCCTAGATCTCTTTGAATGGCAAAACAACCAAGTGTAAAAAAGATGGGAGCAGATGCATATAAAATAAGTTTTTTCTGATCTATAGTTTCGTTAAAGTTATATAACAGTGAAGCTAAATATAATAAAGCTGTTATTTTACCTATTTCTGATGGCTGAAAACCAATAGGTCCTATTTTAACCCAATTCGTTGCACCAAGTTGGGTTGAACCTGCAACAAAAGGTAAAATCACAACAACTATAGTTAATCCTAAATAAATATACTTATATTTGGGTTGAATAAAATGTGTAAATATAAAAGGAAATATTAGTGCAATTGAAATGCTTATTACAAACCAAATAACTTGTTTTACTGCAAGTGTATGATTTAAACGTTCTAACATGATATATCCAACATCAAATAAGAAAAACATTGCAAACCAAAGAATTTGCTGAGAACTTCTTTTCCATATTCTCAGTAAAAAAAGCACTACTGTAAAACATAAAAACACGATTATGCCATAGACAAAGATCTCTTTTCTTATCAGATTGTCTTTAGCTTTACCTACTAAAATACTCACTCCTGCTAAATGGAAAAAAGCGATACATGAGTATAAAAAACCTATTTTTTGTCTTGCCATATTAGCAGATATACTATTATTATTCTTTAGAAAACTCATCATCACACATATAATAATGATCCCAAAGCCAGCAAAAATATATCGACTGAGTAAGATTATGAGGTTTAAGTATTCCACTATTTTCCACCTACCCTACTGAATGGTTATTCAAAATAAGAATTTAGAACTCTCAGTGTTTCTTGTGCTGATTCTATTGTAAAATTCAATCTAAAGGACTGTATATAGGTATTAATTAACTCTTTAATATTCTTAATATTAACTGGTTTATCTGAGAGTATTTGCATAACACATGCATTACAATCAGTATTTATTTGCCAATTAACATTTTTTCTATCTTGAATATGATAAAATTTATTATCGTCATTTTTGTTACTTTGCTTCTTGCATCTATGATAATGACCTAAGAGACATTGTTTCGTAGTCATCATAGGTATATATCCATAAATGATTTTTTCTGTATTTGCAGTTAATCCTATTAGATCATTATTTATTGCTTCAACTGAAATTGTGATTCCAGAAGCTCCTTGATCCTGCCAAAATTTTATACTTTCACTATTTAATACATTTAGCGAATAATCTATATGCTTATTTTTCAAACTATTTTTTGTGAAATAAAATGATCCATAGTTTCTTATCAAATAACCATTAATATCTGTACGTTCCCAGAATAATATCTTTTCTTTATAACTTGTCCATAAGTGATTTTCTAAAATATAGGGCAATGCTAAATAAAATTCTTTATTATTTTTTTTACATAGATTATAAGCTAATTCACTTGACTCATTACAATAATTCCACTCCCAATAGATCCCTTTTATCTTATCGTATTGAACACATTGTTCTAGTTGCTCCATAGTGTTAACCTGACATCTAAATACTTTTTCATTACTATTTTTAAATTTGGGTGCAAGGTAAACTATATCATGTGTAGGATGAGGATTCTTCGTTAGTTCATGTTCTAATTTCTTAATCACATTTCGTCTAACTTCATTCAGCTTTACAATTGAAATATATAAATCATCTTCCCACTCTATCGTTATCTCTTCCACACAAAACGAAGTATTTCCAAGCTTTGTAAGTTGATTTATTGCGTTTTCTTTAGTAATAGGTGCACTGACTGATTGTTCTAAGATGTCCCCCATTTCTTTTACAGTGATATTATCATAATTTATAGTAATGGTTAAAGGCTTTTCTTTTTCACCTATTATAGACATTTTAATAGGTAGTTTACGGATAGATTTACTATATGTTCTTTTTAATCTTTTTAATAGTTCATGATTCTTAGATAAATATACCTTACTATTGATTTCCCTAATTTTATCCAACTTAATTTTAAATGTTGCGTTAGGTTCATATGGTTTAGAAATACCAGTTCCTTCACTTACTAAATGGCTATCAATAATTTCTATACCATCACCAGGATTTAATTGTTTATGTGTAAGAATAGTAGCTAATTTAGTTTTAGGATGATAGTTAATAACCCTGCCAATTTCTAGTCCAGTATTTTTTGGACTGTGCGGTGTAATCATTTGAAGGCTTGGTTTTTCAAAATAATAACCTTTAGTAAAATCACCTCTATTAAATAAGGTAAGTAACTCTTCTGTATCTGAATCATCTACTTTATATTTAGAAGAACTATTTAAATATAAATCAATATATTTTCTATAGATCCTAGTTACCGCTGCTACATATTCAGGTGAACGCATACGTCCCTCAATTTTTAATGACGTAATACCACAATCAATTAAGTCTGGTAATATTGATATAGTGCTTATGTCTTTAAGACTAAGCAAACATTTATTTGAAACAATTTGTTTATTATTTTCTAATAATGAATAACGCATACGACAAGGTTGGGCACATCGGCCTCTGTTGCCACTTCTACTCCCAATAAAGCTACTTAATAAACACTGACCTGAAAAAGAATAACACAGTGCTCCATGAATAAAAGTCTCAAGTTCAATCTCAGTTGCCTCTTTTATATGAGCTATATCTCTTAATGTCAACTCCCTTGCAAGGACTACCCGCGAAAAACCACAATCTTCCATAAATTTTACATCATTCGTGCTATGAATAGTCATTTGTGTACTTGCATGCACATGGATATGTGGAAAATATTCATGTGCAATACGTACCACGCCTAAGTCCTGAACAATGATTCCATCTATATTAATATTACTTAAATAATTAAGATAATGAAAAACTTCAATAATCTCATTTTGTTTGATTAAGATATTTAACGTAATATATACTTTTACGCCTCTCAATTTACAGTAATTTACTAATTCTTGCAACATTTCGTTAGTAAAGTTATCTGCATATTGTCTTGCGTTAAATAATCTTCCCCCTAAATAAAGTGCATCTGCACCATTTTCTATAGCAGCATAAGCGTTCTCTAGTTTCCCTGCAGGAGCTAATAATTCTATCTTATTCTTAACCAATTTTGTCACCCTTTTGCAATGAGAGTAGTAACAGGGGAAGATTACCTTCCCCTGTTACTACTCTCATTATTCTTCTTAATATTATTTTTAATACTATTAATACTAGGCTTTTTGCCATCTAAATTCTCTTTTTCCTTCTCTTTTTCTTGATTTTTTTCTTTATCTATATCTTTTTGTTGATCTATTTCTTTATCTTTATTCTTATCTTCATCTACTTTTTGTACTGAGTTATTAATAACTGTTTTATCTGGTCCTTGTATTTTCGCTTGAGTAAGCTCTAAACTAATTTCTTCTAATCTTTGCTTTAGAGCTAAATTCTCCATATTACATTGTAATAGTTCTTGTTCATAGGATTCATATTCCTTTTTTAGCTTAATGTATTCATCTGCCACATTAATAGCAGCAAGCATATATAACTTTGATGTATTTAAACTAGTTTTGATATTAGATTTTTGCAATTCTAATATCTTTCTATCAATCAAAGCTGCAACTTTTTGAATATGTTCTTGTGACTCTCCACCTTTTAAGGAATAAATACTTCCTCCTATGATAACTTCTACTTTATTTTCTGTCATTGAACAACACTCCATTATATAATATGCTTATACAAATATCTTGCTGTAATTATATCATATCAGCTTAACTATTACTACTTTCTACAAAAATTATCTACTAATTTTCTTTATTTTTTATCATTTTAATTTAATAAAATGGAACCTCAGCATTATTACGCATCTAATTTTGAGAAAATTTCTTGTGCGAAAGGCGTAGTCATTCTTCCTCTAGGTGTTCTTTGCAAATAACCTTGTTTAATAAGATAAGGTTCATATACATCTTCTAAAGTTTCTTTTTCTTCTCCTATAGCTGCAGCTAATGTTTCGAGTCCAACTGGTCCACCTTTAAATTGAATGGCAATAGTTGTTAATATCCTTCGGTCAATATCATCAAGACCATCTTTATCTATATTAAGGAGAATCAATGCTTCTTTACATACAGCCTCATCAATGATCTTATCAAATTTAATGAGGGCAATATCTCTTATTCTCTTTAGAAGTCTATTTGCTACTCTTGGTGTTCCTCTGGATGATTTTGCAATTTCCAGTGTAGCTTCTTTTGTAATTTGAGTATCTAATATCTTAGCTGTTCTTTCAATAATTTGTGCCAACTCATCTATAGAATAATATTCTAATCTTTGTATAATACCAAATCTGTCTCTTAAAGGAGCACTAAGCATCCCTGCTCTTGTAGTAGCCCCAATAAGTGTAAATTTAGGAAGAGAAAGCCTAATAGACTTAGCAGCTGGCCCTTTTCCAACAATAATGTCTATACAATAATCTTCCATAGCTGAGTAAAGGACTTCTTCTATATTTCTGCTTATACGGTGAATCTCATCAATAAATAAAATATCTCCTGATTGAAGATTATTTAATATTGCAGCAATATCACCTGGTTTTTCAATCGCAGGGCCAGAAGTAACCTTAAATTTTACTTGCATTTCGTTTGCAATAACGCCAGCTAAAGTTGTCTTTCCAAGACCAGGTGGACCATATAGTAAAACATGGTCTAAAGACTCTTGGCGGTGCTTGGCTGCCTCTATAAATATCTTTATATTTTCTTTTATTGCACTTTGACCTATGTATTCTGAAAGTTTTATAGGCCGAATATTATACTCAATATCTTCATCTTCTACCTGCAGATCACAACTCATAATTCTTTTTATCATCTTTCCACTTCCTTAAACGATAAGTAATGTAAGAGCTTTCTTAATGATTGTTTCACTTGAATCTTGATAATCAAATATAGCATTAACAGCCTTAGTACTTTCTTGCATGGTATAACCTAAAGCAACAAGTGCCTCTATAGCTTCCATTTTATTTGTGTCGGTAGTATTATCCTGAGTGAAATCTATTTTATCAACTGAAGGATAAAGTTTTTCTATACTATCAGCAAGTTCTAAAATCATCCTTTGTGCTGTTTTAGCTCCTATTCCACTTACTTTGCTTAATGCTTTGCTATCTTTTGTAAGAATAAAAGTAATGATCTCACTTGGATTATACATGCTTAGTATTTGCATACCAGTTTTAGGGCCTACTCCACTTACACTAATTAACTTTTTAAAGAGATTTTTTTCTTCTGGTGTTGAAAATCCATAAAGATCGTGGCCATCTTCTTTGATATGTTCATATATATAAATGATAGTTTCTTTTGAGTTCATACTATCATGATCCATTTTATGAGCTACGTACATGATTTCATATCCTACGCCATAAGCTTCAAGTATAATATATTCTGCCTGAATTTCTACTATTTTACCCTTTAAATAGGCTATCATATCTTCTCTCCTTAATAAATAAACAATAGCTATTCTTGTTTTGTAGTAACAATATCACTTAATGCCACTTCAGTAATAATCTTATTAACCGGCTGATCATATTCATTCGTATCAATATTCCCAACAAGTTGAAATGCCATACATATTCCTATAGCACTCATTTTGTTATGGGTACCTAAATAATAATCATAATAACCACCCCCATAACCAACCCTCTTTTTCTTGTAATCAAAGGCAAGTCCTGGAACAATAATAAGCGTATGCTCATCAGATATTATTTTTTCGCATAAAGATACATCAGGCTCATCAATAGAAATATTGCCATATGAACATGGTATAAGATGTTCTTTTTTATCTACCTTATAAAAATTCATGATATGCTTTCCTTCTATCTTAGGATAACATATAATCTTTCCTAATTCTCTAGCTTTTTCATCAATATATTTTGTTTGAACCTCAGTTTTTAAAGCAGCATATAAAAATATTGTGGTTGCCTCTATAAATTCTTGGCAACGAAAAAGATTTTCAGAAATTAGTTGTGAAGCTTGATCTATATCATGAAAATTTATCTGTGTTCTTTTATTTTTAATATAATTACGAATCCATGATTTATTTTTTTGGTGCATGTTTAAGTGGATATACCTTTCCATCTGGTGTTTTTATTTTTGTATTATCTAGTTGCTTTTTAAAATTTGATCTAAAAATGTTCAGATATTCTTGTCTCAGTTGATTTTGTAATACTTTTTCTTCCTCAGAGAGGCCTACATTTTTTGATTTATTAGCTAACTCATTTATTTTTGCTATAAGTTCATCCATTTGCATGAATATAATTCCTTTCTCATCTATGCTTTAAACCATGTTCCTATTTCTTCTCCTTTTAATATATCGTATAAAATCTCGATATCATCCCCACAGGCTACAATTGTTTCTGTACCACATTCTTTAGCAATTTTTGCAGCAAGTACCTTTGTTGACATGCCACCTGTTCCTAATCGTGAACCTGCACCTTTAGCTAGGTTTTCGATTTCTTCTGTTATATCATTAACCTCTTTAATGAACTCAGCTTCTGGATTTTCCTTTGGATTATCTGTATAAAGGCCTGCAATATCTGTCAAAAGTATAAGGAGGTCTGCTTCAACAAGTTGTGCAACTGTAGCTGATAATGTATCATTATCTCCAAACCTATATCCTTCTATTTGAGTTGTAGAAATACAGTCATTTTCATTAATAATTGGAATGACCCCTAAATCAAGCAAAGTAAAAAAGGTGTTTTTAGCATTTGTACTTTTTATTTCATCCTCTATTACATCTTTAGTCAATAGTATTTGAGCGATGACTTGATTATATTCTGTGAAATACTTTTGATATATTTGCATCAATATAGCTTGTCCAATAGCTGCAGTGGCCTGTTTCAGTGACAATTCATCAGGTCTTTTATTTCTACCTATTTTCTGCATACCAAAACCAATAGCTCCTGAAGAAACAAGCATAATTTCTTTCCCTGAGTTACTAATATCTGTTAATACCTGAGCCAACTTCTCCATTTTTTTAAGGTTTATTTTGCCATTTGTATGTGTTAATGATGATGTTCCTATTTTTATGACTATTCTCTTAGCTTCTGCTATTTTATCTCTCATTTATAAATCCCCTTTATTTATATATTCCGAATTACTTTAGGTGCAGTTGGTATAGATGTAGCAATTGATTTGTTTGTTATCTGAGAATCATCAGCTAACATTTTTATATTCTTCATATTTGCTTTTTTTGTTATTGATAAGACTTGAACGCCAATTGCATCTCTTTTTTGTTTTTCAGGTATTATCTCTGTTGAGACAATCGCTGATTTACCATCTTCTCTTTCTAATTCAACATACCCTTCTGATAAAGCGAATACAATCCCAACACATGTTGCACCACCATAATAAGCTTTAATGAGTTTTTTTCTATTCGTTTTTGTTTGATAGGCACTAAGCTGAACCTTTGTTACTTTTCCAGTTGTAAAACCAAATAGTAAATACCCTAAATAGTCAGTTGTTGCATGAACAAATATTATTTTTTCATCTTCTTCCAGTTCTAATAAATTAGGAATATAAATACCTAATTGGCTAACTTTTGAGTCTTCTATTTCATGAAGCTTAAGTTTATACACATTACATTTGTCACTAAATAATAGCAACTCACTTTTATTTGTGGTATCAATTTCTTGAACAATAGTATCTTCATCCTTCAATTTATGATCTCCACTATTTCTAAGTGAGGCCAGTGTTATTTTCTTAAGATACTGATGACTTGTAAAAAACAACTTTAAGTTATAGTCTTCTACCATAACTTCCATTGGCATATTAGGTATACTTTTTTCTTCTATAATTTCTGTATGTCTTGGCATAGCATATTTTTTTATAACTTGTTTTAATTCAGTAATAATTACTTTTCTAATTTCTTCATCATGCGTAATCGTATATTTATATTTATCTATTTCTTTTTCAAGTTTATCTAGCTCTTTTAATGTCTCTATAATATACTGTTTATTCAAATGCCTTAACTTAATATCTGCTACAAATTCAGCTTGTAATTGACTGATATCAAATTCTAACATAAGGTTAGGTATTACCTGATTATCCTTATCTGTATTTCTAACAATATCAATAGCTTTATCAATATCTAGTAAGATTTGCTTTAAACCAAAAAGTAAATGTAATCTTTTCTCCATCTTGTTGATAGCAAATTGATACTTTCTAATAATACACTTTTTCCTAAATGTACACCACTCACTAATTACTTCTGGGACACCCATTACTTTAGGCTTACCATTGATAAGAATATTAAAATTACAGCTAAATGAATCTTCAAGAGTAGTTAATTTAAATAACTTTTGCATAAGTAAATCAGCATTAACACCTCTTTTTAAATCTATAGTCAGTTTTAATCCAGAAAGATCTATTTCATCTCTAACATCAACTATTTCTTTTATCTTACCTGATTTAACAAGTTCTTCTATTTTATCAATAATAACTTCAACTGTTGTTGTATAAGGAATCTCCGTGATTTCTATACAATTTTCTTTTTTTATATAGCTATACTTCGCCCTTAACTTAAAGCTACCTCTTCCAGTTGATAGAATATTATACATATCGTTTTTATTATAAAGGAGTACACCTCCTGTTGGGAAATCTGGAGCTATTATGTGATTAAGTATATCATTTTTTTCATTTTTTAAATAAGCAATTGTTGTGTCACACACTTCTTTTAAATTAAAACTACAGATATTACTTGCCATACCAACAGCTATTCCTTGGTTTGGATTTACAAGGATACTTGGGAAAAGGGTTGGCAAAAGTGTGGGTTCTTTCATGGTACCATCATAGTTATCAATAAAATCTACTGCATCCTCTTCTATATCTCTAAAAACTTCATTACAAATTTCACTTAATTTTGCTTCTGTATATCTTGAAGCAGCATAAGCCATATCCCTAGAGTATATTTTCCCGAAATTTCCTTTTGAATCAACAAATGGCATATTTAAAGCTGCATATCCCTTAGTTAATCTTACCATTGTTTCATAAATTGCACTATCTCCATGAGGATTCAGTCTCATGGTTTGTCCCACGATATTGGCGGATTTAGTTCTACCTTGTTTTAATAAACCCATTTTATACATAGTATACAATAGCTTTCTATGTGCTGGCTTAAAACCATCAATTTCTGGTAAAGCTCTTGAAACAATAACACTCATGGCATAAGGCATATAATTACTTTCTAATGTTTCGGTAATATTTTGCTTAATTACATGGGGCTGCATAAAATAATTCCTTTCTATTGAATATCAATTAGCTCTAAGTAAGTAGGACCTACATCTGCAATAAATTCTTTTCTTCCATTTATGTTATCACCTAATAATATTTCAAACATCTCTTTGGTCTCTGTTTCACCTTCTGGCATAACTTGTATGAGCCTTCTTGTCTCTGGAGACATAGTTGTTAGCCACATCATTTCAGGATCATTTTCTCCAAGTCCCTTTGAGCGTTGAAGCGTATATTTTGTTTTTAAAGTGCTTACAATTTTATTTTTTTCATATTCAGAATAAGCAAATAATGTATCATTTTTTGTCGTTATCTCATACAGAGGGGTTTCTGCAATGAATACTCGTCCTTCTTTAATAAGTGTTGGCACTAGTGTATAGAGCATCGTAAGTATTAATGTACGAATTTGAAATCCATCAACATCTGCATCGGTGCAAATAATAATTTTATTCCATCTTAGATTGTTTAGATTGAAAGTATGAAGATCTTTATTGTGTTTAGAGGTCACTTCTATACCACAACCTAAAACTTTAAGTAAATCTATAATAATATCGCTATTAAAAATTTTATTATAGTCTGATTTTAAACAATTTAATATTTTACCACGGACCGGCATGATTCCTTGAAATTCAGCATTTCTACCTAATTTGCATGATCCTAAAGCTGAGTCTCCTTCTACAATATATAATTCCCTTTTACTAACATCCTTGCTCCTACAATCAACAAATTTTTTAACCCGGTTTCCGATATCTATTGAACCACTCAGTTCCTTTTTTATATTAATTCTTGTTTTCTCAGCCTTTTCTCTACTTCTTTTATTAATTAAGATTTGTTTAGCTATTTTGTTTGCATCATCTTTGTTTTCAATAAAGTAAACATGAAGATACTCTTTTAAATAGTCTTGGATCGCATCTTGAACAAATTTATTGGTAATAGATTTTTTTGTTTGATTTTCATAACTCGTTATTGTGGAAAAAGAATTAGAAACAAGAATCAAGCTATCTTGTATATCTATGAAACTAATCTTTTTCTCATTTTTGTTATACAGATTTTCATTTTTCAAATACTTATCAATAGAATATAAAAAAGCATTTTTTATCGCTTTATCTGGTGATCCTCCATACTCAAGGTAACTTGAATTATGATAATATTCAAGAGTAGGGTTTTCATTGCAGAAGCAAAATGCTATTTGAAACTTCAACTTATATTCTGGCCTATCTGGGCTATCTTGTCCCTTTGTTTCATTTTCTAAAAAAAGCACATCTGTAAAATTATTAGACTGAGCTATCTCTTTTACGTATCCTGTAATACCATCTTCATAGATATATTCTTCATTGACTTGAATTATTTCATCAGTGTATAAAAATTTAAGACCTGCATTGACAATCGCCTGTTTTTCTAATATGTGCTGCATATACTCGGTTGAAATATTAATATCTGTAAAAACTTCCTTATCTGGCTTCCAATGGATCTTAGTCCCTGTTTTTTTATATGGATATTCATATTTTTTTAGTCCACCTATGTTCTCGCCTTTTTCAAATCTAAGCTCATAGCAGTATCCATCTCGGCAAACACGTACATCCATATATTCAGAACTATATTGGGTTGCACATGAGCCAAGCCCATTTAGTCCTAAACTAAACTCATAATTGTCACCTTCATTATTATTATACTTGCCACCAGCATACAGCTCACAGAATACAAGTTCCCAGTTATATTTCCCTTCTATTTCATTATAATCTAGTGGTATGCCTCTTCCATAATCTTCTATAGTTATAGAATGATCGGCATGTAATGTTACATTGATAACAGAACCAAAACCCTCTTTAGCTTCATCTATCGCATTTGCCAAAATTTCAAATACCGAATGCTGACATCCTTCTATTCCGTCTGAACCAAATATAACTCCAGGCCTAAGTCTTACTCTATCGGCACCTTTAAGTGAAGATATACTTTGATTATCATATGTTTTCTGCTCCATTTATTATCACCTACTCATATCTTCTCATCATTTACTCTAAATAAAATATGAATGCTTGTCAAGTTATAATAATACATGATCTTTTTTTTCCATTTAGATTATTGTAAAAAAAAGAGACCATAAAATAGTCTCTATAGAAATCATATTTTACATGTTCAGTTGTACTTTGTGCATTTACCTTGAGAATACAAAGTTTAGACAATGAGTAAGTGAATGATGTGTGTTGCCTTTAAATATAGTATTAATGATTTCTACTGAGTGTTTCTTTCATTGAAATCATTTCAGGTTCATCATAGTGTATGCCAAATGTTTCTATATTAATACTTTTAATTAGTATAGCCTGTTTAGGTGAATTATCTTTGTTAACAGACATGTTACCTATCTCATCTAGTACATCTATACCTTCTATGACTTTGCCAAAGGAGGTATATTTTCCATCTAGGCTTGGGTCATCTTTAAGAAGTATAAATAGTTGAGATCCCTCTGTATTATACTCTTTCCCTCTACACATAGATATGACACCTTTAGAATGCTTTAATGGATTTCTTATCGTATTATTTTTACATTCACTTTTAATAAAATATCCAGGGAAACCTGTAGAATCTCCAATAGGATCCCCCATCTGTATAATATAACCGGGAATAATTTTATTTATAGGCAGATTATCATAAAAATGATGCTCAATAAGATAAATAAAGTTATTGACTGTGTTTGGGGCTTTGTCTGGGTATAATTCTATTTTTAACGTTTTTTCATTGCTAAAAACTACAGTTGCAATAGGATTTTTTATTTGTGTGCTGGTACTTTCTTTGATTATGGCATGGTTTATATTTATATAAACAGAAATAGCAATACAAATAGTCGTCATGAATAATAAAATCTTTTTCACTTAATGCACTCTTCCTATTAGTTTTTTATTAGTATTACTAAATTAGGAAGATTTTATACCATTTGGAAATAAACAAGCTAATTACTTACAAGTTATTTTATAATAAGGAAAAGTAAAAGCATTCCACATAGTGAAATGCTTTTACTTTTCCTTATTATTCTTCAAGTTCTCCATCAAAATCTTCATCAAAACCTGCAAAGTAAATATTATCAAATTCTTCTGTTACTTTTTCGTATTCTTCATCACTTTCTATTTCATCAAGCTTTATTTCTTCTCCATCTTCGGCATAACGATAAATAAGAATTTCCTCACTATCTTGAGGTGATAATGCGATATATTCTTGATCATCCACATCGAAGATTCCTAATACATCACATGCTACTTCCTTATCTTCATCATCAAATGTAACATATATTACAGGAGCTTCGTCATGATTATGACCACAATCACAACCCTCATCATGACAGTCGTGGTCACATTTTTTATTTTCATCCATTTTCATTTCCTCCTTGAGTATTAAATAAATTCACAGTGAATATGCAAAGTATAGACTATAGTCAAAATGTGAATTTGATATAGTCAGTATAACATATACTAAAACATTTGAGGAGATAACTATAAACATTTTTTCATTAACTTCTCAAAATTTCTATAACTTATATGTTCTGCTAAGTCTTCTCCATATGTTTTTGATAACCTAAATATTAGTTTATCCATTTCTGCGGCATTGCATACCTCTAAATTACAATCAATGCCATCAAAATCAGTTCCTAAAGCTACAATGTCCCTTCCACCAATTCTATATAGATAATCGATTTGACTTAAAATGTCTTCTATGGAACTTTCATGACTTCCATTTAATAAATAACTATAAAAATTAACCCCTATTATACCACCACTTTTTGCAATGAGTAAAATGACATCATCCGATAAATTTCTTGTGTGATTATGAAGGTTTCTTGCATTACAATGTGAAGCAATAATGGGCTTTTTATAAATAGATGTTATATCTCTTACTCCAGCTTCAGACAAATGAGATACATCAAGAAAAATACTTTTTTTCTCTAAATAATTAACAACTTCTTTTCCAAATGCAGTAAGCCCTTTATTTATAGAATGGGGATATCCTAACTTATTTTCATAGTTCCATGTTAGAGTCATCATGCGAACCCCCCAATTATACAGTGCATCGATATTAGACAAATCGTCACCTATTATCTGTCCTTCTTCTATAGATAAAAAGGCGGCTGTTTTTTTATTCTCTTTAATACGTTCATAATCTTTATAGGATGTTGCAAGCTGAATTTTCGTGTTATTATGGTCTATTTCATCTAAAAAATAAGTATATATTTTATAGGCATCGTCCATATAGCTATTTTGATCACCATGTGTATCAATACAAATAGCAAACCACTGTGCTAAGTAATTACCTTTTTCTAGTTTTTCAATATCTATATGACATGTATTTTTAGCTAGCTTATGCTTATACCTATATATTTTACTTGCTGTATCCGCATGTAAATCTATAATAGGCATTAAGCTTCGTCTTCTATTGTAATAGATTGCATAATAACAGGAGCATTCGGTCTATCCATAGCACCTGTTTTTGAATTTGCAATATCATCTACGACATCCATTCCTTCTATAACCTTGCCAAATGCAGCATATTGTCCATCTAAATGGGGTGCATCTTGGTGCATAATAAAAAATTGAGAGCCTGCTGAATCAGGATTTTGTGCTCTAGCCATAGATATAACGCCTCGTTCATGTTTGATTGGATTATCAAACCCATTCATTTTGAATTCACCTTTAATTTGATGTCCTGGTCCACCAGTGCCTGTTCCTTGTGGGCAGCCTCCCTGTATCATAAAACCTTTTATTATTCTATGAAAAGTTAATCCATCATAAAACCCTTTTTTTGCCAGATCTATAAAGTTACTGACTGTTTTTGGAGCAACCTCAGGATATAGCTCTAGGCGTATTGTTTTAGAATCACTCATTGTTATTGTAGCTTTAGGATTATTACTCATGTTTATTTACCTCACTTAATATTATATTTTTATGCATTCTTTAAAAACGCAATATATGCTTTTCTTGTTTCATATAAATCTGCTTTATTCGTTATTTCCCATGGAGCATGCATGCTATGAACTGGAATTCCACAGTCAATAACATCCATTCCATAATTAGCAAGTATATAGGCGATTGTGCCTCCACCACCTAAATCTACTTTGCCAAGTTCTGACGTTTGCCATGTTACATTATTATCTTCCATAATCTTTCTTAACTGTGCCATATATTCAGCATTTGCTTCATTTGAACCAGACTTACCTCTTGACCCCGTGTATTTGTTAAACACAACACCTTTATTAAAATAAGCAGCATTATATTTGTCTAATACAGTTGGGAAGTTAGGGTCATATCCTGCTGTCACATCTGAAGAAAGCATCTTGGAATTTGATAATGTACGCCTTAGCTTTAAACTAGAATATTGTCCTACTAAATTTAACAATTCCGCAATTGTGTTCTCAAAATATTTAGATTGCATACCTGAAGCTCCTACACTTCCAATTTCCTCTTTATCAACTAAAATAGTTACTGTTGTTTTTGTTGGATTAGTCACTTCTAGCTGAGCCTCAAAAGATGCGTAAGCACACACCCTATCATCTTGACCATAACCAATGATCATACTTCTATCGAGCCCATAATCACGAGCTTTACCTGCTGGAACAATCTGAAGTTCAGCTGATACTAGATCTTCTTCATCGATGCCATATTTACTGTTTAAGATAGTTAATATGTTTGCTTTTACCTTCTCTTTTTCTTCTCCTTTTAAAGGTATGGTTCCAAGACAAATATTTAAATCTTCCCCAGTAATAGCATCAGATAATTTTTTTTCCATTTGCTCTTTTGATAAGTGAATAAGAAGATCAGAAATACCCACAACAGGATCATCTTCAGTTTCTCCGATTACAATATCAATAACCTGTCCATCTTTTTTAGCAACAATCCCATGAATTGCAAGTGGCAAGGATACCCATTGATATTTCTTTACCCCACCATAGTAATGTGTTTTAAACATTGCAAGATCCGTATCTTCATAGAGAGGATTTGGTTTAAGATCTAATCTTGGAGAATCAATATGTGCTCCTAATATATTTAATCCCTTTTCTAAAGGTTCTTTTCCTACACAGAACATAATTAAGGTTTTATCATTATAGTTTGCATAAACTTTATCTCCAGGTGATAGCTTTGCATTGAACTTAATAAGATCTTCTAAATGCTGATAGCCTTCCTTTTCAGCCATCTTAATCATATAACGCACACATTCCCTTTCTGTTTTGCACTCAGAAAGAAATTTTATATATCTTTCTCCATAACTAAATAACTGTTTCTTATCTTCCTCTGTATAAAATTCCCATACATTCTTATATTCTTTTTTAAATTGTGTCATTCTCATGCTCCTTCTATAAGTTTTAATTATTGTTTGGGATGAATTCACCTAATAATATAGCCAATATGCAAAATGTGAATTCTATACTATTATATAGAAATTTATATATTATATCCATATTTTTATGAAACAAATATTTTTTTCTGTTATTACCTTATCCAAACTCTTGTTCCTTTTGTCATCGTATTGTAAAACCAAGCACTATCTTCCTCTGTAAAACGAATACATCCTTCTGAAGCCTGATGGCCTAGAACGCCTTTACCTTCTAGAGCCTTACTTCCTGTTTTATCAAATATAATAGAATGATATAAATAATCTCCATATATCTGAAAAGCATTCTTACACCTATATCCCTTTTCTATACCAAAATAGGGTATTTTGGCCTGCAATTCAAAAAGACCTTTTGGTGTAGGTGTCTTGTTTCTACCTGTTGAGCAAAGAAAATTTTTAATCAGCTTCCAATTATTTTTGCTTCCCTTAAAAATGTACGTTCTTTGTCTGTGCAAATCCGTCCATACCAGATATTGTGTTTTGCTATCAATGTTTTGCCTATTAATATAACTTTCTATTTCTTCATTTTTCGGAACATTTTTTTCAGGAATTGATTCTTTTGGTATATTTAGACTATTCCAAGGTAGTTTATGCTTATTTTTTTTATCATCTAATACGATATAGTATTTTCCACTTTCTGCAGAAAAAATTTCAATATTCTGTCCCTTTTTCAATGTATTCCCATTATTTTTTAATGATGCAGTAATAACTTTCTCAGGAAACAATTGATCAAGGGTTTCTTTGTTATTATTACTATTATTATTGCTTCCTATTTTTTGCGAATAAATATTAAGTAAATATGTATTGTTTTGGCCAAAATAATTAGTATTATTTAAAACACAAGTATTAGTTTCAATTCTTGAAATAATCGTAGTAATATAACTGATTTTACTATTTAAACTATATAATTTATCTGTTTTACATATCTTTTCATTTGGAAATAAAATTGAAGTATATTCTTTTTCTACAAAACATATACCATCCCAAAACAGATCAATATAATTGAGTACAATCGTTTCATCTGTAAGATTGATAATAGAATTATCATCAATCTTTATATAATCTTTTATTTCATCTATTTTGTCTTGTATAATAAAATATTGATCATTATAAAAAACGTCATAATAGAGATTAAGAGCTTTTATTGGAATATAGTATTCATCACCTATTAATAGTCCAATTGTTTTAACATGTCCAATATAGATGTTTTTGTCAGATAAATAAATCTTATCTTCTAACATTTTATGAGATGGCGGGGTGGATATACTATTCTCTTGCCTTGTAATAAAAATACTTTCATTTTGTGTTTCTACACTCATCCCCATATTTTTTATTATTTCTATAGGGATGAAGTTAGTATTATATATCATATAGGCTTTATAGCTATGATCTTTATAATAAACTTCCGTATCATGTTCAAATTTGTCAGCAATGCACACACTGCGTATTTTATTATTAAGAGTAACTTTACTGTTAATATTATTTTTATTCTCTTGTAAGTGTTTCCAAATTTCATCCCACTCTTCAACACTAATAGGTTCTATAGGATTTACTTTCTTATTATCCCATATTCCTTCTATTATAAGTCTTTCAATATATGGAGAAGATGTGTCTTCTGATTCTGAAAGATAGATAGGTGATATATTTAAATAAGAGCATATTATTTTTGCTACTGTATCTCGTGAGATTATTTCACTAGAATTGTCTTGTATGTAAATATTTAATCGATCAAATGAACCTTCATGAGTTAATAATTCCATAAGTTGTGTTTTATAAAGCAAGTTATGGTCTTCTTGTGCCTTACAAACACTAAATAATAAAAACCAAGTACATAAAATAATGATCCCTTTTTTTAGCATATATTAGTCCCCTTTTTGAAAATATAGCAAAATCACACAACAATGTTTGATTTCCATCTTTTACCTTTTTTTAATTATAACAAATAAATAATAATAATCAATTATTGACATTTCAGAAAATTATTGGTATATACAGTCAATGAATTTATAGAATATCCCTTAAGCCTAATAGACATATAGACACAAAAAAACATTTGCAAGCTCTAAGTTATACAATAACTTAAATAGCCTGCAAATGCTTTATGTATAGATTATTTAATTGTGTTATATTCTTTTAATCCCTATAATAGGAACACTAATATTCATATTGCTTATACATATACCTTGCTTTTCGGATGCTGCATGAACAATCTGCCCGTTTCCAATATATAGTGCTACGTGTGTTACTTGATTATTCTCTCCATAAAAGACTAAATCTCCTTCTTGTATCTGTGAATCATCAACAAAGTATCCATTTTCTAAATATTGCATAGAAGAACTTCTCTCTAAGTTAATATTGAAGTTTTTATATATAAGATGAATAAAGCCTGAACAATCAGTACCTGATGTCAACGAATTCCCTCCATATTGGTAAGGATATCCTACATAACTTAATGCCTCATTGACAATAAGAGACTTAATCCCATTATCTATAGATAGATTCTCATCTAGATGATAAATATATCCAGTAAAACCTAAAAATTCTGCTTGAATAATTCCATTTTCATTACCTAAGATTTGAATCTTATCACCAGGTGATAGAGGGATAAAACCTTCTTTTGTATGCATAACATTTTCTGAAAGTAATATGTGTGTCCTTGGTTTTATTGCATTTTGTAACTGAACATAATCTTTTCTAATATATAAATTATTATCTAATAGATACCAATTATCGTCATGCTTGTCAACTATATTCACTAAATCTCCCTTGCTTAGTG
The DNA here is from genome assembly GCA_023410675.1 of Bacillota bacterium. Classification (GTDB taxonomy): domain Bacteria; phylum Bacillota; class Clostridia; order Lachnospirales; family Cellulosilyticaceae; genus JAEYPM01. The sequence goes on along the minus strand of JAEYPM010000023.1, from coordinate 8,034 downwards.
TAAAGAGTATCATTGCATTATTATCAGGAACTATTCTTAAATTAGTATTATCAAAAATTACTGTTCCTTGCTCATAGGCATAAATAACTGTCGAAAAAAGAAAAAAGCATACTAAAGAAGATATAATAGAGACAACATGTTTGTTTTTTTGCATAAGGAATCAACTCTTTTCTCCAGTATTTTATCTATATTATACAGCAAAAAAGTGATTTCTTTCAAGGTTTTTCATGTTTTGTCATCCTAATGCAACATCAAGAATCATCATCATAAGAAACCCCAGCATAACGCCTATAGTACCAGAATGAGAATGCTTTTCTGAATGGGCTTCGGGAATAAGTTCTTCTGCCACAACATAAATCATGGCACCAGCAGCAAAGGCAAGCATCCATGGCATAATCCCAACAATATTTGCTGTTAAAAGAACACCTAATACTCCTGCAATAGGCTCAACTACTGCTGAGGCCGCACCATATAAAAATGATTTAGCCTTTGATAAGCCTTCTTTATTAAGTGGTAAAGAAATTGCTGTTCCCTCTGGGAAGTTCTGAAGTCCGATGCCAATGGCTAATGCAATTGCTGCTCTAAACTCTTCTATTTGATTAGTCTTAGCTGCAAGTCCAAATGCTAATCCAACAGCTAAACCTTCTGGAATATTATGAAGTGTAACTGCAAGCACAAGCATTGTCGTACGTCTAAAAGATGATGAGTGTCCTTCAGGATTTTCGTGCCCAATATGTAAATGGGGCAAAATTCTATCTAAAGCAAATAGAAAAAGACCTCCCAAGATAAATCCCCCGCTAGCTGGCAACCAACTTACAATTTGTTGTTCTTCTGCCATATCAATTGCAGGTATTAATAATGACCACACTGAAGCAGCTATCATGACACCACCTGCAAATCCTAAAAAGGCTTTCTGCATGGACGGTTTAATATCTTTTCTTATCAAAAAAACTAAAGCAGCTCCAATAGCCGTTAATAAAAAGGTAAACAATGTTCCTAAAAATGCAAGTAGTATTGGACTTTGTTTCATTAAGTTTTCTAGTGTCATAGCAATCCATCATTCCCCAATCTATTGTTTTCATATTAGTATTGTATAGGAACTCAATTACTATTCATCAATAAAAATAAAATCACAAGGTTAATGAAAAGAGTTTCAATACCTTGTGATTTGTATAAAATACATACATTTATTTAATAGAATTTAGGTTGTTAATAATTTTTATTTAATATTTCAAAGTATGATATTGGATGATCACATACTGGACATTTCTCTGGTGCAGAATCTCCTTCATGAATATGACCACAATTTCTACATTGCCATACTACTTTACCATCTTTTTTAAATACTTTATCCTCTTTTATATTATTGAGCAGTGTTAGGTATCTTTCTTCGTGCTCTTTTTCAATTTTACCTACAGCCTCAAATAGATAAGCAATACGAGTAAACCCTTCTTCTCTAGCTACCTTGGCAAAATTTGCATACATATCTGTCCATTCATAATGTTCGCCATCAGCAGCATCTTTTAAATTATCAGTAGTTGAGCCAATACCATCATGTAATAATTTATACCAAATTTTTGCATGTTCTTTCTCATTATTTGCAGTCTCTTCAAAAAACTTAGCTATTTGTTCAAACCCTTCTTTTTTTGCTTTAGATGCATAATATGTATATTTGTTTCTTGCTTGAGATTCGCCAGCAAATGCAGCCATTAAATTCGCTTCTGTTTTTGTACCTTTTATATTATCCATTGTACTACGCTCCTTTTTATATTATTTATGTGTAGAGAAACAACACAATTCCTTCACCTATTCATTACTTAAATGCTGCTTCTCCTTTTTAGAATTAACAAAATATATAAAACTTAATATATTAAATATATATATTAGCCTATATACTTAGTTTATTTCTGCTTTCCATAATCCATGAAGATTGCAATATTCATATGCAGCTACTACCTCATCATCTTCTAATAAGAAAATTGCTTCTGGCTTTCCTCCAATAGTTAAGGATTTTCTTTGTCCACCTTTTTTCGTTTCAAGGTAAATCCATTCAATATGATGTTCTTCAAGCATTGGATGAAGTGCACTACCTACTTGAACAGTTATTACATTATTTTCTATTGTGACAACAGGTACATGTTTTTCTTGTGATGCATCTACTGTATTAGGAACTAATTCTTCCATTTGATCTCCACAGCAAACAATCTTAGCACCAGAATCCTTTATTTTTCCAACTAGATTACCACAATGCTTACAAATATAAAATTTTTGTTTTTCACTCACTTCTATCACCTCATTAGCTTGTTAATAATTACTATTAATTAAAATATTATTCTATAATATACTTTATGTCAATAATTATATCCATTTCTACTAAACAATTCTCGTCTTCTACTTTTATTTTTATCATCATATATTATTTTATATAATAATATATTAGAAAAATTCTACACATTGTTTATTCTATAAAACTATATTTCAATGAATAATTTTAGCATAAATGATAAGATTCATATTTTATCTTCTCTCACACCTTTCAAAAACCAGCACTTAAGTACGTAACATTTATTTACAATTATGCATACTCTAGTAAAGAAAGGTTTTTTAAACATAATCTAGGGGATGAAGTTGACTATGAATAATCATGACGTTCCACTTAGCTCTTTGCATCTAGGTCAAAAATGTAAAGTAAAAAAACTAACCTCTGAGGGACTTATAAGAAGAAGAATGTTAGACTTAGGACTTATTAAGGACACGATTATTGAACCACTTCAAAGGAGTCCTTCTGGTGATCCAGTTGCTTATCTTATTAGAGGTGCAGTTGTGGCTTTACGTGCAGATATAGCTTCAACAATTTTAGTTGAAAAGCTTAAGTAAAATAGAATAGTCTAATCAATTTCTTCTTAAATAAATCCCACTTAAGAAAAAATTGATTGGACTAAAAGTTAGAGCTTTATAAAATATTGGAGAGTGATTGCATGATTATAAAAAAAAAGAAAGCAAACATAAATATGCTACACAACCATCTTAAAATTGATAAAAATTCTATTTCTGATAAAGTAATCGCTTTAGCTGGAAATCCCAATGTAGGCAAAAGCAGTATTTTTAATTATTTAACTGGCCTTAATCAGCACACTGGTAATTGGCCAGGTAAAACTGTTTCTAATGCACAAGGTAAATATATATATAATAATAGAAATTACATTTTAGTTGATATTCCTGGAACCTACTCTTTAATGGCAAGTTCTGCTGAAGAAGAAGTTGCACGCGATTTTATTTGCTTTGGAGATCCAGATGTAACTGTTGTAGTAGTAGATGCTACTTGCCTAGAACGAAATATTAATCTTGTTCTTCAAACCATTGAAATAACACAAAAGGTAATCGTATGTGTTAATTTAATAGATGAAGCAAAAAGGAAAAAAATACATATTAACATTGAAAAGTTATCTATAGAACTTGGCGTTCCAGTTGTTGCTACAAGTGCTCAAAAAGGCATAGGCTTAGTTCAGTTAATGGAAACAATCGAGTTCGTTGCATTAAATAATATTCATTATACATCCAATATTATTTTATATGATGATACTATTGAGATGGCTGTATTGCAAATTCAAGGGGCACTTGAAACACTTTTTCCTCGTTTAATAAATACTCGGTGGATTGCTCTTAAACTTTTAGAAGATGACACCAGCCTTATTCATTCTATGAGTAAATATCTTAATATTAATATAACAGACCAGCCATCTCTAATAAAACAAATTAATAATGCAAGAAATTATTTAATTGAAATGGGAATTAGTTCAAAAGACTTTAGAGATAAAATAGTCTCTAAGCTCGTACAAATCGCTGAACAAATCGCAAAACGTGTTGTTACTTCCAGCAATCAAGATTATAATACTATTGATAGAAAAATAGATAAATACCTTACTTCAAAAATATTTGGAATCCCGATTATGATGATATTGTTAGGTATTATCTTTTGGCTTACAATTACAGGAGCCAATATTCCATCTGAGTTATTAGCTGCATTTTTTTTCAAGATAGAATTTGGATTGACCGATTTTTTTACTTATATTGAAGCACCAACATGGGTTTATGGTTTACTTGTAAAAGGAATTTATCGAACACTTACATGGGTAGTATCTGTTATGCTTCCACCAATGGCAATATTTTTTCCACTCTTTACGTTTTTAGAAGATTTAGGATATCTTCCAAGGATAGCTTTTAACTTAGATAACTTCTTTAAAAAATCATGTGCTTGCGGGAAACAAGCACTCACAATGTGTATGGGATTTGGATGTAATGCTGCAGGCGTAGTAGGCTGTCGTATTATTGATTCACCCCGTGAGAGACTTATTGCTTCTATAACGAATAATTTCGTACCATGCAATGGTCGATTTCCAATGCTCATTGCTATTATTAGCATTTTTTTCACTGGGACCCTTACAGAACCTTCACGTTCAATCATTTCATCCATGCTTCTTACTGGCATTATCATTATTGGTGTTATCATGACTTTAATGACATCAAAACTTTTATCGTTAACATTACTTAAAGGCGTTCCTTCATCATTTACTTTAGAATTACCACCTTATCGAAAACCTCAAATAGGAAAAATTATTTTACGTTCAATACTTGACAGAACTCTATTTGTACTTGGTCGTGCTATTTGCATTGCCATACCTGCCGGTGGTGTGATATGGCTCATGGCAAATATATATATACAGGATATCAGTCTACTTACTTATTCTGCTCAATTTCTGGATCCTTTTGCTAAATATATTGGTCTTGATGGTTATATACTGATTGCATTTATACTCGGATTACCTGCTAACGAAATTGTTATACCTATTATAATTATGTGTTATATGGCAACAGGTAACTTAATACAACTTGATAACTTAGATCAGCTAAGGACACTTTTACTTAATAATAATTGGACACCTATCACAGCAATATGTATGATGCTATTTACCCTCATGCATTGGCCATGTGCAACCACTTGTCTAACCATAAAGAAAGAAACGAATAGCCTAAAATGGACACTGATCTCTATCTTTTTACCTACTGTATGTGGCATACTTATATGTTTTATTGTTGCAAGTATAGCAAGAATATTCGGACTTTAACTAGAGCATTGTTTTCAACTTTAAAATACTTTTCCAATAAAGAAAATAAGCCTAAAAGATATATCTTATCTCTTAGGCTTTGTATTGTGCTTATCTAACTAAATATAAGCACATAACATTATTCTTTTTTTATAAAGGCTTCTTTTGGTGCATCACATTTTGGACACTTTGCAGGTCTACATCTACCTTCTTTTTCTTCACCACATTTAGAACATTTCCAAGTTGCCATGATTTGTCCTCCTTTGAATTAATAAATTAAACAAAAGCAAATTCTCTGAGTATAAATTAATAGATTAAATGTGCATTTTATAACTATATACGATTTATATATGATATTAAATAATACCTGTCAAGCTAGAAACAAATATATATAACTAAAAAGTAAAGTGTAGTATTAGAAGTTTGATTTTATTCCCTCTTTGGTTATTTCAACTGCACCTTCTTTTATTAGTCTTCCTAATGCTCTTTTAAAAGCAGCCTTACTTATATTTAGAGCTTCCTTAATTTCATTTGGTGAACTGTCATCATTTAAAGAAAGTGTACCATTATTACTTTTAAGCATATTCATAATCTTCTGTGCATCATCTTCTATTTGATAGTAGGCTTGTTTTCTTAAACTTAGTTCAAGTTTACCATCAGAAGTTATTGTTTTGACTCTTGCTTCTATAGTATCCCCAATTTTATAACTTCCAAATATCTCTTGAGTAGGAATTAATCCATGATAAATATGGTCTACAGCAACAAATATGCCAAGTTTTTCATTCATGCTATAAATAATGCCTTTTACATTATTATTTGTTTTATATGGTGCATTTGCCTTTAATAAATTATATATTTTCATTGTTGCACATAAACGATTGCTTTTATCCACATACATACCGACCATATAGGATTTACCTTTTACTATCTTTCCTATTTGCTGTTTAAAAGGCAAAAACAAATCTTTTTCTAATCCCCAATCTAAAAATGCTCCTATTTTTGTTATTTCTACTACCTTTAGCATAGCTAACTTATCAAGCGTAATCTTTGGTTGCTTCGTGGTGGCAATGATTCTATCTTCTGAGTCTTTATAAATAAAAGCTGCTAGTTCATCTCCTACTTCTATCTCTTTTGGAACTTGACTTTTAGGTAATAACACCTCGTTTATTTTTTCTCCGTCTTGTTCATTAAGATAGACGCCTATATCTGTTTTTCTTATTACAATTAAATTTTGAATTTTACCAAGCTCTATCATTTATTTTTCTCCTTAAGCGTATAATCTTATAGAATATAAATTATTAAATATAGGTTATACGAATCAACTTAAAATATTCATCAATAGCATATCATAAACACTGGGTAATGTCTTGCAAATTTAGTAGATTTTAAGTAAAACTTTTACTTTTATCAAATAAGTAACGTAAATATATTCATATAAAAAGACTTAGTGTATATCTAATACTCTAAGTCTAGCATCTTTTCTATCTTCCTTTTAGACGCGAAAATTCAGGGTTGAATGCATAAAAATTCTTAGCATCTAGTTTATCTTGAACGATGCGCAGTGCTTCTCCAAAACGCTGAAAATGTACAATTTCTCTTGCACGTAAGAATTTGATAGGATCAGCAACTTCAGGGTCTTTAACGAGACGCAAGATATTATCATAAACTGTTCGTGCTTTTTGTTCTGCTGCTAAATCTTCAAATAAGTCTGTGATAGGATCACCTTTTGACTGAAAGAATGTTGACGTAAATGGGGTACCAGAAGCAGCCTGTGGCCACAAAGCAAGTGTATGATCAACGTAATATTTGTCAAATCCTGATTCTTTTATTTCTTCAATAGTTAAGTCCTTTGTAAGCTGATAAATAATAGAACTTACCATTTCCATATGAGCCAGTTCTTCTGTTCCTATATCTGTAAGTATTGCTGTAACTTCATTATAGGGCATAGTATATCTTTGAGATAAATAACGCATAGAGGCTGCTAATTCACCATCAGGCCCACCAAATTGGCTTATAATTACTTGTGCTAATTTTGCATTTGTTTGTTTTATTTTAACAGGATATTGCAATTTTTTTTCATAGCTCCACATAATCTATCACCTCACACTTCCCATGGCCATGGACCATCAATCCAAGTCCATCTATTCATAACATTTACCTTCTCAGCTGTTAGCGGGCCAAAGTGCTCCGTATATTCGTCTACTGCTCTCTTTCTGACCTCGTTTACTTTTTGATAATATTCTAAAGCTTGTTTGTCTGTTGGATGAGTATCAAGGTAAAGTTTGATATCATCAATAGCAAAACTTGTTGTATAAATATATCTGAGTAATTCATCACGATCTGCTCGCATTATTCTTAATCCCTCCTAATTCCTGTGTAAGGCTTATCAAGTTCAGGAAAAATGGTTCCTACCTCTAATGCTTTATTTAAATCAAATACAGTTTTCCAATTCTGCCATGGAACATAAGCCATAGCAATAGGCATTTTGTCTATATCTATACACATTTGCGAATTAAAATCTCCCATATTATATGGCATGTTATAATCACTCATGTTATATGTCATATTATGATCTTGCATATTTCTTGCAGTTGATGCATATATGCTTTCTCTATAATTTTGCATTTATGAAACACTCCTCTCAGCTACAGTGCATTGGCACCTTATATAAGCAAATTTTACTTTTTATGGAAGTTCATTATCATTTTATGTATTATACGATATAATGTGCCTGTATTTTCCTCATATTTTTACATGCAAAATAACTAAAACCCTAGAGTATAACATTCTCTCTGAATAATATACGTAAGCGTAAAATAACTCCAGACATTAAATGTACTGGAGCTGTGTATTAGACTATTTTTTCTTACTATAGCATTCCTCTGGAAGGTTTGCCCACGGAAGATACTTTTGCAGTACCTCAGGATTT